>DASXOS010000018.1:0-24937 GCA_036494115.1 Solirubrobacteraceae bacterium | reverse complement strand
GCCGACATCGACTACGGCTTCCACGAGGCCCGCACGACGTTCGGCCGGATCGGCGTCAAGTGCTGGATCAACAAGGGCGAGATCATGCCCGAGGGCTACACCGGCGCCGACCTGACGATCATGGACGAGCCGCCTCCGCAGGCACCCGAGCGCGGCGGACGTGACGGCCGCGACGGCCGTGGCCGCGGGCGCGGTGGCCGTGGCGGCCAGGGCGGTGGTCCCGGTGGCCGTGGCGGTCCCGGTGGCCGCGGTGGCCAAGGCGGACGTGGCGGTCAGGGTGGCCCCGGCGGCCGTGGCGGTCCGGGCGGTCCCGGTGGTCGCGGTGGCGGTCCCGGTGGCCCCGGCGGTCGCGGTGGGGGTCCGGGTGGCCCCGGCGGTCGCGGTGGCGGTCCGGGTGGTCGTGGCCGTGGCGGTCAGGGCGGTCAGGGCGGACCGGGTGGTCGCGGTGGCGGCCCCGGCGGTCGAGGCGGCTCCGGCGGCGGCGGCGGACGCGGTCCCCGCGGTGGCTCCGGCGGCGGCGGCGGTGGACGTGGTCCCCGCGGCGGCTCCGGCGGCGGCGGTGGCGGCGGCAACGGAGGCGGAGGCGGAGGTCGCGGCTGATGCTCTCACCGAAGCGTGTCAAGCACCGCAAGCAGCACCGAGGCCGCAGGGCCGGGTTGTCGCGTGGGCAGGTCAAGGTCCAGTTCGGCGAGTACGGGCTGAAGACGCTCGACGCCGGCTGGCTCACTAACCGCCAGATCGAGGCCGCTCGTATCGCGATGACCCGCAAGATCAAGCGCGGCGGCAAGGTGTGGATCAACGTCTATCCCGACAAGCCCTTCACCAAGAAGCCGGCCGAGACGCGGATGGGCTCCGGCAAGGGCAACCCCGAGGGGTGGGTCGCCGTGGTCAAGCCTGGCCGCGTGATGTTCGAGCTGGCAGGTGTGCCCGAGCCGCTCGCGCGTGAGGCGATGCGCCTCGCCGGTCACAAGCTGCCCGTGCGCACGAAGTTCGTGATGCGGGAGGACGGATGAAAGCCGCCGAGCTGCGCGACATGACCGACACCGACCTGCGCGAGCACATCACGACGGCCCGCCGCGAGCTGTTCGGCCTGCGGTTCCAGCATGCGACGGGAGAGCTCGACAACACTGCGGGACTTGGCCGCGCTAAGCGTGAGGTAGCAAGGGCACTGACAGTCGCCCGTGAACGAGGAATCACTTCATGACCGAGGAACCGGACCAGACAGTCGAGGAAACAGGAGACGCGGAGGCCCCCGAGGCCGAACCGACCGAGGCCGCCGCTGAGCCCTCGGCTGCTGCCGCGGCGCCGGCCGAGCAGCTCCCCCCGAAGGAGCGGCGGGCGCAGGCCCGGGCTGCGAAAGCAGCGAAAGCACCGAAGCGCGCTGCCATGTCCCCCGAGGAGCGGCAGGCAGAGCGTGAGCAGATCCGCGGCAAGAAGGCGGCTGCGCGCCGGACTGAGCGTCACCGCAGCCGCGAGAAGGCCAAGGCCGACAGCAAGCCGGTCGCGGACGTGGCTGCGCGCGAGCACGTTCCCGGTGTGCAGAAGGTGCGCCAGGGGATCGTTGTCTCCGATCGCGCCGACAAGACGATCACCGTGCGGATCGACACCGCCCGCCGTCATCGCCGCTACCAGAAGATCGTGCGGACCTCGCGCACGCTGCATGCCCACGACGAGCGCAACGACGCCAACGTGGGAGACACGGTGACCGTGCGCGAGGCGCGGCCGCTGTCGCGGACCAAGCGCTGGCGCCTGGTCGAGGTCATCCAGAGGGCCAAGTAGGAGCACTCGATGGTCCAGAACGAGACACGCATGCGCGTGGCCGACAACACCGGCGCGCGGGAGATCCTGGTGATCCGCATCAAGGGCGGGCACCGGCGCCGCTACGCTGGAGTTGGCGACGTGGTCACGGCCACGGTCAAGACGGCGAGCCCGCAGGGATCGGTGAAGAAGGGAGAGGTCGTCACCGCCGTCGTCGTCCGCACCAAGAAGTCCTACGGACGCGAGGACGGGACCTACATCGCCTTCGACGAGAACGCTGCCGTGCTGATCGATGCCCAGAACAACCCCCGCGGAACCCGCATCTTCGGGCCAGTAGCCCGTGAGCTGCGCGAGCGCAACTTCATGAAGATCGTCTCGCTGGCCCCGGAGGTCCTCTGATGGCACTCCGGATCAAGGCCGACGACGAGGTGATCGTCATCGGAGGCAAGGACCGCGGCAAGCGCGGCAAGGTGCTGCGCGTCGAGCCGAAGAAGAACCGCGTCTACGTCGAGGGCCTGAACATCATCAAGCGTCATCAGCGCCCGCAGCAGGTGGCTGGCGCCCAGCGCGCCGAGACCGTCGGCGGCGTGATCGAGCGCGAGGGCCCGATTCACATCTCGAACGTGATGCTCGTCGACCCCAAGGACGCCAAGCCGACCCGGGTCGGGGTCCTGGTCGAGGGCGGCAAGCGGCTGCGGGTGGCGAAGCGCAGCGGGAGCAAGCTCGACTGATGGCCGCTCGACTGAAGACGCGATATCTCGAGGAGATCCGCCCCGCGCTCATGGAGCGGTTCGGCTACTCGAGTCCGATGCAGGCGCCCCGGGTCGAGAAGGTCACGGTCAACATGGGCGTGGGCGACGCCAAGCAGGACTCGAAGGTCCTGGACGCCGCCACCGAGCAGCTGGGGATCATCACCGGCCAGAAGCCCAACGTGCGCCGCGCGCGCAAGTCGATCGCGCAGTTCAAGATCCGCGACGGGATGCCGGTCGGTGTCGCCGTGACCCTGCGCAACGAGCGCGGCTATGAGTTCCTGGACCGGCTGATGTCGATCGCGATCCCGCGGATCCGCGACTTCCGCGGGCTCAGCCCGCGCTCGTTCGACGGCCGCGGCAACTACTCGATGGGCGTCCGCGAGCAGATCATCTTCCCGGAGGTCGACTACGACGAGATCGACCAGGTGCGCGGTCTCGACATCACGATCACGACCTCCGCCGCCAGCGACGAGGAAGCGTTCGCGCTTCTGGAGGCGCTCGGCATGCCATTTTCCAAGGAGGGCCGTCCGCAGGCGGCCGCGACCCAGAATTAGAAGGAGCCCATGGCCAAGGTCTCACAACGTGTCCGCCAGCAGCGGCCCGCCAAGTACAAGACTCGGAGCTACACGCGTTGCCGCCGCTGCGGCCGCGCCCGCTCGGTGTATCGGAAGTTCGGCGTGTGCCGGATCTGCCTGCGCGAGCTCGCGCACAACGGCTATGTCCCCGGGATGACCAAGTCGAGCTGGTAGCGCTATGTCGATGACCGATCCGATCTCCGACTTCCTGACGCGCGTACGCAATGCGCTCAAGGCGCAGCACCAGGACGTGGCCATCCCATCCTCGAAGTTCAAGGCTGAGCTGGCCCGGATCCTCAAGGAGCAGGGCTACATCGAGGGCTACGAGGTCCGCCCGGCCGCGGGCGGCCGTCCCGGCGACGAGATCTCGATCACGCTCAAGTACACCGACGAGCGCAAGTCCGTGATCTCCGGGATCGAGCGCGTTTCACGCCCGGGCCGGCGCACGTACGTCGACCACGCCCACATTCCGCGCATTCAGGGCGGGATGGGAACCGCCATCATCTCCACCTCACAGGGTGTGATGACCGGTCACGAGGCGCGCATGCAGGGCGTGGGCGGCGAGGTCGTAGCGCGCGTCTGGTAGACCCCTTTTTCGAGCACTCATGTCCCGTATTGGAAAGCAGCCAATCTCAGTCCCCGCAGGGGTGACGATCGCGATCGAGCCTGATCGCGTCACCGTCAACGGACCCAAGGGGGAGCTCTCGGAGCGCATCAACCGTGACATCACCGTCTCGCAGGACGGCGATCAGGTCGTGGTCACCCGTCCCACCGACCGGGGCGAGCACCGCGCGCTGCACGGGTTGACCCGGACGCTCGTCGCGAACATGGTTCAGGGCGTCACCGACGGCTTCGAGAAGCGGCTCGAGATCCAGGGCGTCGGCTACCGCGCGCAGCTGCGCGGACGCGATCTGGAGCTTGCCCTCGGCTATTCGCATCCGGTCTCGATCAAGGCGCCGGACGACATCGAGTTCGAGGTCCCGCAGCCGACCCGGATCGTCGTCCGCGGCCCGTCCAAGCAGCGCGTCGGCGAGTTCGCGGCGCTGATCCGCAAGCAGCGCAAGCCCGAGCCCTACAAGGGCAAGGGCATCCGCTACGAGGGTGAGTACGTGGCCCGGAAGGTCGGGAAGAGGGCATGACCGTCCTCACGAAGCCCGCCAAGCGCCTCAAGCGCCGCCGCCGTGTGCGCGCCAAGGTCATCGGTAGCGCCGAGCGCCCGCGGATCTCGGTGTTCCGCTCCAACCGCGGCATCTTCGCCCAGCTGATCGACGACGACGCCGGACGGACCCTCGCCGCCGTCAACTGGACCGAGCCCGAGCTGCGTTCGCTCAAGGCGACCGACCAGGCCCGTAAGGCCGGCGAGCTGCTGGCGCAGCGGGCCAAGGCGGCCGGAATCGAGTCCGCCGTGTTCGACCGCGGCGGCTACCAGTACCACGGGCGCGTCAAGGCGCTCGCCGAGGGTGCCCGTGAGGGCGGGCTGGCGTTCTAGTGGCGACCACTAACCCGCTACGCTGGATCGGCTGATGGCAACGCGCGAAAGATCAGTTCCGGCGACCGGCCTCGACCTGCAGGAGCGGGTCGTGGAGATCAACCGTGTCGCGAAGGTCGTGAAGGGCGGCCGTCGTTTCTCGTTCACGGCGCTCGTCGTGGTCGGCGATGAGCGGGAGGTCGTTGGCATCGGCTACGGCAAGGCCAACGAGGTCCCGGTCGCAATCCAGAAGGGCGTTGAGCGGGCCAAGAAGAACCTGTACCGCGTTCCGAAGCACGGCTCGACGATCACCCATCGGGTCGACGGTATCTTCGGCTCGGGCCACGTCCTGCTCAAGCCGGCCTCTCCCGGTACCGGCGTCATCGCCGGCGGTGGCGTCCGCGCCGTGCTCGAGCTCGCCGGCATCCACGACATCCTCTCCAAGAGCCTCGGCTCGCAGAACCCGATCAACCTCGTCAAGGCGACGATGGCCGGCCTCGAGGCCCTGCGCACGCCGGAAGAGGTCGCCGAGATCCGCGGCCTCTCGATCAACCAGGTACTGGGTTTGACGGCGTCGGAGGACGCGTCCGGCGCCCCCGACGCGGGGGACGCGGCCGACCCGACATCTGGCGTCCCCGACGCCGAAGGGACGAACGGTCACGAGGGGCCAAGTACGCGAGGGGACGCAGATGCGGGCCCAGCCGCTGATGAGCCAGCGGAGGTCTCGTGAGCACGCTGACGATCACTCAGCGCAAGTCGCGCAACGGATCGGACAAGAGCCAGCGCGACACGTTGCGGTCTCTTGGATTGAGGCGGATCGGCCAAAGCGTCGAGCGTCCGGATAGCCCCCAGCTCAGGGGCATGGTTCACAAGGTCCGTCACCTCGTGGAGGTCTCCGAGGATGGCTGACGGTCCCCAGCGGATCGGCCTGCACAGCCTGAAGCCGGCACCCGGGTCGCGCAAGGCCCGCAAGCGCGTCGGCCGGGGCGAGGGCTCCGGCACCGGCAAGACCTCCGGCCGCGGCCAGAAGGGCTGGGGCTCCCGTTCCGGCGCCAAGCGCCGAGCCCGCTTCGAAGGCGGCCAGAACCCGATTCACATGCGGATGCGCAAGCTGCGCGGCCCGCACATGAAGAAGTCGATGCCGTTCGAGCCGTTCCGCACCGAGACGCAGCCGGTCAACCTGCTCGATCTCGAGGCCAGATTCGATTCCGGTGACGCGGTCACGCTCGACGCCCTGAAGGCCAAGGGCCTCACCGGCCGCAAGGGCGTGCCGGTCAAGATCCTCGCGGGCGGCGAGATCTCGAAGCCACTCACCGTCCACGCGCACGCCTTTTCGAAGACCGCGCGCGCACAGATCGAGGCGGCCGGCGGCACCTGCCAGGTGGTCGAAGCGGCGGCGCCCGGCGGCGCGAAGGATTCACCGGGGGCCTGATCTAAGTGATCTCGACGATCCTCGGCGCGTTCCGGGTCAGAGAGATCCGCAACAAGGTCCTCTTCACCGCGCTGATCCTGGCGCTCTATCGGCTGGGCACGCACATCCCGGCGCCGGGCATCAACTCCTCGGCGATCAACGCGATCCAGAAGAACTTCGGCGGCAACAGCATCCTCGGGCTGCTCAACCTGTTCTCGGGCGGGGGCCTGGGGCGGATCGCGATCTTTGCGCTCGGGATCATGCCCTACATCACGGCCTCGATCATCCTCCAGCTGCTCACGGTCGTGGTGCCGTCGCTGGAGAAGCTCCAGAAGGAGGGCGAGGTCGGGCAGGCGCGCATCACCCAGTACACGCGCTACCTGACTGTCGGACTGGCCTTCGCCCAGTCGATCGGCTACGTGTTCCTGTTCCGCAGCTTCCAGAAGAGCCTTGGACCGGGCCAGGAGGTCATCACGAACTTCACGCTCGGCAAGATGCTGCTGATCGTGATCTCGCTCACCGCCGGCACGGTGTTGCTGATGTGGATGGGCGAGCTCGTCACCCAGCGCGGGATCGGCAACGGGATCTCGCTGCTGATCTTCGCCAGCATCGTCGCGCGGATCCCCAACGGCGTTCAGTCCTGGTGGAACAACCCCGACCAGGTGTTCCGCGTCGTGATGCCGTTCATCGCGATCGGCATCGTCGCCGCGATCGTGTTCGTCCAGGAGGGCCAGCGACGGATCCCGATCCAGTACGCGAAACGGGTGATCGGGCGAAGAATGACCCAGGGCGGCCAGACCTTCCTCCCCCTGCGCGTGAACATGGCCGGCGTGATCCCGGTGATCTTCGCCGCCAGCGTAATGGCCATCCCGCCGACGATCGGGCAGCTCGTCGGTCAGAACCGCAACAACTTCGGCCAGCACCTCGCGAACTTCTTCAGCCCGCAGGGCTGGCACTACGTGCTCGGCGAGAGCGTGTTGATCATCCTGTTCACGTACTTCTACACGGCGGTGACGTTCAACCCCGTCGACCAGGCCGACAACCTCCGTAAGTACGGGGGCTTCATACCCGGGGTGCGACCAGGTAGGCCCACGGCCGAGTTTCTCGACCGCATCCTCGCCCGCCTGACGTTCCCAGGCGCGCTCTTCCTTGCCGCGATCGCCGCCTTACCGACGATCCTGATCAACCAGACGAGCGCCAACTTCTTCTTCGGCGGCACCTCGATCCTGATCGTCATCGGCGTCGCGCTCGACACGATGAAGCAGCTCGAGGCGCAGCTGATGATGCGCAACTACGAGGGATTCTTAAAGTAGCCCGGCTGGGGGCCGGGCTTCCGCCGCCGGGCCGGTCCTCGGGTGGGTACCCCACCCCTAGCCTAGGGCGAGAGCCCTGAAAAGACTAGGGTCGTCCCCTGGGGCGAACGGCCCTCCATGGGTCTACCTTCCTGTGTGCAGACAGGGGCAGCAAACAGGGGGCACAACATAGCCGGGCTGGGGCGCCCGGAGGGGGCAAGACAGGGGGCAGTTCCGAGTCGGGGTGGATCGCAGAGGGGAAGCGATCCATCCCGATTCGCGTTAAGGCCCGAGTGCGGCCGCCAGCGCCTGGCGCTTCTCGATCTCGAGCTTGCGGTAGACGTTGCGCAGGTGGTACTCGACCGTCTTGGGCGTGACGAACAGCGCCTGAGCGATCTCGCGATTGCTGCTGCCGGCGGCGGCCAGCTCGGCGATGCGGCGCTCGCTCGGGGTCAGCGACGCCGGGCCGCTGAGCAGCGCCACGCGTCGTGGCCGGGCGCCGGTGGCGGCGAGCTCGGTCCGGGCGCGCTCGTGGAGCGCGGTCGCGCCACCCTTCAGCGCGACGTCGGCGGCGAGCTGGAGATGCTGGCGCGCGGCTGAGCGTTTGTTCGCCCGCCGCATCGCAGCGCCGAGATCGACCAGCGCGCGCACCGTCTCGAGTCGCGGTGGCGAGTGGCGACCGAGCTCGACGGCGGCCGTGAGCGTGGCGATGCCCTCCGCGCCCGGCTGGCAGAGGCCGAGCACCCTGAGGGCCCGGATCCGCTGATGGAGGACCTCGGTGCGCTGCGTCACGGCATCCGCCTCCAGCGCCAGCTCGAGCGCCTGCGCGGGCTGCCCCGCTCCGAGCGCAGCCACGGCCGCCGCCGTGCGCCATGGGCAGAACCCGAACACGTTCAGCGTCCGCTCGACCACGCCACCTGCGGCCAGGAACAGATCGAGCGCCTCGCCCGGCCGTCCCTGCGCCTGGCGGACGGTGCCGAGCGCGTAAGTGCACAGGGCCTCTTCAAGATCACGGGGCTCGGCTGACGGAGGATCCTCGCCCATCAACTCGGCGGCGCGCTCGACCTGACCCTTCTCCAGCAGGCACAGCGCGTACTGGGAGAACGCCATGCGTGAAAACTGGTGCCAGCCGAACCGGCGCGTGGCCAGTGCCGACTCGAGATCGGCACACGCCGCATCGACCTCGCCTCGGCCCAGCTCGGGCAGGGCGCGGAACAGGCTCGCGGTCGCGAACGCCAGCGGAGAGCTGCGGCGACGAGCGTCCTCGATCGCCGCCTCGGCGAGCTCGATCGCCCGCTCGAGGTCGCCACCGAGCAGAAAGGCCTCGACGGTGAGCCGCCACCCGATCCACTGCGGGATCGCCGGGTCGAGCACGCAGCCGTCGTCCCACGCCCGCTCCGCGAACTCGAGCACGATGCTCGAGGGCCGGCCGGCGAACGCGGCGCGGCGCGCGGCGTGGGCCAGCAGCAGCCTGCCGGCCCGGGTCCGAGGCGGGACATCCTCGCGCTCCAGAACCCGGGCGCCGTGCTCCACCAGCCGAGCTTGGAGCGCGGGCACGAACGTCGCCGCGCCGAGCAGCTCGGCCTCGAGCTGGTCCTGTAGCGCCTCGTCCTCCGGTCCGGTGCCGAGCTCGCTCAGTCCGTCTTCGAACGCCTGCGCCGCCTCCCGGTGGCGGCCCTGGCCCTCGAGCGCGCGGCCGCGTTCGAGTGCCAGTTCGGCGCGCCGGCGGGGCTCCGTGATCCCGGCGAGAGCCCGCGTCAGGTGCCCGGCTGCCGATGGCAGCCCCGCCGCGGCCTCCGCGGAGCCGAGCTCAGCGAGCAGCTCCGGCCGAAGCTCGGGGCTCGGCGGCTCCTCGAGCGCACGACGCAGATAGCTCGCCGCCGACTGCGCGGCACCGCTGGCCCGCGCATCGCGGGCGGCCGCGCCTAGCTGCTCCACCACCCAGGCGTCACCCTCGGCGCGTCCCAGCAGTAGGTGGGCGGCCACCCGCTCGGACTCTGCGCCCTCCGCGTACAGGAGCCGCGCGGCATCGAGGTGGCGGCTGCCGCGCTCGGACGCCGGAATGTCCCCGACGATCGCGTGGCGGACCAACGGGTGGACGAACCGAAGCGGCTCGCGATCGAGCAGGATCTCGACGTTGGCGAGCTCGTGCGCCGCCCTGGCGGCTTCGGCTACCGGCAGCCCGGCGAGGTGGGCCGCGTGGCGCAGCGGCGCATCGTCGCCCAGAATGGCCACCGCCCGTGACAGCCTCCCGGCGGCGGGGCCGAGGCGACCGACGCGCACGCGGACGATTCGGGTCACCCCCTCTGGAGCGAGTGCGCGGGCCCGCTCGGCGAGTTGCTCGCTGCTCAGGCGCTGCTCCTCTTCGAGCGCCAGGAGCAGTTCGTGGAGATAGAACGGGTTGCCGGCGGTGGCCTCGTGGCACGCCTCGATCACTCCGTCGCTGGCCCTGTCTCCGAGCGCGGCCCCGACGAGCTCGGCGACGGTGTCTTGACGGAGGGGAGACAGTGCGATGGTGTCCACCCGCGGGTGGGCGGCGATCCCGTTGAGGGCCTCGGGTCCGTCTGCGGCCAGGCTGGCGCGCTGCGTGAGCAGCATCGCGATCGGAAGCTCGTCGAGGCGATGCAGGATGTACAGCACGAATTCGAGCGACGGCCCGTCGCACCAATGCAGATCGTCGATCGCGATCAGTGCCGGCCGGCTCTCGTCCGCAGTGGACAGCAACGTGAACAGACCGTGTGCGAGCGCAAGATCATCACCGGCGTCCTCGGGCTCACCGCCACCGCCACCGCCGCTGCCCGCGAGCGCCCGGACGGGTGCGGGAGCATCGGCGAGCAGGGCCTCACGCTGAGCCACCGTCAGCTCGCCGAGCTGCCCGGTCAGGAGCTGGCGAGCAACGCCGAAGGCGACGCTCTGCTCGAGCTCGGCGCCGGCCGCCCGCAGCACCCGCATGCCGCGGTCGCGAGCGCCGTCGAGGGCAGCCTCGTGCAGGCGCGTCTTGCCCATCCCGGCATGGGCCTCGATCAGCAGCGCCGAGCCGCCGCCGGTCTCGGCAGCGTCCAGGATTCGTTCGATCGCAGCAAGCGCTGGCTCCCGCTCGAGCAAGCCCGAACGACCGCGCTGCGCACGACCGCGTCTATCGGCCGCCTCCCGCACTGGCATACGTCTCTCTCATATACCCCAGAGAACGGTGCTTTGACTCACCAGTCAGGGGTGCGGGCGGTTCGACAAAACCCTGGGGTGGTCCCCTGGTGCGAAGCACCGGCCAGGAGAGGATCCTGACCGGAGTGGAGGGGACCACGACTCATCTGCACCTTGAGATCCAGCCAGGATCTGACCCGATTGCCGGTTCGATCGGGGGCCCGGATGAGGAGCCGAGGAGCTTCAGCGGCTGGATCGAGCTGACCGAGGCGATCGAGGCCGCGCGCGCGGCGCTCGCCGCCACCGTGTCCCGTTCCGGTCGCCGCAAGAGTGCGGGCTCCGCTCCGTGGGGCGAAGGAGCCGGAGCGCATCTGACCTGAGCGACGAATCGCAATCGGGACGCTCGGCCGGGGCAGAGGTTCGCCGAGCAGGTCCGGATTGAACGGGGCGCCCAGGGGCGGGCATCACTGAAACGGCCGGCACTGATGCCGGCCGTTTTGCTGTCACCGCTCGGTCTTGGCCGATACAGTGAAACCTTCATGTCCGAGATCAATCTCATCTTGTTCGGCCCGCCCGGGGCCGGAAAAGGCACTCAGGCAGACCGCCTGCAGGCTGACTTCCAGCTCCCCTACATCGCCACCGGCGACATGCTGCGCCAGAACGTCAAGGACGGGACCGAGCTGGGGCGGGAGGCGAAGAAATACATGGACGCCGGGGACCTGGTTCCGGACGACGTGATCGTGGCGATGGCCGCCGACCGCCTTGGCGAGGACGATGCTCAGGACGGGTTCATCCTCGACGGCTTCCCCCGTACGATCGACCAGGCCGAGGCACTCGACAAGCAGCTGTCGGAGATGGGCCGCCGAATCACCGCCGCCCTGCTGATCGACGTCCCGGACGACGAGCTGATCCGCCGCCTCTCCGGTCGCCGGGTGTGCGTCAAATCGGGTCACAATTACCACATCGAGTTCGATCCGCCCAAGCGCGAGGGCGTCTGCGATCAGGACGGCTCGCGCCTCGTCCAGCGAGACGACGACAAGCCGGAGGTGATCGAGAATCGGCTGAAGGTCTACCACGAGAAGACCGCGCCGCTGATCGACTACTACGACGAGCAGGGCCTGATGCGGCGGATCGACGGCACCCGCCCGCCCGCCGAGGTTCACGACCACATCCGGGCGGTCATCGCCACGCTGCGGCTCGAAGAGAACGTGTAGCGGCTCTCGTAAGGAACCTCCGGCGGTGATCATCAAGAAGACCCCAGCGGAGATCGACAGGATGGCCGTGGCCGGCGAGATCCTCGTCAAGACGATGAACTTGCTCGCCGGCAAGGTCCGCCCCGGCGTGACCACGGGCGAGCTCGACAAGGCCGCCGAGAAGTTCATCCGCTCGCAGGGAGCCGAACCGGCGTTCAAGGGCTACCGCGGATTTCCTGGCTCGATTTGTGCCTCGCCGAACTCGATGATCGTGCACGGCATCCCCGGGCCCTACACGCTCGGGCGGGGAGACATCATCTCGGTCGACATCGGCGTCGTCTACGACGGCTGGGTGGCCGATGCCGCCCGGACCTTCCCCGTGGGACCGATCACCCCCGTGGCACGGAAGCTGCTCGTCACCACCGAAGAGGCGCTGATGCTGGCCGTGGATCGGTGCCGCGCCGGCAACCGCTTGGGCGACGTCTCCCATGCGATCCAGCAGCATGTGGAGGCGGCCGGCCTGTCGATCGTGCGCACGCTGGTCGGCCACGGGATCGGCCGCAGCATGCACGAGGATCCGCAGATCCCCAACTACGGCGCGCCGCACACGGGGATCGTGCTGGAGGAGGGGATGGTCCTGGCGGTCGAGCCGATGGTCACCGCCGGGCGCCATGCGGTCCGGGTTGGAGACGACCACTGGGCGATCTATTCCCAGGACGGCTCGCTGGCCGCGCACTTCGAGTTCACGATCGCGAT
The DNA here is from genome assembly GCA_036494115.1 of Solirubrobacteraceae bacterium. GTDB lineage: Bacteria > Actinomycetota > Thermoleophilia > Solirubrobacterales > Solirubrobacteraceae > Palsa-465. The sequence goes on along the minus strand of DASXOS010000018.1, from coordinate 12,591 downwards.
CACCGCCGATGGACCCCGTATCCTGACTCCCTGGCATGAGGCGGGGGGCGGGCGTGCGGCCGCGTGAGCGCGCCAGATTTGCCCTGCTAACATCCTGCGCGTGCGCTCACGGCGCGTTTAGTAGTGCGCTGCGGGCGGTTCTCAGCTCGGTAGCGGCGGCCTGCAGCGGTCTCCAGAGCCGGACTGAGCGAACTAATCAAATCTTTTAGGACGAGGCGAACGAGCGTGAAAGTACGACCGTCGGTCAAGCCGATGTGCGAAAAGTGCAAGATCATCCGCCGTCAGGGGCGGGTGCTCGTGATCTGCTCGAATCCGCGACACAAGCAGAGGCAGGGCTAGATGGCGCGGATCAGCGGAGTCAACATCCCACTCAACAAGCGGGTGGAGGTCGGGCTGACCTACATCTACGGCATCGGGCGCTCGAGCTCGAACAGGCTGCTCGCCCAGGTCGGCGTCGAGCCCGACCGCAAGGTCCGCGACCTCACCGAGGAAGAGGTGGTCAAGCTCCGCGACGCGATCGATCGCGAGTTCACCGTCGAGGGTGACCTCCGCCGCGAGCGCTCGCAGGCGATCAAACGCCTGCAGGAGATTGGCTCCTACCGCGGCCTTCGGCACCGCCGTGGCCTGCCCGTGCGCGGCCAGAACACCAAGACCAACGCGCGCACACGCAAGGGCCCGAAGCGGATGCAGGTCGCCGGTAGGAAGAAGGCGACCAAGAAGTGAGCCCAGCACCTCGCCGTCCACAGCGCGGCCGCCGCCGGGTTCGCAAGAACATCCCGATTGGCCAGGCCCACATCAAGACCTCGTTCAACAACACGATCGTCTCGCTCACCGACCGTGAGGGCAACGTGATCGCTTGGGAGTCCGCCGGCGGCGCCGGCTTCAAGGGCTCGCGCAAGTCGACTCCGTTCGCCGCCCAGGTGACCGCGGACGCCGCCGCCCGCAAGGGGATCGAGCACGGTCTCCAGAAGGTCGAGGTGTTCGTCAAGGGTCCCGGGTCCGGCCGCGAGACGGCGATCCGCTCGCTCCAGGCGGCGGGCCTCGAGGTGACCGGCGTCAAGGACGTCACGCCGCAGGCGCACAACGGCTGCCGGCCGCGGAAGCGGAGAAGGGTTTAGGTATGGCACGGGATACCGGAGCACAGTGCAAGCAGTGCCGGCGTGAGGGACAAAAGCTGTTCCTCAAGGGCGAGCGCTGCCTCACCGACAAGTGCGGAGTCGAGCGACGCTCCTATCCGCCCGGCGAGCACGGCCGCGGGCGCCAGAAGCAGAGCGAGTACCGGGTGCAGCTGCGCGAGAAGCAGAAGGCCCGCCGCTACTACGGGGTTCTGGAGAAGCAGTTCCGGAACTACTACGACAAGGCCTCGCGCCAGCCCGGGATCACCGGCGAGAACCTGCTCCGCATGCTCGAGTGCCGGTTCGACAACGTCCTCGTGCGCCTCGGCTTCGCCGCCTCGCGCCGCCAGGCGCGTCAGCTCATCCTTCACGGCCATTGGACCGTCAACGGGCGCCGGGTGAACATCCCGAGCTACCAGCTCCGCAACGACGATGTGATCGCGATTCACACCAAGTCCTCCGCGGGCCAGGTGATCCGCGACGCCACCGAGCTGACCGGGCAAGTGCCGGCATGGCTCCAGGCCGACCACGATTCGCTCACGGCGAAGGTGCTGCGCAGGCCCGAGCGGCGGGAGATCGCCGCGCCGGTGCAGGAGCAGCTCATCGTCGAGCTCTACTCGAAGTAAAAGCTTTCAGCCGCGCACGCCTCCCTGGGGTGCTGCGCGGCGCCGACGGCCGCCTCGGCGGCGGCAGGAACCCCACGACGTTAGGACCAGACCCCGATGCTTGACTTCCAAGTCCCCCGAATCTCCAGCGAATCCGCCGACGGCAATCGTGGTTCGTTCACGATCGAGCCGCTCGATCGCGGCTTCGGCTACACCTTCGGCAACTCTCTGCGGCGTGTGCTGCTGTCCTCGCTCGCGGGCGCGGCGGTGACCAGCGTCCGGATTGAGGGTGTGGCCCACGAGTTCTCCACGATCCGGGGCGTCAAGGAGGACGTCACCGACATCGTCCTGAATTTGAAGGGCGTCGTCTGCCGCATGCATAGTGACGCCACGGAGATCGAAGCCCCCCTCGTCGTCACCGGACCCGGTGAAATTACCGCCAAGGACATCGACCTCCCGTCCGGCGTCGAGATCCTCAACCCCGACGCGCACATCGCGACGTTGGAGAAGAAGACCAAGCTCGAGGTCTATCTGACCATCGGCCGCGGCCGCGGCTACCGGCCGGCCGAGGAGAACAAGTCAGCCGATCAGCCGATCGGCGTGATCCCGATCGACTCGATCTTCTCGCCTGTGCGCCGGGTCGCCTACAACGTCGAGCAGGCCCGTGTCGGACAGAAGACCGACTTCGACAAGCTCACGCTCGACATCGAGACCGACGGCTCGATCGACCCGCACGCGGCGCTCCGCGAGGCGGCCGAGATCCTGATCTCGCAGCTGGCGATCTTCACTGACGCCGACCGCGTGGTGGAGCTGCGGGACGCCACCGCCCCGGGTGTGCTCGAGCCGGGCCTGGTTGGCGCTGGTGCCGCCGGTGGCGGTGCGGCGCGGCAGCCGAACGCGATGGACGACATCCTGATCGAGGAGCTCGAGCTGGGCGTCCGCTCGTACAACTGCCTCAAGCGGGCCGGCATCCAGACCGTCGGCGACCTCGTCTCGAAGACGGAGTCCGAGCTCAACGCGATCCCGAACTTCGGCAAGAAGTCGATCGACGAAGTGATCGAGACCCTGCACGCGCGGGGTCTGGGGCTCCGCGGCGAGTAAGGTCTAGCACGATGCGTCACCAGCGCAATCGATATCAGCTCAGCCGTAGCGCCTCGCATCGCAAGGCGCTGCTGATGAACCTCTCGAAGGAGGTCATCGACCATGAGCGCATCCAGACCACGGAGGCCAAGGCCAAGGCGGTCAAGCCCGAGGTCGAGAAGCTGATCACGCTCGCCAAGCGCGGCGACCTGCACGCCCGTCGGCAGGCGCTGTCCGCGCTCGGCCAGGACAAGTTCGCCGTCTACAAGTTGTTCGAGGAGATCGCGCCGCGGTACACGGCGCGTTCGGGTGGCTACACGCGGATCCTGAAGCTAGGCCCGCGGCGCTCGGACGCGACCGAGATGGTGCTCCTGGAGCTGGTCTGACCGCACGCCTGCTCCTGGAGTACGACGGGAGCGGCTTTGCGGGCTGGGCACGTCAGCCCGGCTCGCGCACGGTCCAGGCAGAGGTGGAGCGTGCGCTGTGCGTGGTTCTGCGCCGCGACGCGGTGCCGCTGACGGTGGCGGGCCGGACGGACGCCGGCGTCCATGCGCTCGGTCAGGTGGCGAGCTATCCCGGGGAGGTGGCGCCGGTCCGGAGCCTCAACGCGCTGCTGCCTGACGACGTCGCGGTGCTGTCGTGTTCGGCTGCGGCTGACGGATTCGATGCCCGGCGGGACGCCACGTCCCGCGCCTATTGCTACCGGGTGCTGCTGCGCGCTGGTCGCCCGGCTCTGGAGCGCCGTCGTGTCCTTCACTGGCCGCACCGCGTGGACGTGCCGGCGTTAGAGGCCTGCGCCGCCGCGCTCGCGGGCGTCCACGACTTCACGGCGTTCACGCCGACCGACACGTATCACGTCCGGTTCTCGCGGGAGGTGTACGCGGCGTACTGGGGGGTCGATGCCGAGTTGCTCGAATTCTGGATCGAGGCGGACACGTTCATGCGCCACATGAACCGGGTGCTGGTGGGGACGATGCTCGAGATCGCCGCCGGCCGGCGGTCCGTTTCGTCGTTTGTCGAGCTCCTGTCGAGCCGCCCGCGCGCGCAGGCTGGGACCACGGCGCCGGCACACGGGCTGTACCTAGCCGGCGTCGGCTACGACGACCAGCGGGTCCTCGGCGCTCGCTCGCGCGCACAGAGGACGTGGTCCGTCTAGTGCCGCCTATAGCAGCACAAAACCGACCACGTCGTGGTCCTGTGAAGGCCCTGAGCTCACAGTGTGCTCAGATCGCGCCGGTGCTGGAAAACGGGTCCTGACCCTTCACTAGCATCAAAGCCAGGATGCGGGTGTTGCTCACCAACGACGACGGGATCGAGGCCGCCGGTCTGCAGGCGCTGCGCCGCGCGCTGCTCGAGGTGCCCGGCATCGAGCTGGCCGTGGTCGCCCCCGACGGCAACCGCTCGGCGATGGCGCGGTCGATCACCACCCGCCGCCCGCTGTGGGTCCAGGAGATCGAGTTCGGCGACGGAACCGTGGGCTACGCCACCGATGGCACGCCAGTCGATTGCGTGCGGCTGGCCAGCCTGGGATTGATCAAGGGTTTCGCGGCGGACCTGGTCGTGTCCGGGATCAACCATGGGTCGAACCTGGGCGATGACATCACATACTCGGGGACGGTCGCCGCGGCGCTCGAGGCGATCGTGCTCGGCCTGCCCGGCATCGCTGTCTCCCAGCAGTCACCCGCGATGGAGCTCGACTTCCGCTCCGGCGCCGACTTCCGGTTCGACACCGCCGCGTCGTTCACGGCGCGGCTCGTGGCCGAGCTCGAGAGCGTGCCGCTGCCCACCGGGACGCTGCTCAACATCAACGTCCCCGGCGGCGAGCCCGATGGGGTGGAGGTCGCGGCGCTCGGCAAGCGGGTCTACCGCGACGAGCTGGCGCTGATCGACCAGGCCGAGGAGGAGGGCAAACGCCTGTACCGGATCTACGGCGATGCGAGCTACGAGCGCGACGAGGTCGGGACCGACTTGGCGGCGGTGGCGCAACGGAAGATCGCGGTCACACCGATCCACTTCGACCTCACCGACCGCGAAGGCCTGAGCGCGCTTCAGCGCTACGACCTGGCGCGGCTGATTGCCCCCGCCGCCGAAGAGGTCACCGATTGAGCTCCGCGAAGGCGACGCCGGCCGACGCCGTGGAGCGCGCCGCGGAGCTGCGCAACGAGCTCGAACACCACGGTTACCGCTACTACGTCCTCGACGATCCCGACATCACCGACGACAAATACGACGCGCTGATCGACGAGCTGCGCGCGATCGAGGCCGAGCACCCCGAGCTGGTCACGCCCGACTCACCGACCCAGCGCACCGGTGGCGAGCCGGTCTCGGAGCTCGAGAAGGTCCGGCATCCGCAGGCGATGCTTTCGCTCGCCAACGCCCGCTCCGCCGATGAGCTGCGGGCGTGGATCGCGCGCATGCGCAACCATCTCGCGCGCGAGGGGATCGAGGATCCGGACTTCGAGTACGTGGTCGAGCCCAAGATCGACGGGCTGGCGATCTCCCTCATCTACCGCAACGGCCTGCTCGAGCGTGGAGCCACCCGCGGCAACGGGGAGATCGGCGAGGACGTCACCCACAATCTGCGCACGATCCCCGGGATCCCGCTCAAGCTCGACCTGGAGGACCCGCCGGCGATGCTCGAGGTCCGGGGCGAGGCCTACATGGCCCTGCCCGACTTCGCCAAGCTCAACGAGCGGCGGGCCGAGGCCGGGCTGTCGACATTCATGAATCCGCGCAACTCGGCGGCCGGCACGATCCGCCAGCTCGATCCGAAGCTCGCCGCGGACCGTCCGCTGTCCTTCTGGGCATATGCGATCGGCGCCACCGAGGGGATCTCGTTCGCCGCCCACTGGGACGCGCTCGAGTGGCTGCGCGGGCATCGCTTCCCGGTCCATCCCGACGTCAAAAAGCTGCGCACCGAGGACGAAGTCGTTGCGCAGTGCCGAGGCTGGGAGGAACGCCGCGGCTCGCTCGACTTCGAGATCGACGGTGCCGTCGTCAAGGTCAACACCGTCGAACTGCAGCGCCGCCTCGGTGTGGTCGGACGCGAGCCCCGCTGGGCGATTGCCTGGAAGTTCCCGCCCACGACCGCGATCACGAAGCTGAACGACATCGGCTGGAACCCCGGCAAGTTCGGCGATCTGCACCCGTTCGCGATGCTCGAGCCGGTCCACGTCGGCGGCGTGACGATCAAGCAGGCCACGCTGCACAACGAGGAGGACCTGGCGCGCAAGGACATCCGGATCGGCGAAGAGGTCATCGTGCTCCGCGCCGGCGACGTGATCCCCCAGGTGCTGTCACCGGCACCCCACGTGGCCGAGGCCGAGGGCCGGCCGCCGGCGCCGCAGCCCCCGGACCGCTGTCCCGTGTGCGATACGCCCACGGTCAAGCCCGAGGGATCCGTGTTCACTCGGTGCCCGAACCTGGTGTGCCCGGGCCGGCGGTGGCAGCTGCTCACGCACTTCGTCGGCGCGATGGACATCGACGGCCTCGGCGAGAAGCAGGTGACCCTGTTCATGGACCTCGGCTGGGTGAAGACGGCCGCGGACTTCTACCGGATCACGGCCGAGCAGGTCGCCAAGCAGAGCGGGTTTGGCCAGGTGTCCGCCGAGAAGCTGGTGCGGGCGCTCCAGGCTTCGAAGCAGCAGCCGTTCGGCCGGGTTCTGTACGCGATCGGGATCGAAGAGGTCGGCTACGTCACCGGCCGCAACCTGGCCCAGCATTTCCGCACGGTCGACGCGCTACTGGAGGCGAGCCCCGACGAGATCGAGCAGACCCAGGGGGTCGGCCCGAAGATGGCAACCCTGATCCACGCGCAGCTCGCAGACGAGTCGATGCGCAGCCTGATCAAAGACCTCCGTGCCCAGGGGCTGCAATTCGAGGAGGAGGGCCCGCCGCCCGGCGAGGGCCCACTCGCGGGAAAGACGCTCGTCCTCACCGGGACATTGCCGACGCTCACCCGGGAGGAGGCGACCGAGATGATCGTCGGCGCCGGCGGCAAGGTCACCGGATCGGTGTCGAAGAAGACCGCATACGTGGTCGCGGGGGAGAGCGCCGGGTCGAAGCTTGCCAACGCCGAGCGCCTCGGCGTGCCGGTGCTGAACGAGGACGGCCTGCGCGAGCTGGTGAGCGACGCCGGCGAGCCCGCCTAGCCGCATCAGGGCGCCAAGCGCGCCGTCAGCCGTCGTACTTGGCCACCGTGGCGGCCATGTTGGCCTCGATCAGGTGACCCGCGTCCGGGTTGCCGAGCCGGTTGAACAGGAACGCGAACACGAGCTTGTGGCCGTCCCGTGCGGTGCAATAGCCGGCGAGGCTGGCGACGTCGTGCAGCGTGCCGGTCTTGCCGATGCAGTTGCGCTGCGCCGCGGTGCCGCGCATCTCGTCGACCAGCGTTCCCGTCTCTCCGCCGATAGCGAGCGAGGAGGTGAAGGCCCGGTTCGTCGCCATCTTCTCGAGCACGGTCACCACCTGCTGCGGCGTGGTCTGATCCGAGCGCGACAGTCCTGAGCCGTCGTTCAGCTTGGGGTGAATGCCAAAGCTCGCCAGCTGGGAGCGAACGACCGCGGCGCCCGCGGCGGTGCTGCCGGCTCCGCCGAACTTGGCGCCGATCCCCTTCAGCAGCATCTCAGCGAAGAAGTTGTCCGAGGGCGAGTTCGTGAGGTGGATCAGCCACGAGATCTTCGGCGAGTGGACCAGGCCCAGCTGTTGCGCCGAGCTCGGGGTCGTCCCGGTGTAGATGGGAATGCCGTTCGGGACCTTCACGCCGGCGGCCCGCAGCGCGGCGGCGAACTGCTCGGCGGCGAACAGCGCGGGCCGGCTCTGGAACGCGGTCCCCTGCTCGTTGGCCAGGCCCCGGTCGTAGGCCAGCGCGCTCAGCTCACCCTCGATGTCGGTGGAGGCGTTGTCGCCGTAGGGCGGCGTGCCGCGCAGCGAGTCGAAATAGGACTCGTCGCCGACGATCCGGCCCTGGATCGCGTGGATACCGGTGGCGGCGATCAGGTTCGCGACGAGCTGTTGCACGGTGGCGCCGCTGTTGTAGGCGTAGTGGTCGTAGCTGCGGGAGCCGAAGGTCGGATCTCCGCCTCCGCGCAGGTACAGCGTCCCGTGCCAGGTCCCGCCCGACACCGTTCCCGAGCCGAACACCCCGGTGGCGAGCCTGGTGTTCGCGCCCAAGCGCACGAGCGCCGTGGACGTGGTGTAGACCTTCTCGACCGACGCCGGTAGCCGTGGGCGCGTCGCCGCCTGCGAGAACAGGGCCCGGCCGGTGTTCATGTCGACGACATACGCCCCGCTGTAGCGCCCGGCCTCCTGCATCGCGCCGTGGAGCGCGCGCTGCAGCGATCGCTGCGCGGCGCCCGTCGACTGCGCACCCGCCGGCGCGCTCAGCGCGCCGAACAGAGCTCCGGTTGTGGCCAGCACGGCCAGAAACCCTCGCATCTGCGCATATGTAACCGGTCAGAGCGGCGAAAGGTGCGCTCGCCCACGCCGTTTGAACCGGGATCTGGACCTACAATCGTGAGGGCATGGGCAAGGTGGTGAAGCTCGACACCGCTGCGGGCGAGCGGTCGGGGGGGTCGCGTGAGGCGGCCGCGAGGCGCCGGTCCAAGACCGCCCTGGTGCTCGGCGGCGGTGGGTTCACGGGCGGCGTATATGAGATCGGCGCGCTGCGGGCCCTCGATCTCCTGTCCGTGAACCGGACGGTGAACCAGTTCGACGTCTATGTGGGTACGAGTGCTGGGGCCTTCGTGGCCGCCGCCGTCGCCAACGGCGTCACCCCGGAAGAGATGATGCGGGTGATCGTCCAGCAGGTGCCGACGCCGTTCCCGGACGCCCGGATCAGCTCGCTGCTGAAGCCGAACTACGGGGAGTTCTTGAGCCGGGGTGCGATGCTCCCGCTGCGCCTGGCGCGGGTGATCCGCAACCTGATCCGCGATCTCGGTCAGCTCTCGGCGGTCGATGTCGTCGTCGGCCTCGCCGAGGCGCTGCCGTCGGGGCTGTACTCGGGCGACGGGATCGAGCGCTACGTGCGCACGGTGCTGTCCGATCCGGACCGCACCGACGACTTCCGGCTGCTCGAGAGTGAGCTGTATCTGGCCGCCACCGACCTCGACACGTGCGAGCGGATCGTGTTCGGCGCCGAGGGCTGGGACGACGTGCCGATCTCGACGGCGGTCAGCGCCTCCACCGCGCTGCCGATGATCTACAAGCCGGTGAAGGTCAAGGACCGCGAGCTGATCGACGGCGGGATCCTGTCCACGACCAACCTCGACATCGCGGTCGAGGCCGGCGCCAAGTTCATCGTGGTCGTCAATCCGCTGGTGCCCTACGTCAACGACTTCGACCGTGACATCCCTTCGGTCGTCGGCTCGCGCAGGCAGCGCGTCTCTGAGATGGGCTTCCCGCAGATCGGCTACCAGGCGTTCAAGCTGCTGGCCTACCAGCGCCTGCACGAGTTGGCCCGCCGGTGGGAGGAGCGCTATCCGGGTGTCGACATCGTCCTGATCGAGCCCGAACCCAACGACGAGCTGATGTTCCAGACGAGCATCATGAACTACAGCTCCCGCGTCGATATCGCCCGCCACGGCTTCCAGTCGGTGACGCTGAAGCTGGCCCAGGACTATCCGAAGTTCAAGCGGATCTGCTCGCGCCACGGGATCGACATCTCGGCCACCCGGGTGCGCAAGGTCGTCAAGCACTTCGAGGCCGAGCGCGAGAAGACGCGTGCGTGGCGCAAGATCCTCGAGCAGACGACCTCGACGCTGCTGCGCCAATCAGCCGGAGACTGACGGCGCCGGCGGCGAAACGCGCACAGCCCAAAACCGGGCGCGCGGGACCCGCCCAGAGTGAGCTGCCCGGCAACGCGCAGACCGCTTGACGGCGCTCACGCGGCCGGGCCTATGTGGAACCTCTACTACGCGCCGGCGGGCTGCGCCTGAACCTGCTCCGTGACGGTGTACTCCCGGAGAGATGAGAGGAAGAGGGTCTTGTCGATCCGACCGTTGAAGATCGGGACGCCCAGCTCCACACACTTGGCGATTACGTCGCGGCGCTCCAGACCGGACTCTCGTGCAAGCTCGCTGGGCGTCAGGTGATTCGCCATCGGTGATGTTCCTCCTTTGCCGTTCACTACATGGCGACAAGTATGCCCGGTGCGCCGGATGGTCTCAAGCGAAAGTGCGGGCTTCGTGCGCTTAGACCGGCGAAAGTTGGGGTATACGCGCCCATAGACTTCCCGCTAAATAAACGTTATAGTTCAGTCAACTTGCAACCCGGGGCCGGAAGCCCAGGGGAACGAGATGGCATCGGCGCTCAGTCCGACTCATTTTTCTCCCGCATCCAACGAGCATGAGCTCGTCGCGCTCGTGCGCAATGGAAGCGATCGTGCGTTCGAGGAGCTCTACGCGCGGTACCGCCCGCGGATCAGCGGCTACATCTTCGGCATGGTCCACGATCATGCCCGCGCGGAGGACATCGCCCAGGAGGTCTTCATCTCGGCGCTGCGCCGGTTGCGGCAGACCGAGCGCCCGATCGCGTTCAAGCCATGGATCTACGAGATCGCCAAGAACGCCTGCATCGACGAGTTCCGCCGCGCTCGCCGTGGGCGGGAGGTCCCGCTCGAGGCCCCTGCGGAGAGCAACGACGACGACCGCGTCCTGATCTCGACGGCACCGACGCCCGACGTCGCCGTCGCCGGCAAGCAGTCGCTCCAGGATCTTCAGGGCGCCTTCCATGGCCTGAGCGAGCACCACCACCAGGTGATTGTGATGCGCGAGTTCGAGGGCCTGTCCTACAACCAGATCGGCGAGAAGCTCGGGATGACTCGCCCCGTGGTCGAGAGCACGCTGTTCCGTGCGCGCCGCAGGCTCAGCGAGGAGTACGACGAGCTCGTCAGCGGCCGTCGCTGCGCGCACGCCCAGGAGCTCATCGCCGTCGACGACAAGCAGCCGCTGCTGAAGCTCGGCATCCGCCAGCGCCGTCAGCTTGCCCGGCACCTTTCGCACTGCCAGCCGTGCCGGCGCGAGGCCCGCATGGCGGGGATTGATGACTCGCTGTTCCAGGCCCCCGGGATCGCCGGGAAGATCGCGGCGCTGCTGCCGATTCCCTGGCTGTGGCGCCGCCGCTCGGGTGAGGATCGCAGCGCGGCGGTGGCGGCGAGCTCGCATTCGCTGCCCTCCTTCCAGAGTCTCGTGCAGTTCGCCGGCATGATCGCCCCGTCGACGGACTTCGGCCGTCTGGCCGCCGCGGCCGGCGCGCTGGCGGCGGCGATCGGCGGCGGGGTGGTCGTGGCCGGCGCCTCGCAGCCCCCACGGGTGACGCCGCTACCGGCGCACATCGCCCCGGCGGCGAGCACGAGCACACGCTCGGCCGCGTCCGCCACGGCGAAGGCGACGACGGCATCCGCCACTGGCTGGACGGCAAAGCGAGCTGGCATCTCAGCACTCGGCAAGGCGAAGGCCGGGATGGTCCATGGCGGGCCGGTGGGGGCCTCGGGCGCGCAGCGCGCCAAGCTCGGCACTCAGGCGCCGGGCGCCGCAGGGACCAGCAGCGCCGGCTCCTCGAGCAGCACCGGGGATCACCAGGGTTCCGCGGGGCCGAGCTCGTCCGGTTCGGCGGCCGGCTCGGGCTCGCATCAGCTGAGGATCGGCGGCGTCTCCGTCTCCGCCAGCAGCCCCAATGCGTCCTCGCCATCCATCAGCACCCCGGGCATCACCGCGGGCAAGGTCAAGGTCCCGAGCGTCACCGTCAAGCTGCCGAACCTGGCAGCGCCTCCGTCGGCCGGGACGCAGACGCCCAGCGGCACCCCCGGCGGCCCGGTCGGCCAGGTGCTCAAAGGCGCCGGCGGCGCAGTGCAGGGTGCCACCGGCACGCTGCCCAAGGTCCCCTCGCCGCTCGGTCACTGAGGGCGCGCGACGTTCGTGCGATACTGGGCCCATCGGGGCGTGGCGCAGCCTGGTAGCGCGCACCGTTCGGGTCGGTGAGGTCCCCGGTTCAAATCCGGGCGCCCCGATTTCAGAGAAGCCCTCCTAACACGGGGCTTTTCTATTGTTCAGAAGTGATCCTCGGGGGCACCGTGAGGGGCGGAAATGCGCGCTCCCTGCCTATTCCCTGCCAAAACTCGGCCCTCCACCAGCGCCTTGAGCTCCTCGCGCTCCTCGTCGCTGCGGCGCATCATGTGCGAGTAGACCCGCAACGTGAACGCCGGATCGGTGTGCCCTAGTTGCTGCATGACGCACGTCGGGTCCTTGCCGATCGCGACGAGGATCGAGGCGAATGTGTGTCGCAGCTTGTGCGGGGTGATCCCAAGCGGGAGGGGCTGCAGGCCGCGCTCTTCGACGAGCCGGTTCGCCCGGCCCACCACCGGCTCGACGACGTCCTGGCGCAGGTTATGCCGCGAGCGAGCGGTGCCGGTGGAGGTCAGGAACACCGGATCGTCTGGCCCGATCTTCTCGCTCGCTGCCTTGTGCTCGGTCAGGATCTCGCGAAGCAGCGGCGGCATGTCGACCTCCCGCATCCCTGCGTCTGTCTTGTCGCGGCCGACCTCGAACCGCCCGTTGGCGAGGTTGATGTCGCGCCACAGTATGGCCCCGGTTGCCGAAGCTCGTCCGCCACCGAGGAGCAACGTCGCGAAGGCCGCGCGCCGGCCGGTCGTGTGGAGCGCCGGTCGTTGGGTCCAGATCTTGCCGTGGCGATCCTGGACTTCGATCTCATTGTCGCCGCGGTCGAGATCGCCGGCGGCCTCGAGCAGGATCGCAATCTGCTCGGCGCTGTCCAGGTGAACCGGCCGCCGCTTT
>DASXOS010000017.1:0-4297 GCA_036494115.1 Solirubrobacteraceae bacterium | reverse complement strand
GCCGAACAGCTCGCAGGCCGGTCGCTTGCCCACCTCCACGCGCCGGATGAGCAGCCCGTCGAGCACGAACAGGCCCAGCCAGCCCGCTTCGGCCCGCGCGGCGATCGGCGCGGTGTCCCAGCTGGGCGGCTCGAGCTCCATCACCGCCGCGACGGCACGACTGCGCGCCAATTCCGCCTCGTCGGCCGGAACTCCGACGCCAATGTCGGGGTCCGCGTCGAGCAGGGCGACCAGATGACGGGGATCCAGCTGTGTGAGCACTACTCAAAGTTACCCCCGCAATCAGCTGCGTGTCCGCTGGCGAACACGGTCGGTTCGCCGGATGACGGGCGTTGCCGGAGCGCCGCCGTGGATCAGCTATTCCTTGTACAGCGCTTCACAAGGAGTATGCAAGTCGTGCCATATCTCAACTGTCTCGAGTGCGGCCTGTCCATCCGCAGCCGCGACCCTCTCACCGATCGCGTGTCCTGTCCGCGTTGTCGCGCCCGGGGCCGCAGCGAGCCGCTCGTTCGCACCCCGTTCCCCATGCGCCAGCCGGGGCAACCGTCAAACCTCCGCGAGGCTGACGCCCCCGTGACGCGATGAGCGAACCCGCCCCCCACCACGGGATCCAGAGCGCGCGGGACCGGCGGCGCCACGACGCCGCGGTGGCCGCTGAGATCAGCAAGCTCGAGCGCAGTCTGCGCGAACTCGGACCGATGCCGTGCGATCGGCTGGCCAACGTCACCCACGCCGACCGCTGGCGGGAGGGCACGTTCGAGGAGGCGGTGGCGGTCGGTGTCCGCGAGGGCCGTCTGGCCCGGCTGCCGTTCCAATGGCTGAAGGCCGTCCGCGGCGCCCGCCTTTAGGGCGACTCAAGGCCGTCCGCGGCGCCCGCCTATTGACCGCTCAGCTCGCCGGCTCGGCCGCCAGCGACTCGAGCGGCGTGTCGGTGTCGCGCAGCGCGCCGGCGTCGATCTGCTGGCGCGAGCGGATGAGCGCCTGGACGTGCTCGTTGACGTCCCAGACGTTGACGTTCATCCCACCGACCACGCGTCCGTCGGCGAGCCAGAACGCGACGAACTCGCCGCCCTCCCGGTCACCGCGGAACACGACCTCGTCCCAGTCGGTGGCGTAGCCGGAGTACTCCATGCCGACGTCGTACTGGTCAGAGAAGAAGTACGGGATCCGGTCATAGCTGACCGTGTCGCCGAGCATCGACCGCGCGGCCGCGGGACCCTGGTTGAGCGCGTTGGCCCAATGCTCCACGCGGATGTGGCGGTCGTAGAACGGGTGCCACGCGTTGGCGACGTCACCGGCCGCGAAGACGTTGGGCGCCGAGGTCTTGCACGCGGCATCGACCTGGATGCCGTTCTCCACGGTCAGCCCCGCGGCCTCGGCGAGCGTGACGCGTGGCACGACGCCGATACCGATGACGGCGAAGTCGCATTCGATGCGCCGGCCGCGGGCGGTGCGCACGGCGCTCACCGAGCCGTCGCCCTCGAGCGCCTCGACGCCGTCCTCCAGGACCATCTCCACCCCGTGGCGGACGTGGACGTCGCGATAGAAGGCGCCGACCTCGGCGCCGAAGATCCGCTCGTTGGGGAGCGCCAGCGGGTCGATCACCGTGACCTCGAGTCCCGCGCCGCGGGCGGAGGCGGCGAACTCCGACCCGATCCACCCCGCGCCCACGACGGCCACACGGCCGCTCCCGGAGGCCAGCCGATCGCGCAGCGCGTCGCAGTCCGAGAAGGTCCGCAGGTAGTGGATGCCGTCGAGGTCGGCCCCCGGCACCGAGATCGCGCGCGGATGGGCACCGGTGGTGAGCAGCAGGCTGTCGTAGGCAAGCTCCTCGCCGCCGGCGAGGGTCACCGTCGATGCCTGCGGGTCGATCGACTCCGCCACCGCGCCGAGGCGCAGCTCGATCTCCTGCTGGCCGTAGAACTCCTCGTCGTGGACGTAGGCCTTCTGGCGCTCGGACTTGCCCTGCAGGTAGTCCTTGGTGAGCGGCGGGCGCTCGTAGGGGCGCTCGAGCTCGGCGCCGGCGAGGACGATGCGGCCGTCGAAGCCGCGCTCGCGAAGCTCCCCGGCGGCCTTGGCACCGGCCAGGCTCGCGCCCACGATCACGAATGTCTTGTTGGTCATGTCCTACCTCCGGTCAAGCTGAGGAATTCCTCGCGGGTGCGAGGGTCATCGCGCACGAGCCCGTGCAGCGCCGAGGTCACTGTCCGGGCGCCGGCTTTCTGGACGCCGCGCAACGACATGCACAGGTGCTCGGCCTCCAGGACCACGCCGACGCCCTTGGGCTGGAGCTCGTCCTGGATGCAGGCGGCCACCTGCTTGGTCAGGCGCTCCTGCACCTGCAGATCCCGCGAGTAGTGCTCCACGACGCGCGCCAGCTTGGAGAGCCCGATGATGCGTTCGGCCGGCAGGTAGGCGACGTGGGCCACCCCGTGAAACGGCAGCAGGTGGTGCATGCAGAGCGATTGGAAAGGGATATCACGCACCACGACAAGCTCGTCGTACCCCTCGTCGTTGGGGAAGGTGGTCAGGTTGAACGGCTCCGGGGTGAGCAGCTCAGCGTACGCCGCCGCGACTCGCCGGGGCGTTTCGCGCAGGCCAGGGTCATCCAGGTCGGCACCGAGCGCCGCGAGCAGCTCCCGGGCGGCGCGCTCGGCCGCGGCCAGATCGACGTGGCGGGCGTCGCCCGCCACCGCTTGTAGACGGCGGGTGCTCACCGGACGGTCGTCAGCAGGTCTCGCAGGCTGTCGTGCTCCTCGGCGCACGCCGGGCACCCGGCCAGGTGCTCGCGCATCCCGGGGACGCGCGCGTCGGCGTGCTCACCGGCAAGCTCACTGTCGACATAGACGTCGAGCAGGTCAAAACATTCCTCACAGGTGAGCTCAGCGCCCGAGGGGCCGAGCAGCCCGGCGACGAGGTGCTCATGCCTGTGGCGGGACTCGGTCATGAATCGGCTCCGATGGCGGTGCGCAGCTTGCGCCGCGCGTCGTGGAGGGTCTTGTACAGCGCCCCGCGGGTGGTGCCCAGCCGCTCGGCGAGCACGTCGATCGGAACCTCGGCGAGCACGAGCGCGCCGAGCACCTCCCGCTGGTGGGGCGAAAGCTCGGTCCGGACCGCGTCGATGATGGCGCGGAGCCGGTCGCGGCACTCGAGGTCCTCGGCGGGGTCGACCGTCCTGGCGGGCAGCATGGTCCAGGCGTCGGGATCGATCGGCAGCTCGCGCTCCTGCCAGGCGCGGCGCCGGGTGCGCACGGCCGCCTCGAGGATCGCGAACTTGTACGCCCAGGTGGTGAAACGGCTCTCGAACCGGTAGTCGTCGAGCTTGGACAGGATCGCCGCAAGCGCGTCGTCGGCACTCTGCATGGCCAGGTCGTCGACGCTCTCGCGGCTCGAGCCCACCAGCATCCCGCGGCGGCGCCCCAGCTCGAACCGCGCCGCACGGAGCAGAAGCTCGTGAAGCCGGCGCAGCGCGTCGTCGCGCTCGGCCCCCGTGGCGCGCAGAGCCCCCAGCCAGGCGCGCCCCTCGGCCTCCCGGTCAAGCGATGCCGGAGCGGTCATGCGCTGCACCGCGGGCACGCTACCAGGCACCAGATCCCTCCTTGCGGGGCTCCTCGACCGGGGATTCGAGGGGCGCGAGGATCCGCGCGGCCAGGTGCGGGGGACATCCACGGTCCACCAGCTTGAGCAGTTCGTGGAGGTCGACCTGCTCCTGGTGAGCGAGCACGTCGGCGAGGCCGGGGCCGAATCCGGCACTCAGGAGCCGGCCCTCCCGCCACCGCACCCAGCGCTCGCGATCGCCCGTGGAGTCCCCCGCGGAGTCGCCGGCGGAGTTCGGAGAGGGAGTGTTTCCGGTACGCACATCCTCTTAGCTGCGGCTGACGCCGCTTTCTTACCTCAGCGGCGGTTGCGGATCACGTCGGACCGCCACCGGGCGCAGATGGGGGATCGCCCCCATTGCGGCAGCGCCCGTGGGCTTGCAACCTGCGAGCCATCACACCACAGGAAGGACCCACGATGACAACCCCCGTGCAGCAGCCGGTGATGAACCGCAACGGCAGCGGCCTCCGCGAGACCGAGCAGACCCCGATTCGCTGCTTGGTCGTCGACGACCACCCGGCGATCCTGGCCGGGCTGCGGGGCCTGCTCGCGTCCGAGCCCGATTTCGAAGTCGTCCGCGCCCTCGACAGCGCCGAGGCCGCCGCCGAGGCGGCCGAGCAGGAACGACTCGACGTCGCCATCGTCGACTATCAGCTACCGGGGCACTCCGGGCTGTGGCTGAGCCGCAAGCTCAAGCGGC
>DASXOS010000016.1:0-11952 GCA_036494115.1 Solirubrobacteraceae bacterium | reverse complement strand
GGCCCGCGAGCTCCACCGCCGCCGGCCGGGGCTGCGGATTCTGATGCTCTCCATGCACCAGAACGAGCGCTACCTGTTCGAGGCGCTGAAGGCCGGCGCGGCCGGCTACGTGCTGAAGACGGTGGCCGACCGCGACCTGGTCGAGGCCTGCCGGGCGGCGATGCGGGGCGAGCGCTTCCTCTACCCGGGCGCGGTCACACCGCTGATCGGCGACCTGCTGCGCGACGCGCGCAACGACGTCGCCGTGCGCGAGGACCCGCTGACCGAGCGCGAGAACGAGGTGGTCAAACTGATCGCCGAGGGCAACAACACCCGCCAGATCGCCGACACGCTGGTGATCAGCGAGAAGACCGTCGACCGCCATCGCACCAACATCCTCGAGAAACTGGGGATGCACGACCGGGTCGAGCTCACCCGCTACGCGATCCGTCGCGGCCTCGTCGAGCCCTGAGATGGGGGCTGGACCCCATACCCCGAGCGGCCGCTGTCAGGTTTGCTGAAGCTGGCCCGGGGCGGCCCCCGCCCGCAGCCTCACGGCTGCCCCGGGCAGATTTCCTTCATCGATCGCCTGGCGCAGGTCCTCCATCAGCCGCGAGACGAACGCCAGGTTGTGGATCGTGACCAGCCGCAGCGCGGTCAGCTCGCCGGCGCGCAGCAGGTAGTTCAGGTAGCCGCGGGTGTAGCCCGCAGCGCACGTGGGACACGGGCAACCGTCGAGGATCGGCTCCTGGGACTCGCGCCACCGTGACTTGATGAGGTCGACGCGCCACCGCGCCTGGGGGTCCGGGATCAGGGCGACGCCGTGGCGCCCCAGCCGGGTCGGCAGCGCACAGTCGAACGTGTCGATGCCCATCTCGACGCCGGCGATCAGGTCGTCGATGTCCCCGATCCCGAGCAGATGCCGGGGTCGTTCCGGCGCGATCCGGTCGAGCTCGGCGGTCGTCCACGCCACCACCTCGTACATCTGAGCCTTGTCCTGGCCGAGCGAGCCGCCGATCGCGATCCCCTCGCAGCCGCTCGCGGCCACCGTGGCCGCCGACTCGAGCCGCAGGTCGTGCTCGACGCCGCCCTGGACGATCCCATAGACCGCCTGCGTCTCCGGGCCGTGGGCCTCGTGCCAGCGCAGGCAGCGCTCGAGCCAGCGGTGGGTGCGCTCGGTGGAGCGGGCGGTGTACTCGCGCGTGGCGTGGAACGGGGTGCACTCGTCGAACACGAGCGCGATGTCCGAGCCGAGCGCCGCCTGCACGCTCATCGACGTCTCCGGCCCCATGAACCTCTCGCTCCCGTCGATGTACGAGCGAAACCGGACGCCCTCCTCCTCGATGGCCAAGATCGAGCCCGACGACGACCGGGACCGGCCGCGTCCCTTGATCTCGTCGGCGACGCCGCCGTAGCCCATCGAGAACACCTGGAAGCCGCCCGAGTCGGTGATGATCGGCTTCTCCCAGCGCATGAACTCGTTCAGCCCGCCGAACCGCTCGACCTGCTCGGGGCCGGGCGCCAGGAACAGGTGGAAGGTGTTTCCGAGGATCATCTCGAACCCGAGCTCCGCGAGCTCGTGCGCCGCGAGCGTCTTGACCACCCCGCGCGTCGCCAGCGGGACGAACGCCGGCGTGCGCACCTCGCCGTGAGCGAGATGCAGCGTCCCGGCGCGTGCGGTGCGCTCCCCAGACACGGAGAGGGTCCGGACCGTGAACATCGATCCGGACCCTACTTGGGAACCAAAAACTGCTACGCGCTCAGGCGGCGTCTGCGGGGACGGCCTGGGTCTCGGTGCCCTCGATCGCCTTCGGCTCGCCGGGCTCGCCCGACTCGCCGCGGCCCACGCTGATCGCGACCTTGCGCGGCTTGCGCTGCTCGGGCTTCGGGATCCGGACCTCGAGCACGCCGCGGTCGAAGCTCGCCTCAACGGCCTCGGCGTCGACGCCCTCGGGCAGCGTCAGCGAGCGGGAGAAGGCGCCCGACGACCGCTCGACGCGGTAGTAGCCCTCCTTACGCTCCTCGTGCTCGGCCTTGCGCTCACCCTTGATCGTGAGCACGTTGTCCTCGAGCTCGATCTGGACGTCCTCCTCGGAGAGCCCGGGGAGATCGGCGCGCAGCACGAAGTCCTTCTCGGTCTCGACGAGGTCCATGGCCGGAATCCACCGGCGGAAGTTACGGTTCCCAGCCCCGTTCGTGGTCGTCGGGGTATCGAAGAACGTGTTGAACAGCCGGTTCATCTCGGACTGAATCGTGTTCAGCTCCCGGACCGGCTCCCAGCGAATGAGTGCCATTGAAGGTCCCTCCTGTAACGAAGACTTCACCTACGAGACCCAGTATGAAATCTAAGTCTCTGCTTGTCAAGTATATTCTAGCCTCGGCACCAGAAATGCGCACGCTCCCGCCGGAGCGCTACTCGATCAGCGATCGGCCCGTCATCGCCGACGGCTGCTCATAGCCGAGGACCTGCAGAACCGTCGGTGCCACGTCGGCCAGGATGCCGCCGTCGCGCAGCGACAGCCCCGGCACGGTCACGATCAGCGGCACCGGGTTCAGCGAGTGTGCGGTGTTGGGGCTGCCGTCCGGCTCGAGCATGTTGTCGGCGTTGCCGTGGTCGGCGGTGATGACGCAGGCGCCACCGGACTCGTGGACGGCGGCGACCACGTCGCCCAGACACGAGTCCACCGCCTCGATCGCCGCCACCGCGGCCGGGATCACGCCCGTATGGCCGACCATGTCGGCGTTGGCGAAGTTGATGATCCCGAACGCCGGCGAGTCCTCGCGCCACGCTTCCACGAACGCCTCGGCGGCCGCGACAGCGCTCATCTCGGGCTTCTTGTCGTAGGTGGGGACGTCACGTGGCGAGGGAACCAGCTCGCGTCGCTCGCCGTCGACCGGCTCCTCGTCGCCGCCCCCGAAGAAGTACGTCACGTGCGGGTACTTCTCGGTCTCGGCCACGTGCAGCTGCCGGACCTCATGCGAGGCGACGACCGTTGACAGCGTGACCGACGGACGCTGCGGCGGGAACGCCACCGGGTACGGCCACCCCTCCTCATACTCGGTCATCGTGGCGTAGCGCTCGACGGTCGAGGAACCGCCCCGGTCGATCTCGTCGAACCCTGGATCCGCCAGCGCCTGCGTGATCTCCCGCATCCGGTCCGGACGGAAGTTGAACGCGATCACCGAGTCCCCGGGTCGGATCCGCGCCTCCTCGCCGATGAGCACCGGCTTGATGAACTCGTCGGTCTCGTCACGCTCGTACGCCTCCCGGGCGGCGGCCTCGCCTGATGAGGCCTCGTGCTCGGCGCGACCGTGCACGAGCAGGTCGTAGGCGAGCTGAACCCGGTCCCAGCGGCTGTCGCGGTCCATCGCGTAATAGCGGCCGACGACCGTGCCAACCCGGCCCGCGCCGGCATCCACCATCCACTCAGCCACCGTCGCCAGGTAATCGGCGCCGCCCTTGGGCAGCGTGTCGCGGCCGTCGGTGAAGGCGTGCAGGACGAGATCGGGAACCTCGAGCTCCGCTCCGAGCCGGATTAGCGCCTCCAGATGACTCCACCCCGAGTGCACGCCGCCATCGGACACGAGCCCGATCAGGTGCACCCGCTCGGCATCGCTGAACGCCGCGCGCAACACCTCATTCGAAGCGAACTCCCCGTTCGCAGCAGCCTCGTCGATTCGGGTCAGGTCCTGCTTGACCACGGCGCCGGCGCCGAGGTTGAGATGCCCGACCTCGGAGTTGCCCATCTGGCCCTCGGGAAGCCCGACGGCCTCGCCGCACGCGGTCAACTCCGTGTGCGGATACGTCGACCACAGCTCGTCGAACACCGGGGTGTCCGCCTGCGAGACGGCGTTGCCCTCGCCGTCCGGGGCCAGACCCCAGCCGTCGAGCACGATCAGGACGGCGCTCGGCGCCGGGAGCTCGGACGCGCCCTGAGGGAGCGCCATCACCCCGCCGCGGCGACGATCGCCGCGAACGACTCGGCGTCGAGGCTGCCCCCGCCGACGAGCGCGCCGTCGACGTCGGGGAGCGCCAGCAGCTCGGCGGCGTTGTCGGGCTTGACGCTGCCGCCGTAGAGCACGCGGGTGCGCTCGGCCTGCTCGCGCGAGCGATCCGCGACCAGCGCCCGGACGAACGCGATCGCCTCCTGGGCCTGCTCGGGCGTGGCCACGAGCCCGGTGCCGATCGCCCAGATCGGCTCATACGCGATGACCACATCGCCGAGCCGCTCGGGCACCACCTTGGCCAGTGCCTCCTGGACCTGGTGGCGGAGCTTTCGCTCGGTGTCCCCGCGTTCGCGCTCCTCCTCGGTCTCCCCTACGCACAGCACCGGCCGCAGGCCGGCCTCGAGCGCCGCGGGCACCTTGGCCTGGAGCGCCCGGTCGGTCTCGCCGAACATCTCGCGCCGCTCGGAGTGGCCGAGGATCACGCCGTGGACGTCGATCTCGGTCAGCATCGGAGCCGACACCTCGCCGGTGAACGCTCCCTCGGACGCCTGATGCATGTTCTGGGCGTAGACCTGGACGCGGGAGCCGCGGGTCGAGTCGACCATCGCGCCGAGCGCCGTGAAAGTCGGGCAGATCGCCACCTCGACCCCGTCGGCGTCCGACACGCGCGGCAGCAGTGCCTGGATGTACTCCTCGGCCTCGGCCACCGTCTTGTGCATCTTCCAGTTGCCGGCGATCACGGGCGTGCGGTCGGGACTCATGCCAGCGCCTCCACGCCGGGCAGCGTCTTGCCCTCGATCAGCTCGAGCGAGGCGCCGCCGCCGGTCGAGAGGTGGGTCACCTCGTCCGCGAGGCCGAACCGCTGGAGCGCCGCGGCGGAGTCGCCGCCACCGACCACGGTGGCGCCGGACGCGTCGGCCACCGCCTGGGCAACGGCCCGTGTGCCGCCGGCGAACGGCTCCATCTCGAACGCACCCATCGGCCCGTTCCAGAACACGGTTCCGGCCTCGGCAATCTTCGCACCGTACGCATCGGCGGTCTTGGGCCCGATGTCGAGGCCCATCATCCCGTCCGGGACGTCGACGCCGTCGAGCGTCTCGGAAGCAGCCTCGGCCGCGAATCGATCAGCGATCACGAGGTCGACCGGCAGCTCGAGCGAAGCGCCCGGCCCCTCGGTCTGCTGCAGCGTCTTCTGCGCCAATTCGACGTCCTCCTCAGCGCACAGTGAGTCGCCCACGGAGTGGCCCTGCGCTTTGAGGAACGGGAAGCACATCGCGCCGCCGATGAGGATCGTGTCGGCGAGCTCTCTGAACCGGTCGATGACCGCGATCTTGTCGCTCACCTTGGCCCCGCCCAGCACCGCCACCAGGGGCCGGTCCGGCGATTCGAGGAGCTCGGTCAGCATCTTCACCTCGCGCTCGAGCAGGAGCCCGGCGGCGTGCTCGTCCAGCAGGCGGGCCACGCCCTCCGTCGAGGCGTGCGCCCGGTGCGCGGCTCCGAACGCGTCGTCGACGTACACGTCGGCCAGCGCCGCCAGCTGCTCCGCCAATCCCCGGTCGTTCTTCGTCTCGCCCGGCTCGAAGCGAACGTTTTCCAACATCAGCACGTCGCCCGGTAGGAGCTTGTCGGCGAACGCCTCGACCTGGTCGCCGACGACGCCGGGCGCCAGCGTGACGTCGGCGCCGGTCAGCTCGGCCAGCCGGTCGGCGGCCGGCCGCAGTGACAGCTCCGGCTCGCGGTCCTTGGGACGGCCCAGGTGCGACACCAGCACCACCCGTGCTCCGCGGTCGCGTAGCTCCTGGATGGTGGGCAGTGCCGCCCGGATGCGCGTGTCGTCGGCAACCTTGCCGTCCTTAAGCGGGACATTGAAGTCGACCCGGACGAGTACCCGCTTACCCTCGACGTCGCTGAGGTCCGCGAGGGTCCTCACAACAGCCTTTGCACCACGTCCGCCACACGGTTGGAGTAACCCCACTCGTTGTCGTACCAGGACACGACCTTGACCATCGTGCCGTCCATCACCGCGGTGAGCTGCGAGTCGAAGATCGACGAGGCGGGATTGCGGACGATGTCCGAGGACACGATCGGATCCTCGGTGTAGGTCAACAGACCCTCGAGCGGGCCGCTTGCGGCAGCGGCCTTCATCGCCTCGTTGACCTCCTCGGGCGTGGTCTCCCGGGTCACCTCGACCGTCAGGTCGACGACCGAGCCGACGGGCACGGGCGCGCGCACCGCGAACCCGTTCAGCTTGCCGTTCAGCTCGGGGATGACCGCGCCGATCGCCTTGGCGGCGCCGGTCGAGGCCGGGATCAGGTTGATCGCCGCGGCCCGGGCGCGACGCAGGTCGCGATGCGGCATGTCCTGCAGCCTCTGGTCCGCGGTGTACGCGTGGATCGTGGTCATCAGGCCGTGCTTGATCCCGATCGTGTCGTGCAGGACCTTCGCCACCGGCGCCAGGCAGTTGGTGGTGCACGAGGCGTTCGAGATCACCTGGTGCTGGTCGCGGTCGTAGACCTCGTCGAAGTTGACGCCGAGCACGACGGTCACGTCCGGATTCGTCGCTGGCGCCGAGATCACGACCTTCTTCGCGCCCGCCTCGAGGTGCTTGGAGGCATTCTCGCGGTCCGTGAACAGACCGGTCGATTCGATCACCACGTCTGCCCCCAGGTCCTCCCAGGGCAGCGACGCGGGGTCCTTCTCGGCGAGCACGCGGATGTCCTTGCCATCGACTCGGAACCCCGTGTCCGTCGCCTCGACATCTCCGGGAAACGGGCCGTAGCTCGAGTCGTACTTGAGCAGATGGGCGATCGTCTGCGGATCGACCAGATCGTTGACGGCGAGCCACTCGATGTCGGCGCCGCGTTCGTAGGCAGCCCGGAACACATTCCGACCGATCCGTCCGAAGCCGTTAATTGCGACCCGTACCGACATGCGCGATTCGCTCCCCTTTCAGGATTGGCGGCAAAAAGCCGACTCCCCGGCCGGCCCACTCGAAATCTACCCAAAACGGATTGCGGTTATCGGCGGCGGCCCATCCGCCGACGGGCGGCCGATCTTCATCGCCGCGCCACCACCTCGAGCCGCAGCCCATCGGGATCGCGCAGGTAGGCGGCGTAGTAGCCCCGGCCGTAGTTGGGCCGCGGCCCGGGCGGCCCGTCGTCGCTGCCGCCGTTGGCGAGGCCCGCGGCGTGCGCGGCGTTGACCGCGGCTCGGCCCGAGGCGTGAAGCGCGAGATGGCCGTAGCCCGGCGCGGGCTCACGGCCGCGCACGACGATCCACACGTCGGGCCCGTTGATCCCGTATGCGATCGAGTGCGGTGATTCGAACATTCGCCGTCCGCCGAGCGCGAACAACACCGAGTCATAGAAGCGGGCCGACCGATTCAGATCGGACACCTCGAGGCCGATGTGATCGATCACGCCGGTCTGGTCACGTCGCGGTGGACGACCTCGACCAGGTACTCCCCGCTGGGGCGGTAGCGATCCGCGAGGTGCTCCGCGATTGCCACCGAGCGGTGGCGCCCGCCGGTGCAGCCGACCGCGAGGACGAGGTGCGCCTTGCCCTCGGCCCGGTACTGGGGCAGCAGGTAGTCGAGCAGCGGGTGGAGCTTCTCGTAGAACTCGTCGAGCTCCCCGTCGCGGTCGATGTAGTCGACGATCCTCTGATCCCTGCCCGTCAGCGGCCGCAGCTCGGGCTCGTAGTGTGGGTTGGGCAAGAACCGCACGTCGAGCATCAGGTCGGGATCGCGGACCGGGCCGTACTTGAAGCCGAAGCTCTCGAACGTGACCGCCAGCCGTCCCCGAGTGCGGGCCGGCAGCATCTCGTCGGCGAGCTTGCGGCGCAGCATCGCAGCGGTCAGCCCGGTCGTGTTGATGACGATGTCCGCGCGCTCCCGCAGCGGCGCCAGCACCATCCCCTCACGGTCGATGCCATCGGCGACGCTGCCCGATGGGGCCAAGGGGTGCCGCCGGCGCGTCTCCTTATAACGGGTGAGCAGGGTCCCCTCGTCGGCCTCGAGGAACAGCACGCGCAGGTTGATCCCGGTGTCGCGCAGGTCGTCGATCATCTGGGCCAGCCCCTCGAAGTAGCTGCCGGTCCGAACGTCGGACACCACGGCCGCCTTGGCCACCTTCGAGCCGCTGTGGCGGAACAGGTCGACGAGCCCCCGGATCATGTCCGAGGGCAGGTTGTCCACGCAGAAGTAGCCCTCGTCCTCGAACGCGGCCATCGCGGTCGACTTCCCGGCCCCCGAAAAGCCGGTGATCACAACCAGGTCGGTGAGCGCCGAGCCCTCGTCCGCGGGCGCTTCATCCGGCGCCAGAACGTCCGCCACCGCCGGAGCCTCCGTATCAAGTGGCGAAACGCGCGAACCTTCCATATACCTAAGCTTGACTGTAGCCGCGGACGGGGGCCGGACCCGCCGGTCCGGACCGCCCGAGCGACCTGTGGCACCATGGGCGCGTGCCTCTCCGACCGGTCCGGATCCTGGCCTTGGGGGCGCTGGCGGCCGTGCTGCTGGTGGCCTGGCTGACCTTTGGCCTCGCTCACGAGAGCGGAGCCGCGGCCGACGCTGCCGCCGCCACCCCCATCGTCTCGGCCAGCGTCGGCGGGAGCCCGCTCGGACAGACGATGCCCTCCGGGTTCGTCGGACTATCGGTCGAGTACAAGGCGCTGCACCAGTACACCGGCCGTGACCCCCGCGCGGTCAACCCGGTGCTCGAGCAGCTGGTCAAGAACCTGGCCCCCGGCCAGTCGCCCGTGCTGCGGATCGGCGGAGACAGCGCCGACTGGACGTGGTGGCCCGCCCGGGGGGTGATCCCCAAGGGGGGCGTCAGCTACGCGCTGACCAAGGGCTGGCTGCGGACGACCAAGGCCCTGGCCGCGGAGCTCCACGCCAAGCTGATCCTTGACCTCAACCTCGCCGCCAACCGGCCGTCACTGTCGGCCGCCGAGGCCCACGCGCTCGTCCAGGGGATCGGCAAGCGCTATATCAGCGCGCTCGAGATCGGCAACGAGCCCGACCTGTATGGGGTGTTCGCGTGGTATCGCGACCGCCTCGGGCACGTCGTCCACGCGCGCGGCCAGCACTACGACATGAAGTCCTTCACCGCCGACTACTCGCGCTTCCGGGCGGCGCTGCCGCAGATGTCGCTGATCGGCCCATCGTTCTCGGCGCTGACCTGGATGTCCGGCCTGACCAAGTTCCTGAAGGCCGAGAAGTCGGTGAAGACGGTGTCACAGCATCGGTACCCGCTGCACAACTCGACGACCGATCCGACGAACGACACCTACCCGACGATCGCGAACCTGCTCGCCGATAGCTCCTCGGCCGGGATCGCGCAGGAGGTGGCGCCGTACGTCAGGACCGCGCACAGCCGCAAGCTGAACTTCCGCGTGGACGAGATGAACTCGGTGTCCGGCAGCGGCCATGCCGGCGTCAGCGACACCTTTGCCTCCGCGCTGTGGGTCCTCGACACCCTGTTCAACCTTGCGAACGTCGGGGTGCAGGGGGTCAACGTGCACACGCTGCCGGGGGCGGCATACCAGCCGTTCAGCTTCAGTCAGACGGACGGGAAGTGGCAGGCGGCGGTGACGCCCGAGTACTACGGGATGCTGTTGTTCGCGCAGGCGTTCCCGTCCGGCGCGCGTCTGCTGCCGGTGAACGCTCCCGCCGGCTCGCTGAAGATCTGGGCGACGAAGGGCGCTGACGGGAAGACGCGCGTGATCCTCATCAACAAGAGCCCAACCACGCCGGTCAGCGTGCAGCTCAACCTTCCGAACTCGACCGCGCCGGCGACGCTCGGCCGACTGACCGCCCCGTCTGTCTCTTCGACCTCGGGCGTGACGCTCAACGGCCAGACCTTTGGGGACGAGACCTCGACCGGGACGCCGACCGGCTCCGAGCAGCTCCAGCGGGTCACCCCCGCCGGCGGCGAGTACTCGATCGACGTGCCCGCGGGCAGCGCCGCGCTCCTCACGCAGTAACGCGGTTCAGACGCCGGTCTTGTGGAGCTCGCGGTATACCTCGCGCGCAAGCTTGCCGGGCACCCCGGGCGTGGCCTCCAGCTCCTCGCGGCTGGCGGCGAGGATCGCGTCGGGCGAACCGAAGTGGTTGAGCAGCGCGCGCTTGCGCGCCGGCCCCACGCCGGGCAGCTCGTCGAGAATCGACGCGGTCATCGCCCGGTCGCGCCGGATCCGGTGGTGGGTGATGGCGAACCGGTGGGCCTCGTCGCGCACCCGCTGGAGGAGCTGCAGCTCCGGAGTGTCGTGAGCGAGGCGCAGCGGCGCCTGGCGGCCGGGGATGAACACCTCCTCGATCCGCTTGGCCAGCGAGATCACCAGCACGCCCCGCTCGCGGAACGGCTGCAGCGCGCGCAGGCCGGCGGACAGCTGTCCTTTGCCGCCGTCGATCACGATCACGTTGGGCAGCGCGGCGAAGCTCGGGTCGTAGTCCTTGTCGTGCGGTGAGTAGTCGCGCTGGCGCTCCCACCGGGCCAGCCGCCGCCCCAGCACCTCCTCCATCGCCGCGAAGTCGTCGTGCTTGGCCTCGGCGCCGTCACCGTTCTGCTCGCCGAACACCCGGAATCGCCGGTAGTCGGACTTCTTCGGCGCGCCGCCCTCGAACACCACCATCGACGCCACCGTGTTCGTCCCCATCAGCGTCGAGATGTCGAAGCACTCGATCCGCAGGGGGATCGTGTCGAGGCCGAGCGCTGCCTGGAGCCCGTCGAGCGCCTCGACCCGCTGCTGGCGCCGGCGCTCGGAGCGGAGCTTCTCCTGGTCGATCGCCAGGCGGGCATTGCGTTCCGCCAGCTCGAGGATCCGGCGCTTGTCGCCGCGCTCGGCGGCCCGGATCTCGACCGGTCCGCCGCGCCGCTCGGCGAGCGCCTGGGCCAGCGGCTCCGCGGGGGTGGGCGGGGATCCCAGTTCCCGCTGAACGACGAGCAGCGGCGGCACCATCATCGCGCTCGCGTAGTACTGGAGGATGAACGCCTCGGCGACGTCCGCGATGTCGCCGCCGGAGGCATTGTCGAGGTAGAAGCTCTGGCGGTCGGCGAGCACGCCGTCGCGGACCTGGAAGACCTGGGCGTTGGCCTCGCCGTCATCGGCGACCGCCACCGCGATCGCGTCGAGCGTGCCGGCGGCGTCGTTGGCCACCCGCTGGCGCTCGAGCAGCGAGCGGACCGCGCGCAGCCGGTTGCGCTCGCGGGCCGCGTCCTCGAAGCGCTGCTCGGCCGAGGCGAGCTTCATCTCGTACTCGAGGCGGCGCTCGATCTCCTTGTAGCGACCCGACAAAAAGGCGACCACGCCGTCGATGCCGGCGCGGTAGTCCTTCTTGCTGACGTAGCCCACGCAGGGCGCCTCGCAGCGCTTGATGTAGTAGTCGAGGCACGGCGAGCCGCTCCGCCGTCCAGGCTCGGGCCCCTCGCACGAGCGGAACATGAACACCTTGCCGAGCACCTCGAGCGTCGAGCGCACCCGCTTGGCGTTGCTGTAGGGCCCGAAGTACGCCCGGTCCCGGCGGTGGCGCTCGCGGGTGAAGTAGACCCGCGGGAAGTCCTCGTCGAGCGAGATCGCGATGTACGGGTACGACTTGTCGTCCCGCAGCCGGATGTTGAACCGCGGCTTGTACTGTTTGATGAAGTTCTGCTCGGCGAGCAGCGCCTCGGCCTCGGTGTGCACGATGAGCGCCTCGATGTGGTCGATCATCGGCACCAGGTCGCGGCCCGCGCGGGTGCTCGGGTTGCTGAAGTGCGACGCCACCCGCTTGCGGATCGACTTCGCCTTGCCGACGTACAGCACCTTGCCCGTGGCGTCCCGGAACAGGTACACGCCGGGCTCGTCGGGCAGCTTCCGGCGCTTGTCGGCAACGGTTATCGACATCTGATCTGAGGATAGGTCGCGGTCGGGCGCCCGACGCGCCGCGCTGCGCTCCCCATACGTGTGACAAACGCGAACAATTCGGATCTGGGTCCGAGGGGTGGACCCAATCCCCGAAAGTTCGGCGCGCCCGGCCCACTCAGT
>DASXOS010000015.1:0-4628 GCA_036494115.1 Solirubrobacteraceae bacterium | reverse complement strand
CTCGGCCTTCAGCCGGTCGATGATCTCGCGCGCGCCCGCGAACGCCTCACCGCGATGCGGAGCGGACACCGCCACAGCCACGCTCGGCTCGGACAGCGGCACGTCGCCCACGCGGTGCTCGGCCGCCGCGGCGCACAGCCCGTGGCGCTCCACAGCTTCCGCCACGATCGCGGCCATCTTCTCCTCGGCCATCTCCACGTAAGCCTCGTACTCGAGCTTCTCGACCTCCCGCGTGACGCCCTCGAACGTCACCACCGCGCCGGCGCGCGGGTCGCGCACGCGCGTGACGAGCGAGTCGAGCGAGAGCGGCTCGCTCGTGATCCGCACATGCTGCACCGCCGCCTCGCCACCGCTCACCGGTGGGATCAGCGCGAGCTCGTCGCCCGCGCCGAGCACCTGGTTCTCGTCGGCGTACTCGCGGTTCACCGCCATCACGAGCGGCAGGCCCTCGGCGATCGAGCCGAGCTCCGCCAGCGCGTCGCTCACGCGCGCGCCTTCAGGCAGCGAGAGCGTGACCTCGCGCGCGCCGGCGCGCTCGCGCAACATGGCGAACAGCCGCACGGTGACCTCCATGCGGCTGATGCTAGTGCCGAACGGCTAGCGTGAGCCGGGCATGCAAGTCCAGGCCCAGGCAACGACTTCTGCGCGCAAGTCCGTCTTCGATCAGGTGCCACCGCCGGCGCTCGTGATCTTCGGAATCACGTCGGTGCAGATCGGCGCCGCCTTCGCCACCAAGCTGTTCGGCGACCTCGGCCCCGCGGGCACGGTGTTCCTGCGCGTGCTGTTCGCGGCCGTCGTCCTGTGCGCGATCTGGCGGCCGAGCCTGCGCGCTCACACGCGAGCCGACCTCCGCCTCGCCGCGCTGTTCGGAGCCGTGCTGGCGTGCATGAACCTCAGCTTCTACGAGTCGCTCGACCGCATCCACCTCGGCGTGGCCGTCACGCTCGAGTTCATCGGCCCGCTCGGGGTCGCGCTGTTCGGGTCGCGTTCGCGCCTCGACGTGCTGTGGGCGCTGCTCGCCGCGTCCGGCGTGGTGCTGCTCGGCAGCGTGGGCTCGAGCGACGTGACCGGCGTGATCTTCGCGCTCGTCGCGGGCTGCCTGTGGGCCGCCTACATCCTCATCAACGCGCGCGTGGGACAGCGCTTCAGCGGCGGCCACGGCCTGGCGATTGCGATGGCGATCGGCACGATTCCGCTGATTCCGATCGGCATCGCCGACGCCGGCTCGAACCTGCTCGACCCGCGGCTGCTCGCGTTCGGCTTCGGCGTCGCGCTGCTCAGCTCGGTGGTCCCCTACTCGCTCGAGCTCGAGGCCCTGCGCCGGATCAGGCCGCACGTGTTCGGCGTGCTGATGAGCCTCGAGCCCGGAGTGGCCGCGATCGCCGGCTTCGTGGTGGTCGGCCAGGACCTGAGCACCCTCGACGTGGTGGCCATCGTCCTGGTGGTGCTCGCGAGCGCGGGCGCCACCCGCGGCGCCCGCACCCCCGCGCCGATCGACGCCTAGAAACGGCTGGGCCCCGGGGGAAAGGTCAGCCCCCGGGGCCCAGTGTTCGTCAGCGGTCCGAGGAGGCCTAGTGCGGTTCCCGGTCGCCCGTTGTCGGGTCGAGGAACAGCGGCTTGGTCTTCGGTCCGCCGAAATCGAACATGTGATTCAGCGATCCGGCCTTGGCGTCGAAGGACCCGGCGATCCGTGGCAGGTGCCAGTTGTCCTCGACGAACTTGATCACCGAGCTCTGGTCCGTGAGCGTGTGATCGACCCTGCCGTGGTTCGCGTACGGCGAGATCACGAGCAGCGGCAACCGCGGCCCGTAGCCGCAACGGCCGGCCTGGCCCGCGAGCGGCGTGGCGTTCGCCGGACCGCACACTCCCACTGCGCTGAGGAAGTCCTGCGGGCCGGGCGGGTTGGCCACGCCCGACGTGTTCGACGGATTGTGGATCCCGCTGAACACGTGGTCGTAGAAGCCGTCGGAGTCGTCGTATGAGATCACGACGGCCGTGCTCGACCAGTCAGGCGAGTGCTCGAGCGCGTTGATCTCCCGCACGACGAACTCCTGCTCGTCGAGCGGATCGGAGTACGCCGCGTGGCCGTCCTCGTAGCCAGGAGCCTTGAGGAAGCTCACCGCCGGCAGGTGATCCGAGGAGATGAACCCGTGGTTGATCCCCGCCACCAGCGCGTCGAAATCGCTCGTGTCGTACTGGTGGTTGGCGGTGTCGAACTGCGGCGTCCCGGACGCGAACGTCTGCGTGTCCGTGCCGATCGCGCCGAGCGACGCGGGCGGCAGGTGGTGCGGGTTCGCCGTCGAGGGGTAGTACTGGAACGGCTCGTGATGGGCGATGTAGTCGTCCTTGTTGCCGTAGTTGGTCGGCCCGGGAGTGGTGCCGCCCGTGCCGCCGACGGCGGGGCCGACCGGGTGGAACGAGTTGCAGAGGCCCTGGTCCGACGCCGGAGCCTGCGCGAACTTGCCCTTGAACTGGTCCGGGGTGAACGTGCTCGTCGGCTGCGTGCCGCCGGTGGCGTTTGCGAAGCTGGTGCTCGGGCGGAAACCACCCTGGAACCAGCCCCAGCTCAGGCCCGCGGCGTTCAGCTCGTCGCCGATGTTCTTGCCGGTGAGCGACACCGCGTCGCGCGTCGAGCAGTCGTCGTAGTACGGCTGGGCGTCCTCGATCAGCGTGCGGCCGCCCTGGCCGTCGGGCACGGTGTCTCCGTCGGTGTCGGCGCCGTTGATCGTGAGGCCCACGCCGCCGGTGTCACCGGCCGCCAGGTTGATCGCGCCCGGCGCGGACGGGCCGAACGTCGTGCCGAACGAGTTGTCGCTCAGGGAGAACGTCCTCGCGTAGTTCCACAGACCGGTCACCGTGTCGCCGTCGTAGTAGTTCATGACGTCGCCGGCCGTGCACGGCTGGCCCGTCGGGCTCTTGCCGGTCACAGTCCCGACGGTGGTGCCGAACTTGTCCATCTTGCCGCCGTCGAAGGCCTTCTGCTCGTCGTTGTAGTCGTGGTCCTGGTCGCAGGTGAGGATGTCGTTGATGTTGCCCGGGGACAGCCGGCGCGGGTTGAGCTGGTGCCCGCCGGCGTCCTGGTTCGGGTTGTTGGTCAGCAGGTTGCCCTTGCCTCCCGCGCCCGGCGTGGTGCGGAGGTTGTTCGTGCCGGGGTAGGTGCCGAAGTAGTGGTCGAAGGAGACGTTCTCCTGGAAGATCACGACCAGATGCTTGATAGGCGTGGAGGTGCCGGTGGCGTCCCGGCCCCTCGTCCCATGTCGATGGTGGTGATGCGTCCTCGCCGTGGCGACGGCCGTCACCGTCGCGAGCGCCACCGCGAGGGCAGCGGCAATCGCGAATGCTTTCTTGGGCATCCAAGCCTCCTTCGGGCTATTGAGAAGCGGGTCTTCACCCGCGGGGGCGGCCCCGCGGTCCCGGGGAGGCAGTCTTCAGCCCGCGTCACGCCCCAGCGTTGCCGAGGCGTGAACGAGCGGTGAACGAATGGTGGCCGGCGCTAGGGGAAGATCTCCGTCGTGCAGTCGCCGCCCGGCAGGTGGATCTCGTGTGGCCGCGCCGGCCCGGTGTCGAGCTCCGTGAAGTCCACGAAGAACGTCGGGTCGAGCGCGAACGAGCCGTTGTCCTGACGGGTCAGGCGCGTCATCCAGCCGCGGATCTCGGGATAGAACTGGTTGTCCCAGGTGGAGTAGAGCGAGTTGGTCACGTACACGCGGTCGCCGTCGAGCGAGGTCTGCAGCATCTGCGGACCGCCGTTCAGCTGGCCGTCGGCGAGCGGATGCCCGCCGTCACGCCCGAGCAGCCCGCCGAGCCACACCTGTGACTTGAGCTGCGGGCTCTCGGGGTCGCTCACGTCGTAGTGCCGCAGGTCGCCATGGAGCCAGTTCGAGAAGAACAGGTCCTTGTCGTCCATCGACAGCACGAGGTCCGTGATCAGCCCGGGCACGCCGCCCTCGAGCGGCCAGCCCTCGAGCTCCTCGTTCGGCACGTCGATCACCTTGTCGGCGGTCCACTCGCCGTTCTTCGAGAAGCGGATGATGTTGCTCGACAGCGTGGCGCCCACGAAGCCCTCGGTGGACTCCGGGTCGTGCTGCCAGCGGATCTCGAGCGGGATCAGCCCGTCGGCCCCGAGGTCGATCGTCTGGATCTTGGTCTTCTTCTCGAGGTCCCAGAAGTGGAGCTGCTTGCCGTACTTGCCGGCGCCCACGTCCTCCGGGTTGAAGCCGTCCTTGAACGTGTTCGGCGCGCCCCACTCGGACGAGATCAGCGCGTTGTGCCTGGGCGAGTACCAGAAGTCGTACATGAACTCCTGGTCGCCCTTGTCCACCTCCCAGCGGCCTAGCACCGAGAAGTCCTTCGAGTCGAGCACCGCGAAGCCGCCGGGCAGGTTGCCGTCGGTGTCGCCGAGCATCGAGATCGTGACGATGTCGCCCGGCATGCAGTGGACCGTGTGCGGTCCGCTGTAGCCGGTCTTCTGCTTGATCTCCTCGCCCTCGATCACCTTGGCCACCTCGGGCTTGCGGGGATCGCTGACGTCGAGGATGTGGATGCGGGAGGACTGGATGCCAGGCACGATCAGCGTGTCGCGCGAGAGCGACGAGTGGCACGCGGACGAGCACACGTTCCAGCCGAAG
>DASXOS010000014.1:0-32952 GCA_036494115.1 Solirubrobacteraceae bacterium | reverse complement strand
ATCCGAGACGGACGCCGACCTCGTGGTCGTTGACCTCACCGCCGAGCCGGACGCGCGGATCGCGGCCGTGGAACAGGCGCTGAAGCCCGAGACCCCGAAACTCGCGTTCTACTCCCACGTCGAGGCCGATGTACGCACACGGGCGTTGGAGGCCGGGTTGGACCTCGTCGTTCCCCGGTCGCGGATGGCGCGCGAGGGGGCGGCGCTGGTTGATCAACTGCTCGGGCCCTGAGTTCGCTGCCTTTGCGCCGGCTTTGTCGGCTGGCGCCCCGCGGCCCTTCGGCCGCGCCTGGGTTCTTGGACTGAGTACGGCGCAGTGAAGGGGAGGGGTGCGGTGCTTCGGCGAGGCGGGTTGGCTCCCGGGTTACGACCATAGTTCGACAATGCGGCCGGTTCCGGGGCCGAGTGTCGAACTGTTGCTCTATGAGCGCATAACTCGACTCAGTGTCATCGTCTCGCGGGGTCGGTGGTGTCCGCGACCGTGCCCATCCCTCCCCCATCAAAGCGAAGTAATGGTCCAACAATCAGGGCGCGGCCGAAGGGCCGCGGGGCGTTAGCCGACCCAGCCGGCGCACGAGCCGCACATGGCGCGCTAAGACCCGATCAGGCCCTCGGTCCCGGCGACGAACTGGTCGTCGAACGCCCGGCTCACGTCGGGGAGCCGCCGGACGATCCCGAAGCGGAGCTCCCAGCGGGCCCACGCCCGCAAGACCGAGGGCACGAGGGCACCGAACTGCCCGCCGTTCGTCTGAAGCGACGGCTCGACGGCACTTAGCTCCGCGTTGACGAGCTTGGAATCAAGGCCCGGGACCTTGGACTCGAGGTTGGCCTCGCTGCCCTCCGGGTCGGTGAGCGTGACGCCGTAGCCGCGGACCAGGGCCCGCACGACGCCGTGCACGAGTGACGGGTTCTCGTCGATGGTGGCGCGGGTTGCGCAGAGCACGAGCTCGGGATATGCGGGTGCGCCGTAGCTGTCGACGCGGAACACGTGGTAGCCGGGGCGCTGGCGGCGCAGCGTGACGCCCTCGTCGTTCCAGAACGCGGTCGCCGCCTTGACCCGCCCGGACAGCAGCGCGGCCACGGCGTTGAAGCCGATCGTGACGGTCTTGACCTGGCGGGGGTCGCCGCCGGCGCCGGAGACCACGGAGTCGAGCACCGCCGTGTCCGAGGGAGCGCCGGTGACGCCGACGGTCTGGCCCTGGAGCTGACGCGGGCTCCGGATTGCGGGCGCCGCGATCACCGAAGCCAGCGGACGCTCGACGATCGCCATCACCCCCACGAGATCCTTGCCGCGCTCGCGGGCCAGCGCCAGGTCGTGGATGTCGAGGATCGCGAAGTCGGCCCGCCCGGTGGTCAGCAGCTTGGTCGAGTCGGTCGAGGCCGTTGGCGCGATCACGTGCAGGTGGACGCCCTCGCCGTCGTCGAAGCCGCGCGCGATCGCCGAGTAGATGCCGGCGTGGATCGCGTTCGGCGTGAAGTCGAGGACCAGCGACGCGTTCTGCTGGAGCGGCGTCCCGGAGCTGGAGCCACAACCGGCGAGCACCGCGATTGCGGCCAGCGCGGCGATCACGGACGTCAGGCGGGCCATTACGGCGGGCCAGGATAGCCCGCGCCCGGGTCCCGGACCGAGCCCTCCCTAGAATCCGCAGCGCGCATGCGCCGCCGGGTCACGTTCAGCCGAAACCTCACGCTGTCGCTGTCGCGGACCTGCCGCTGCTACTGCAAGTACTGCGCGTTCGCGACTCATCAGCCCCATCTCCACGCGCCCGACGAGGTCGAGCGGATCCTCGACGAGGCCGCCAGCCGGCACCGGGTCAAGGAGCTGCTCGTGCTGACCGGGGAGAAGCCCGAGGTCAATGCCGGCGTTGCCGCGCTCCTGCACGAGTACGGGTTCGACGACTTCACCGCCTATGTGGTGTGGACGTGCGAGCGCGCGCTCGAGCGCGGCCTCTTGCCGCACACGAACCTGGGGGCCCTCGGCCGCGGCGATTTGAACCGCCTCCGGGAGGTCACCGCATCGCAGGGTCTGATGCTCGAGTCGGTCTCCGAGCGGCTGATGGAGACGGTCCACGCCGGCTCGCCGACGAAGCACCCGGCGCGCCGGATCGAGACGATCGCCACCGCCGGCGAGCTGAAGATCCCGTTCACGAGCGGGATCCTGGTCGGGATCGGCGAGACCGAGGATGAGCGGATGGCGTCGCTCGCCCAGCTCGCCGAGCTGCATGAGCGGCACGGGCACCTCCAGGAGGTGATCCTCCAGAACTTCGTCCCCCACCAGAGCTACTACGGGCGCGAGCCGGCGCAGATCGCCGGCGACGCCGCGGCGGAGTACTGGCGGACCGGCGTCGCCGATCGCCCCGCGCACGACGCCCCGGCCTGGGCCTGCCCGGTGACGATCGAGGACATGAAGCGGCTCGTCGCCGAGGCACGTCGGCTGATGCCCGACGTCGGGATCCAGGTGCCGCCCAACCTGTCGGACTGGTGGGTCGAGCTCGTGCGCGCCGGCGCCACCGATCTCGGCGGTCTGAGCGCGAACGGCGACCACATCTCCCCTGAGCACCCGTTCCCCTCGCCTGCCCAGGCCCGCAAGCTGCTCAAAGCCGACAACTACGCGTTGTCCGAGCGACTGTGCGTGTACCCGCAGTACATCGACAGCGAGTGGATCTCGCGGCCGGTGCTTGACGTGATCAAAGCGCACTACTGGTCGTTCATCCCCCGCCGCGGGTCCGGGCGGAACGCCACCGTCTCGATCGCACCTGACACCTCTGAACGCGCCATCTCCAGGGCGGCGGACGGCGACGCGCTAACGCCCGAGGAGCTGACCGCGCTGTTCGCAGAGAACCGGCCGCCGGTGATCGAGGAGATGCGCGCAACGGCCGACGAGCTCCGGCGCGAGCTGGCGGGGGACACGGTGACGTTCGTCGTGAACCGCAACATCAACGTCTCGAACATCTGCGTGGTCGGCTGCGCGTTCTGCGGCTTCGGCCAGTCGCGTCGGTCTCCTGACGCCTACGAGCACTCCGAGGAGGAGTTCGAGCGCCGGATCCACGAGGCGGTGGCGTTCGGCGCGACCGAGATCTGCATGCAGTCTGGGATCCATCCCGACTGGGGACTGGAGGAGTACGAGAAGTGGCTGCGGCTCGTCAAGCGGACCGCGCCACAGCTCCACCTTCACGCGTACTCGCCGATGGAGGTCGCCCACATGTGCGACGTCAGCGGCCTGGAGCCCCGCGCCGTGTTCGCGCGGCTGCGCGAGGCCGGACTCGACTCGACGCCGGGGACCGCGGCCGAGGTCCTCCACGACGGGGTTCGCGAGCGGATCTCGCCCAACAAGCTCCCGGTGGCGCGGTGGGTGGAGATCATCGAGGCGTCGCACGCCGAGGGCCTGCGGTCGACCGTGACCGTCATGTTCGGCCACATCGAGGAGCCGTGGGAGCTCGCCGAGCACATGCGCGTGGTGCGCGAGCTCCAGGAGCGCACCGGCGGGTTCACCGAATTCGTGCCGCTGTCGTTCATCCCGTTTCACACGCTGCTCGGGCGGACCCACGGGGTCGAGGAAATTTCCCGAGAAGAGAACCTCAAGCACACCGCCGCCTTCCGCCTGGCGCTGGGGCGGACCGTGCCCAACCTCCAGGCCAGCTGGGTGAAGATGGGACTCGACGCTGCCACGGAGTCGCTGCGCTGGGGGGTCAACGACCTTGGCGGGACGCTGATGGAGGAGTCGATCTCACGGATGGCGGGCAGCTACCACGGCGTCGAGCTCTCGCCCGGCGATCTGATCGCGGCGGCGCACCGGGCGGGGCGCCCCGCGGCCGAACGCACCACGCTGTACGAGATCCGCCGCCGGCATGAGCTGCCGGCAGCGGCGGCGTGAACCTCGAGTCCGGTGTCACGCGCGTGCCGCCGCGCGGCGACGGTGTCGACGAGCACCCGCGCACGCTGTTCGCCGGCGTCGAGCCGCTCGAGGTGTTCGTCGACCTGCTCGCCGACATCGACACCGACAACTCGTCGACGGAGTTCTACGACCGGATCTGCGAGGCGATCTGCCGGCTGACGACGATGCGCCGCGCGGCGATCTTCCTGGCCGACCCCGGTCGGCGGCGGGTCCGGCCGGTGGGCGCCTACGGCACGTCGATGTCCGGCCTGGCGGCGCTGCGCCCGACGCTCGTCAACACTCCGATTGCGCAGCGCGCGCTGCTCGAGGACCAGGTCGTGGTCGTCTCCGACAACATCGAGGAGGCGGTCCCGCCGGAGTACGCGCGGGTGCTCGGAATCACCACCTTGGTGTGCACGCCGCTCAGCGCCGCGGGCCGCGCCTACGGCGTCATCTGCGCCGACCGGGGGGGCGGCCGGTTCGAGCTCTCCGACGGCGAGCGCCACCTCCTGTGGACGCTCGGCAAGACCGCCGCGCTGGTGGCAACCGCCCGTAACGCCACCCGGCAGCAGGAGCGCGCGCGGCGCCTCGGCGAGCGACTCGACCTGGCGCGGGAGATCCACGAGCGCGTGATGCAGCGGCTGTTCGGCGTGTCGCTCGCGCTGAGCGCGGAGTCCCCACTCGATCCCGCCGAACGCGAGCGCTGCCGGGTCGAGATGCAGGAGGCGCTGAGCGACCTGCGCCGGGCGCTCGAGCGGCCGCTGGCGCCGCTGCCGCCGGACACCGGGACGACGCTCGAGGCCGAGCTCGAACGTCTCCGGGCCAGCCCAGGGCCGCCGGTAACCGTCGACTGGCCGGCGGAGGTCATCCTGCCGCTCGAGTTCGAGCCGCTCGCCCAATCGGTGCTCGCCGAGGCCCTGCGCAACATCGGCAAGCACGCCCGCCCGACGCGCGTGGAGATCTCTGTGTCCGGCGACGAGGACACGTTCCGGCTCGAGATCCGCAACGACGGCGCCCGGACCGCAACCTCCGGCGCCGGCATGGGGCTGCGGCTGGCGGCGTTCGAAGCACTCCAGCACGGAGGTGTCGTCGAGTTCGGGGCGACCGGCGAGGACGGGTGGCGGGTGCGCCTGGTGGTACCGCTGCGATGAGTGCGACGACCGTCCCGGCTCGCCGCGTGCCCGACCGCAGACTCCGCGTGCTCGTGGTCGACGATCACGACGTCGTCCACTGGGGCTTCCGGATGCTGCTCGGCGAGCAGCCGTGGGTCGAGCGGTGCCTGGCCGCGCGCAGCGGCGCCGAGGCGGTGGACCTGGCCCGCACATTCGAGCCGCACGTGGCGCTCGTCGACCTGTTCCTGGCCGGCGAGTCGGGGGCGGAGCTGTGCGAGTCCCTCCGCCAGGCGTCGCCCGCGACTCGTGTGCTGCTGATCTCCGGCGCGGGGCGAATGTCGCCGGCCGCGGCGCGGGCGGCGGGCGCCTCCGGCTTCGTCTCCAAGGATCTCGACGCGGCCGAGATCGCGGCCGCGGTCAGGGCCGTGGGGCTGGGGATGACGATGTTCTCTCCGAAGGCCGACCAGCCGGAGCCGATGCTGACCGAGCGCGAGCGGGAGGTGCTCGACCTGATCGCCGCCGGGTCGACGAACCGGGAGATCGCCGAGCGGCTCTACCTGTCGCCGCACACGGTCAAGGAGCACACCAGCGCCGTGTACCGCAAGCTCCGCGCCCGCAACCGGGCCGAGGCAGTGCAACGGGCGCAGCGGATCGGCCTCCTGGGATAGCCTGCGGGCATGCTCATGGTGATCGGCGCGGCCGTCGTCCTGCTCGGAGTGGTGGTGGGCTGGTACACGGTCGCCGGCAGCGGCATCCACCGCCGCCCGCACGGCCGCGATCGGTACGAGGGAGAGAGCCCGCTCGACTCCCCGTGGGAGATGGGCGACTGGAGCCGGGGAACGTCGTCCTCGCGCCGGCGCCGCTCCCGCTAGAGCGCCTCTCGGCAAAACGTCCAGCGCCAGCGGACTGGAAGCTGGACCATTGGACGAGGGTTCAACGACCCCCACCGGGGAATACTGGCTGTGCAGTCAACTATCCTGATAAACGGTGCGCCACGGTGGCGCGCCGAAAGGAGACACTGGCCAGTGAGCTTTCTTGACGTGGCGCGTCACGCAGGTGCGCAGCTGATGCTGGTCTCGCCTCCCCGCCGGCGCCACCACTTCGCCGAAGGCTTCTACCTCCCGCCGGACCCACTCCCCCCCGGCGCTCCGGGAGATGTGATCCGGGCCGAGGAAACGGACGCCTACCTCGCACCCGGTGTTCGCATCCGCGCCCGGGCCTACCGGATGCTGTACCGCTCGACGGGGGCGAC
Source organism: Solirubrobacteraceae bacterium (assembly GCA_036494115.1). GTDB lineage: Bacteria > Actinomycetota > Thermoleophilia > Solirubrobacterales > Solirubrobacteraceae > Palsa-465. Next base: position 26,714 of record DASXOS010000014.1, on the reverse strand, counting down.
CGGCGAGCCCACGGCCGTCTCCGGCACCGTGCTGCTCCCGCGGAGCAAGGCTCGTGGTCCGAGGCCGCTGATCGGCTACGCGATCGGGACGCACGGGATCGGTGACCGCGCGGCGCCGTCCCGCCTGTTGCCACGCGGGCTGGAGTGGGAGGCCGGGCTGATCTCGATGGTCCTCGCCCGTGGCTGGGCCGTGGCCCTCACCGACTACCAGGGTCTCGGCACCCCCGGCGACCACACCTACATGGTGGGCCGGGCGCTCGGACCGAATGTGCTCGACTCGATGCGCGCGGCGCGGTCGCTGCATCCGGATGAACTCCCCGTCGAGGGGCCGGCGGCGATCATCGGCTACTCCGAGGGCGGATTCGCCGCGGCGTGGGCGGCGCAGCTCCAGCCCGAGTACGCACCCGACATGCCGCTGGCGGCGGTCGCCGCCGGGGCCGCCGCCGCCGACCTCGAGACCGCGGGGCCGAGCATCGACGGCACGTTCTTCTCGTTCTTCATCGCCTACGGCGGGATTGGATACGCGGCCGCGTACCCGGAGCTCGATCTCGACTCGTACCTGACCCCGCTGGCCCACGAGGGGATCGACCGGCTGCGGGAGTCGACGGTGTTCCAGGCGGCGATGTGGGGTCCCCGATTCGTGCGCGCGGACGAGCTGACCCAACCGAACGTGCTCGAGCTCCCCGAGTGGCGGGCGCGGATGCGCGAGAACCGTGTCGGCGAGATGGCGCCGGCGGCGCCCGTGCTATTGCATCACGCCCGCCGCGATCAGATCGTGTCCTTCGAGCAGAGCGTGCGCCTGCACGAGGACTGGGAGCGGCTTGGCTCCGACGTGCGGCTGTACGTCACCCGCGGTGGCGTCGACCACATCAGCGGCGCGATGGCGGGGACGCCGGTTGCGCTGGACTGGATCGAGCGGCGGCTGGCTCGGCTGGTGAAGATGCCGTCGCCGGAGCCTGTAATCGAAGCGCCGCTCCCGCAGGCCGCTTAGCGCGCTGAGCGCCAACCGTCACGGAGAGCGTCGAGTACCAGCTCCCGCCAGGTGCCGGTGGCGCCGATCCGGGCGATCGTCGCGAACAGCTGCGCGTCGCCGCGTGCGGGCCACAGATCCTCGGGCCGCAGGCTCCCGGCGAGCACGAGCTCACCCAGCTCTCCGGGGCGTTCGGACAGGCGCTCGCGGGCCGCAATGACGGCGTCGCTGTCCAGGCGCGAGGGCTCGCCCCCGCCGAGGTGGTCGAGCGCGTGCGTCAACAGATCGAGCGCGGCGGGGCCGAGGCGGGCGGGTGCCGCACCCAGTGCCTCGAGGGCCTGGCCGAAGCGCTCGGCGTCGCCGGACGCGAATGCTTCGAGCGCAGCGATCAGCTTGTCGGCCCGGTCGCGCTCCACGGTCCGGGTCGCTCCGTAGTCGAGAACGGCGACCCGCCCGTCGTCGAGCACGAGCACGTTCTCCGGCGTAAGGTCGGCGTGGATCATCCGCTCCCGGACCGCTCCCGAGGCGAACGCGACCAGGCGCGCCGCGACCAGATCGGGGTCGGGCGCCGCACGCGGCGGCACGCCGTCGACCCACTCGCTGACGAGCACGTTCTCGTGCGAGAGCCGGGTCACGGGTGCCGGCGCGACCAAGAACGGATGGCCCCGGAGCGCCCGGTGAAAGCGGCGCTGGACACCCGCCTCGTGCTCGAGATCGAGCTCCTCGAGCACGCGCTCGCGGAACTCGGCGATCACGGCGCCGGCGTCGAGCGCAGGAAACGCGGACGACAGCGGCGCGAGCAGGGTCTCGACCAGCCCCAGGTCTTGGCGGACCGCGCGGGCCAGCCCCGGCCGCAGCAGCTTGACGGCGACCGGCTCGCCGTCGAGGACCGCACGGTGGACCTGAGAGCTCGGGGTGACCGCGACCGGATCGGGATCGAGCTCATCGAGCTCGTCGGACCAGTTCGCTCCCCAGTCGTCGCGGAGGATGTCTTCGACCGCGGAGAACGCGAGCGGCTCCCGGGCGGACTGCGAAGCCGCGGCCAGCTCGATGACGATGTCATCGCCCCACGGGCGCGGGACCCAGTCGAGCTCGATCGCCTCGGCGATCCGCGCCAGCACGATCCGCCCCGAGGGGGCGGTGCGGACCAGGCGCAGGCCGACCTGGATGACGGCGTCGATGCGGCGCAGCGCCTCGGGCGTCACGACTGGTCGATCGGCTGCAGCTCGTTCAGTTGACGGCGCCTGAGCTTCCCGGTCGCGGTCCGCGGCAGCTCGTCGACGAACGTGAACTCGCGCGGCACCTTGTAGCGCGCGAGGCGCTGCTTGATGTAGGAGCTGAGCTCCTCCTCCGAGAGCGAAGTGCCCGTTTTGGGCACGACGAACGCCGCCAGCCGCTGGCCGAAGCGCTCGTCCGAGACGCCCATCACCGCGGCGTCGGCCACGCCCTCGTGCGACTGCAGCATCTCCTCGATCTCCTGCGGAAAGACGTTCTCGCCGCCGGAGACGATCATGTCGTCGTCGCGCCCGTCGATGAACAGCCGTCCGGCGGCGTCGAAGTGCCCGAGGTCGCCGGTGCTCATCATCCCGTCGACGATCTCCTTGCTGCCACCGCCCGTGTAGCCCTCGAAGAGCAGCGGGCTGCCGACGAAGATCCGCCCGGTCTCGCCCTCAGGCAGCTCGCTGCCGGCGTCGTCGAGGATCTTGACCTTGGTCCCGGCGATCGGACGCCCGACGGTCCCCGGCGCGGCGCGCAGGTCGGAGGGCGTGGCGAGCGTTCCCGACCCGACCTCGGTCGAGGCGTAGCCGTTGTAGAGGACCGGGCCGAACTGATCCATCACCGCCTGGGCAAGCTCCGGCGCGAGCGGCGCGGCGCCGCTCAGCACCATCCGGACCGAGCCCGCGTCGTACCCGTCGCGGACCGCCGGGGGCAGGTCCATGATCCGTTTCAGCATCGTCGGCACCGCGAGCAGGAGGCCGGCGCTCGTCTGTTCGATCTGCGCGAGGGTGTCCTGCGGATCGAACCGGCGGCGCAACACCATCGGGGAGCCGAACGCGAGCGCGGCCATCATCCCGAGGTAGCCGAACAGGTGGAACAGCGGCGGTGCGACGACGATTGGCTCACCGGAGCGAGGAACCGGCCGGATCCGGCCGAGATCGAGGAGCCCGGCGATCGCCATCGGCGCCATCGCCAGTGGGCTGACCGCGCGCGTGGCGCCCTTCGGCGTGCCGGTCGTGCCGGAGGTGAGCGTGATGATGCGGCCCGGCTCGGCCGGTTCAGGGGGTTTCGGCAGCTTCGCGCCGGTGGCGATCAGCTCGTCGAGCGCGGGGCCGGAGGCCTCGCCGTCGTGCCAGGCGGTGATGCGGCGGCCGGCAAACCCCGACTCGTCGAACAGCTCGGCGAACTCCTCGTCGTGAACGACGACGGTGACGCCTTCGCGCTCGAGCACCTCTCCGAGCTGCACCGCCGCGAAGTCGTTGTTGAGCGGGACGAGGTCACAGCCGAGGCGACCGGCGGCGGCGGCCGCGTGGACGAACCCACGATGGTTGCGGCACATGATCGCGATGCGCTCCGAGGCGGTGACCCCGAGCTCGGAATGCAGCGCCGCGGCCAGCGCGCGCGCCCCGCGGTCCAGCTCGCCGAAGGTGACGCTCCCACGCTCGTCGACGAGTCCCGGCCGATCGCCATACAGCTCTGCAGCGACCGCCGTCCCCGATCCGGGGCCGGGGCCGTAGCGATGAAACGCCAGCAGCGCCCGCGCCAGACGGTCGGGTCGGACCGGACGCACGACGCGGGCCCCTGCGATCGTGCCGAGGCTTCCCAGCGCCGCGCCGGCGATGCTCGGCACCCCGCGACCGGCGCCCGCGGATGCCCTGCGCCGGGCGTCGGGATTGGTCCGCCGGGCGTAGTTGGCCAGCAACAGCTCGAGCGGAGCCTGCGCGAGGTCTGTGACCGCCGAGGCCATGCGCCCCCACAACGGTGCGATCGTGCGCGGCCGCTGGACGATTGCGCGGGCGACGATCCCAGCGGCCTCCTCGCTGCTCATCCCCGGGATGTACCGCCACATCTTGAACGGCCCCAGCATCGGCGAGCGCACGAGCTGCAGGTGGATCGATGTGGTCCTCACGCCGTCGGCGCGGACCTCGGGCGCGACGCCGGCGAGCCACGTCTCGAACGCGGCCTTCGACGCGATGTACGCGCTCCACCGTAGCGGTGGCAGCGAGACGCCGACGGTCGCCACCGCGACGATGTGGCCACTGCCGCGCTCGCGCATCGAGTCGAGGAGTCCCAGCAGCAGTCGCACCGGGCCGAGGTAGTTGGTGTTGATGGTGCGCTCGATGTCGCGGAACCGGTCGTAGGACTCGGAGACCCAGCGCCGGATCGAGACGCCGGCATTCGAGACGACGACGTCGACGTGGCCATGCTCCGCCAGGACCTCCTCCGCGAGCGCGCCTGCGCGCTCCACATCGGAGAGGTCGCAGGAGTGGACGAAGGCGGTCCCGCCGCCCGCCTCGATCTCATCGCGAAGACGCTCGAGCAGCTCCACACGACGCGCCACCAGAAGCACCGTTGCGCCGGCTTTGGCCAGTCGACGCGCACTGGCCTCGCCCACGCCAGACGACGCGCCGGTGATGAGCACGACCTTTCCGGCCACGGCGTCGCGCAGCCGGCGGTCGCTGACCCCCATGCTGGTGGCGCCGATCAGGAGGCGGACGGGCCGGGGGAGGAGCTCGCTCACGAAGCCAGAGGCGGATCGGTCATTTGCGGCGCATCGCCCAGGCGATCGCGGGGAGTTTGATCGCGTGGGGGATGTAGCGCGAGGCCTCCATCGCCGCGCGCATGCGCAGGCCCGGGATCACGACGCGGGTGCCGGCGGCCAGACCTTCGACGCCGGCGCGGGCGGCGTCCTGCGCCGAGATCCACGCTGGCTTGGGCACGGCCTGTTCGAACGTGCGCCCCCCGGCGACCTCCCAGCCGGAGATCTCCCAGAAGTCCGTGTACACCGGTCCCGGCGCCAGCACGGTGACGGTCACTCCTTTGGGCGCGAGCTCCTGATGGATCGCCTCCGAGAACGTGAGCACGTAGGCCTTGGCAGCGGAGTAGCCCGCCGAGAACGGCAACGGCTGCATGCCGGCGGTGGAGGCGATGTTGAGGATCGCGCCGCGGCCGCGCTTGGCCATCGCCGGCGCGAACGCCCCGGTCAGAGCGACCACGGCCTCGACCAGAACGCGCACCTGCTCGATCTCGCGGGACTGGTCCGCCTCGACGAACGGCCCGTTGGTGGCGAAGCCGGCGTTGTTGATGAGCACGTCGATCTCGAGGCCGAGGCTCTCGGCGCGCCCCGGCAGGCGAGCGACGGAGGCCGCCTTGGACAGGTCGGCGCCGAGCACCTCGGCGCGGACCCCGTGCCGGTTCTTCAGCTCCGTGGCGAGCTCCTCGAGCCGGTCCTTGCGCCGCGCCACCAGGACCAGGTTGTGGCCTCGCGCGGCGAGTTCGGTGGCGATCTCCTGACCGATGCCGGCCGACGCGCCGGTGACGAGCGCGGCCGAGGACGGCCGAGGTTCGGGGAGGCCGGGGGCGCTCACGGCGTCGGCAGCCGATCGACGAAGTCCACGAACGTGCGCGTGTCCCGCAGCACCGGGCCGTGGCCGAAGCACACGAGCGACGGCTCGAGCGCCGCCAGCCGCCGCGCCGAGTCGCGGTTGACCGCACTGTCCCAGTTGAACGCCCCGACCGGCTGGGTGAGCCCGGGCTTGCCGGCTGCGAACTGGAAGTTAAAGAGCACGTCACCCGCGATCAGCGTGCGGTCGTCCTCGCGCCACAGAGCCACATGGCCTGCGGTGTGCCCCGGGGTGTGCAGCACCTTGAATCCGGCGATCTCGTCTGCCTCGTTCAGGCGCCGGTCCACCGGGTGAACGGCCCCTGCGAACAGCTTCATCATCGGATCCAGCGAGAACGGCAGGCGCTCGAGGGCTGCCGGGCGCAGCGAAGCAGCCAGGGTCGACTGGTCCGAGGCGGCCTGCGCATCCTGCGCCCCGACCCAGAACGGGATGCCGAGCTGCTCGCAAACGGCGTGGCTTGAACCCATGTGGTCGGGGTGAGCGTGGGTGAGCGCGTGCGCTGTGATCGTGCGGTCCCGGAGCTGGTTGAGGATCCGTCCCTTGTCGAAGGAGGTGCCCGCATCGACGAGCACGTCGCCGACGACGTATACGTTCACGAGGTCGGCGGGGCGGCCGTCGAGCTGCCAGACGTCGGGGGCGAGCTGCTTCACCGAACGGCAGCGTACAGTCGTCCCCCCGATCGGGGGGAACTCGGTAGGGCGTCTGTATCCGGGCGTTGGCGCGTGCGTACGTTCAATCGCATGGGCTCCACCGCCATTCTGTTCCCTGGCCAGGGAAGTCAAACCCCGGAAATGCGCGACACCGTCGCCGAGCTCCGCCCGGACCTGCTCGAAATGGTCGCGGCTGCGGTTGGGGAGGATCCGTTTCCGAAGGCCGACGAGGGCACGGAATTCGCCCAGCCGGCGATCTTCTGCGCGAGCCTGGCGGGGTGGACGGCGCTCGGCCGCCCCGAGGGGGACTACATGGCCGGCCACTCGCTGGGGGAGCTCGCCGCGCTCGTGGCCGCCGGTGCGCTGGCGGAGCGGGACGGCCTCGAGCTCGTCGCGCTGCGCGGCCGTCTCATGCAGGAGTCCGGCGAGCGAGCCGGCGACGGCAGCATGCTGGCGCTGCTCGGCGCCGGGGCCGCGGAGCGCGCCCCCGAGCTGGCCGCCGCCCACGACCTGGCCGTCGCCAACGACAACTCGCCGCAGCAGGTGGTCCTTTCCGGGGAGCGCTCGGCATTGACGGCCGCTGCGGCTGGCGCGCGCGATCTCGGGCTGCGGGCGATGGACCTCCCGGTCACCGGCGCGTTTCACTCGCCGATGATGGCCGAGGCGGTCCCCGAGTTCACCGCCGCGCTCGAGCAGGTGGAGGTCCATCCGGCACGAATCCCGGTGCTGTCCGCAGTGACGACGGAACCGTTCGACGACGTGCGCGCGCGACTTGCCCAGGCCCTGACGATGCCGGTTCGCTGGCGTGAGACGATGCTCGCCCTCCAGGCCCTCGGGGTCGAGCGGTTCGTCGAGGTTGGGCCGGGCCGCGTTCTGACTGGCCTGGCCAAACGCACGCTGCGTGACGTGGAGCTCGTCAATGCCTGAGTCGGTCGCGATCGGCACACGCGAGCCTCAGTCGTCTGGCGGAACGGGTGCCGCCGTCGCGGCGCCGCCACGGACGGCAGCGATCCTGTCCGTCGCCACCGAGCTCCCCGCTGGCCGGATCACGAACGCCGACTTGGCCGAGCGCCTCGGCGTCAGCGAGGACTGGATCCTGTCGCGCACGGGCATTCGCGTCCGTTGCCAGGCGGGTCCCGATGAGCGCCTTTCCGACTATGCCATTGCGGTCGGCGACGCTGCCTTGAAGCGGGCCGGTGTCGACGCAGCCGACCTCGATCTCGTACTCGTCGCCACCCTCAGCCAGGACGAGGTCACGCCGAATACAGCGCCGATCGTCGCCCACGCCCTGGGCGCTCACCGTGCGGGCGCGATCGATGTCGGCGCGGCCTGCACGTCGTTCCTCTCCGGGCTGGCGCTCGGGGCGGCTCAGATCGAGTGCGGCCGGGCAGATCGTGTGCTCCTCATCGGGGCGGACTTCGTCACCCGGATCACGGATTACGAGGACAAGCGCTCGGCGCCGCTGTTCGCGGACGCCGCCGGCGCGGTCGTGCTCGGTCTCGGCGGTGGCGAGCGCGGCGCGATCGGCCCGATCGTGCTCGGCGCCGACGGGTCGCACGCATCGACGATCATCGCCACGATCGCGGAGCGCAAGGTCGTGATGGACGGCCCCGAGGTGTTCAAGCACGCCGTTGCCCGGATGGGCGCAGTGACCCTCGATGCCGTCGCTCGCGCCGGGCTGACGCTCGATCAGATCGATCTGTTCGTCTACCACCAGGCAAACGCCCGGATTACCCGGGCGCTCGGGGAAAAGCTCGAGCTTCCGAGTGAGCGCGTCGTCGACTGCATCGAGACGCTCGGCAACGCGTCGGCGGCGACACTCCCGGTCGCGCTGTCGACGGCTGAGCGCGACGGCCGTCTGCGGCCTGGCGCAAAGGTCCTGTTGAGCGCATTCGGCGCCGGATTCACCTGGGGCGGCGGTGTGATCGAGTGGGGTGGGAGTGGTGGCTGAGCACACCGGCTGCGCGCTCGTGACCGGTGCCTCGCGCGGGATCGGCGCGGCGATCGCCCGCGGGCTTGCGGATGACGGCTGGGCGGTCGGCGTCAACTACCGGGTGGATCGCGACAGCGCCGAGAGCGTCGTCGAGGACATCGTGCGCGGCGGCGGACGCGCGATCGCGCTGCCCGCGGACATCTCCGAGGCGAGCGCCCCCGACGAGCTGTTCGGCAAGCTCGAGGAGCGGTTCGACGCCCCGGTTCTGGCGCTCGTCAACAACGCGGGGATCAACCGCGACGATCTGACGCCATCACTCGCCGACGACGACTGGCAGGCGGTGATCGACACCAACCTGACCGCGGCGTTCCGTTTGACCCGCCGGGCGCTGAAGCCGATGCTCCGCGCGCGGACCGGTCGGATCGTGAACATCTCGTCGGTGGTCGGCCTGCGTGCCAACCCAGGCCAGTCCAACTACGCGGCCGCCAAGGCGGGGCTGATCGCGCTGACCAAGACCGCCGCGGTCGAGGTCGCCCGCCGCGGCATCACGATCAACGCGGTCGCGCCCGGCTGGATCGACACCGAGATGACCTCCGAGGTCAACACCCAATTGCTCGAAGCGGTCCCGGCGCGCCGTCCAGGCAAGCCGGAGGAAGTGGCCGCGTGCGTACGCTTTCTCGCATCGGACGACGCGAGCTACATCACCGGAGCGGTGGTTCCGGTCGACGGTGGGCTCGCCGCATGAAACCAACGAACGACAAGGAGCGATCCTGATGTCAGCAATCACCAACCAGCAGGTCGAGGCGCGCGTCGTCGAGGCGCTCGCGAGCTTCGGTCCCGACGCCAGCCAGATCACCCGCGACGCCACGTTCGAGGAGCTCGACATCGACTCACTCGACCTGGTCGAGCTTGCCCAGATCGTCGAGGACGAGTACGGCGTGGTCCTCAAGGGCGAGGACATGAAGGAGCTGAAGACCGTCGGTGACGCCGTCGACCTGATCACCGCGCGGGCCTCCTGAGTTCGTGAAACGACGTGTTGCGATAACCGGCCTCGGTGCCGTCACGCCGCTCGGGATCGGCGCGGCCGGGCTGCACGAGCGGTGGGCCGCGGGCGAGTGCGGGATCGTCGACGGAGCCGGGGCGTGCGGCGAGTTCGAGCCGACCGAGCACCTCTCGGTCAAGGAGGCCCGCCGGCTCGATCGGTTCTCGCAGTTCGCGCTCGTCGCCGCCGGCGAAGCGATCGGCCAGGCGGGCTGGGACGGCGAAATCCCGTTCGACCCGCTGCGCGTCGGCTGCGTGATTGCCACCGGAATCGGCGGCATCCAGACCGTCGAGACCCAGCACGACGTGATGCGTGACAAGGGCGCGAACCGGGTTTCGCCGCTGGGCATCCCCGCGTACATGCCGAACGCGGCCGCGGCCACGGTCTCGATGAAGCACGGCCTTCAGGGCCAGACGTACGGGATCGTGTCGGCGTGCTCGAGCGGCGGCCACGCGATCGGGACCGGACTGCGGATGATCCAGTACGGCGACGCCGACGCCGTCGTCGCGGGCGGCTCGGAGGCCGCGCTGACCGCGTTCGGGTTCGCCTGCTTCAACTCGATGCAGGCCCTGTCACCGACTGGCATGTCGCGCCCGTTCGACGCCCGGCGCGATGGCTTCGTGATGGGCGAGGGCGCGGGCGCCCTCGTGCTCGAGGACCTCGAGGCGGCGCTGAACCGCGGGGCGACGATCCTGGGCGAGGTCGTCGGCTACGGCTCGACTTCGGATGCGCACCACCTGACGGCCCCCGATCCGTCCGGGCGTCCGGCGTCACGGGCGATCACCCTCGCGCTCGAGGACGCCGGCGCGGCGCCGGCGGACGTCGCCTACGTCAACGCCCACGGCACCTCGACGCAGCTCAACGACGCGGCCGAGACGGCGGCACTGAAGTCGGCCCTGGGCGACGAGCGGGCCAAGAAGATCCCGGTGTCCTCGACGAAGTCGGCGATCGGGCATCTGCTCGGTGCCGCCGGCGCGGTCGAAGCGGTGGCCACGGCGCTGACGCTGTCGACGCGAGTGATCCCGCCGACGCTCGGCTACGAGGTCCCCGATCCCGAGCTCGATCTCGACTACGTGCCCGGCGAGGCCCGGCCGCTGATCGCGGCCAACGGAGGGCCCCCGACGGCAATTTCGAACTCGTTTGCGTTCGGCGGCCACAACGTCTCGCTCGTGCTGCGAGGAGCGCCAGAGTGACCGCGACGGTCCTCGCCCCGCCGGTTCGCCTGGCCCCACTCGAGCGGCTGGAGGCTCTGTGCGATCCCGGGACGGTGCGGGTGCTGCGCTCGCGCGTGGTCTCGCCGAAACTCGGCGCCCGCGCGACGCCCGGCGACGGCGTGATCGGCGCCACCGGCGCGGTGGCGGGCCGACCGATCGCGTGCTACGCCCAGGACGGGGCGTACCTCGGCGGCTCGCTCGGCGAGCGCCATGCCGACACGATCGTGCGGGTGCTCCAGACCGCCGGACGGGCTCGCATCCCCGTGGTGGGGTTCGTCGAGTCGGGCGGGGCGCGGATGCAGGAGGGAACGGCCGCGCTCGCCGGCTACGGGCGGATCTTCCGCGAGACCGTGGCGCTGACCGGTGTCGTTCCGCAGATCTCCGTTGTTTCGGGCGCGTCGGCCGGTGGCGGCGCCTATTCGCCGGCGCTCACCGACCTGCTGCTGATGACCGAGGACGCCGCGATGTTTCTGACCGGCCCGGGCGTTGTCCGCGAGGCGCTTGGCGAGGACATCGACGCCGCCGCGCTGGGTGGCCCCCGAGTTCACGACCGCAACGGCGTCTGCCATCTCGTGGAGCGCGACGAGGCAGCGGCCGCTGAGCGTGTCCGGGAGCTGTTGTCGTTCCTGCCCTCCGCGGCCGGCGAGCCGTTCGTGCCGGTTGACGCGGTGGCCCCCGCCTTGGCCGATCCGGGCGACGCCGTGCCGTCTGAGCCGCGCCGCGCCTACGACGTCCGTGACGCTTTGAGAGGGATCATCGACGCCGGCTCGCTGCTCGAGTTGTGGCCCCGCTGGGCCCGCAATGTGGTCACCGCCTTCGCGCGGCTGGAGGGCCGGCCGGTGGCGATCATCGCCAACCAGCCGCACCACCTGGGCGGGGTCCTCGACGCCGAGGGCTCGGAGAAGGCGGCCCGCTTCGTCAGCTTCTGCGACGCGTTCGGGTTGCCGCTGATCGCGGTCGTCGACACCCCCGGGTTCATGCCCGGCTCCCGCCAGGAGCGGGCCGGCGTGATCCGCCACGGCGCGTCGCTGGTGCGCGCTTTCGCCGCCGCGCGTTCGCCGAAGCTCACCGTGGTGCTGCGCAAGTCCTACGGCGGCGCCTACATCACGATGAACTCGCGCGACCTCGGGGCCGACCTCGTCCTGGCGTGGCCCGAGGCCGAGCTGGGGATCATGAGCGCGCGCGCGGCGGTCGGGATCGTTCACCGCCGCCAGCTGCGGGTGGCCGAGGATCCCGACGCCGAGCGGGACCGGCTGGCCGACGCGTACGGCGAGGAGCACCTGCGCGCTGACGCCGCGGCCGCGGCCGGGTTCGTGGACGAGATCGTCGCGCCCGCCGACACGCGTGACCGGCTCGCCTGGGCGCTGCGGGCGCTCGCCCGTTAGTGGTGTCCCACGAGAGAGGCCATTAGGGTCCGCGACATGCTGCTCGAGGGCAAGCGCCTTCTGATCACCGGTGTGCTCACGGCCGACTCGCTGGCGTTCCACGCGGCTCGGCTCGCCCAGGAGGAGGGCGCGTCGGTCCTGCTGACCAGCTTCGGGCGAGTTCGCCGCCTCACGGAGCGCGCCGCGAAGCGGCTGCCCGAGCCGCCCGATGTGCTCGAGCTCGACATCAACAGCGAGGAGGACCTGGCCGCGCTGACCGGTGAGCTGCGCTCGCGCTGGGATGGGGTCGACGGCGCGCTGCACGCGATCGCCTTCGCGCCTGAGGATGCGCTCGGCGGCAAGTTCATGAGCGCCCCGGCCGAGAGCGCCAAGCAGGCGTTCCAGACGAGCGCGTTCTCGTTCAAGGCACTGGCGGGCGCGTTGCAACCGCTCATGGAGCCCGGCGCGAGCCTCGTCGGCCTCGATTTCGACGCGACCCTGGCCTGGCCGATCTACGACTGGATGGGCGTGGCCAAGGCGGCGCTCGAGTCCGTCTCGCGGTACCTGGCTCGTGATCTCGGTCCGAACGGGATCCGCGTCAACCTGGTGAGCGCGGGTCCACTCGGCACGGTCGCCGCGCGGGGCATCCCCGGCTTCGAGCAGCTCGCGGAGTTGTGGCGCCGCCAGGCCCCGCTCGGGTGGGACATCGGCGATCCGACGCCGGTGGCGAAGGCGATCGGCTTCCTGCTCTCCGACTACTCGCAGGGGGTCAGCGGCGAGATTCTCCACGTCGACGGTGGCTTTCACGCCGTCGGCGCCCCGCAGGACATCTGACGGCCCAGCGGCCCGCCTGTTTACGCTGAGGCTGGATGGAGGCACTGCTCGCCAACGAGCGCAACGTGCGGATCGCTGCCCTGCTCGGGGCGATCGCGATCGCGTTCTCAAGCATCCTGGTCCGGCTCAGCCACGCCTCGCCGTCGACCGCGGCGATCTTCCGCTGCGCGTACGCACTGCCCGTGCTGGGCTGGCTGGCGTGGCTCGAGGACCAGCGCTACGAGGGGCGTTCCTGGGCCGATCGCCGGGTGGCGATCTACGCCGGATTCTTCTTCACCGCCGACCTGATCCTGTGGCACCACGCGATCGATGACGTCGGCGCCGGGCTCGCCACGGTGCTGGCGAACGTGCAGGTGGTCCTGGTGCCGCTCGTGGCCTGGGCGGTGCTCTCCGAGCGGCCGGGCCGGCGCGTGCTGGCGGCGCTCCCGATCGCGCTGATCGGGGTGCTGCTGATCTCGGGGGCGCTCGAGAGCGGCGCCTATGGGCGCAACCCGGGACGTGGTGCCGCGTTCGGGTTGGGCGCCGGGATCGCCTACGTCGGCTTCCTGCTGCTGTTGCGCCGGGGCGGAGCCGACCTGCGCCGGCCGGCCGGGCCGTTGTTCGACGCCACCGCCACCGCCACCGTCGGCTGCGTGGTGGTCGGGCTGATCATCGGCGAGGCCGACCTGGTCCCGAAATGGCCCGGTGCGGGGTGGCTGATCACGCTGGCGCTCACCTCCCAGGTGCTCGGGTGGCTGCTGATCGCGAGCTCGCTGCCCCGGTTGCCGGCGGCGCTCACCTCGGTGCTGCTGTGCGTGCAGCCGGTCGGGTCGGTGATCCTGGCCGCCCTCATCTTCGGCGAGTCGCCGAGCATCTTGCAGCTGGTCGGGGTGATGCTCGTGGTGGGTGCGGTGCTGACCGCGACCGCGCCGATGCGTGCGTTGGCTATCGGAAGAGGTCTTCGGCCTCGGGTCGGAGTAGCGGTGCGGCCCCGGGCCCGTCGGTAGACGTGATGTGGCGCTCGGCGCCGCGGACGAGCACGACGGGCTGTCGGCCGTCCTTGGTCCGGGCCAGGTCGGCGGCGCCGGCGAGCTGATCGGCGACCGCGATCCAGGTCGCTCGCATGGTCCGTCCGGCGGCGTCCGGGAGACCGCGCCAATCCTCGAGCGGCTCGAGGCCTGCGCATCCGATCGCGATGTCCACCTGGCCGTGCCGCCAGGCGCGCCCGAACGAGTCGGTGATGAGGATCGCGGGCGTGGCGTGGGTCAGCTCTCTGAGGTGCGCTCGCATGTGGCGCGCCGAGGCGTCCGGTTGCTGCGGCAGCGTGATCAGCGTGTCCGGCTCTGAGGCATTGGACGCGTCGACGCCGGCGTTGGCGCTCACGAAGCCGTGATGGGTGACGCAGATCATCACGCCCCGCGTGGCCCGCAGGACCTCGCGCGACTCGTCGAGCACGACTTGCACGTGTCTTGGGTCCTTGTCGAGTTGACCTGCGAGCTCGACCGCCCGCGGCGTCGGCTCGACGTCATCGAGCCGGCGGATCCGGCCCTCGGACTTCGACACGACCTTATGGGCGATCACCAGCAGGTCGCTGTTCCGCAGGGCGCCGGCGGCCGGCGTGCGTGCCGCCGCGTTCGCGATCAGCGGCGCGAGCTCGTCGCCGGGCGCGATCTCAGGCAGGCCGTCGAGCGCGAGGGCCGTCAGCACGGCAACCTCAGGGCGTCAGATCCTGGCTGCGGACGAGCTGGCTGAGCATCCCGCGGGTGTGCGCCGCACCCCCATGCGCAACCGATAGTCGCTCCCGCAGGGCCACCAGGTCCTCGGCCGTGTCGACGTCGAGCGCCAGCGACGCCACCTCGACGATCTCGTGGCGGAGGTTGTCGGCCTCGGCGTTGGCCGCGTGACGCTGGGCGCTGCCGGGGCCGAAGGACGGCGTGAGCGACGCCGGCGGCGTCAGGAGGAGCCCGTTGGTGCCGGTGCCGTGACGGTCGGGGATGATCAGGGCCGAGCGACGGGGCGCGGGCCGGGCGATCAGGACATCGAGCTCCTTCGGATCGAGCAGCGGGCAGTCCCCGGGGACGAGCAGCGCGCGCTCGGCGTCAGCTTCGATCGCGGCCTGGACGCCGTGCTTGGCCGCCGGGATGTGCCCCCGCTCGTCGTCGTCGATCACCATCGCCCCGTAGCCGCCGGCGATCCGTTGAGCTCCGTGGTCGCCGGTGACGACGACCATCGCGTCGACCGCCTCGCTGCGTCGCAGCGCCACCAGCACGTCGGAGAACATCGCCTCCGCGAGCGCCCGCCGCGCGCCCGCGGTCATCTGATCCGAGAGCCGCTGCTTGGCCTCTCCGAACTGCTTCACGGGCAGGATCGCGATCGTGCGCATCGGCTGGGAACGCTATCCCAGGGCCAGCGCGAACCGAAGCGTCTCGTCGGCCAGCCTGCGCCGCGCCGCGGCGTCGCTCATCAGCACATCGGTCTGGAGCGCCGGCAGCCCCGGCGCCGGCGCGTCGGCGACGAGGCCGTCGATCACCCCCTCGTAGGCCTGAGCGATCCCCGCACTGCTCTGCTCGAGCCCGGCCCACTGCAGGAACGCGGCGGTGGGGCCCTTGATCACCTCGCCGTCGACGAGCGGACTGACCGCGACGACCGGCGCGGGGCTGGCTCGTAGTGCCTCGCGCAGGCCGGGCACGGCCAGGATCGGGCCGATCGAGATGATCGGATTCGACGGGCCGACCACGATCGCGCGGGCGGTGGCGAGCGCCTCGAGCACCTCCGGGGTCGGCGTCGCGCCCCTGGCGCCGTGGAAGTCGACATCCTGCACCGGACCGGCGCCACGGCCCTTGATCATGAACTCCTGGAACGGCCAGGAACGGTCGTGGGCCAGAACTCGGGTGCGCACGGGCTCGTCGCACATCGGGAGCACGCGAGCCGCGACCCCGAGCGCCTCGGTGATCGCCGCGTGCGCGTCGGTCAACCGCCGGCCGGCGCGCAGCGACCGCGCCCGTTCCAGCCCGATTGCCAGGTCGCGGTCGCCGAGGTTGAACCACACCTCGACGCCCAGCTCCCGGAGGCCGGCCATCACCTCGAACGTGTCGCCGGCGAGGCCCCAGCCCCGTTCATCGATCCGATCGGCCAGCCAGAACGTGACCAGATCGGGATCGGGAGAGACGTACGCGCCGTAGACCTCGATGTCGTCGCCGGTGTTGGCCACGACGACGAGCTCGCCCGGGTTGACGACGTCGAGCATGCCCCGAGCCAGCTTCGCGCCACCCGTTCCCCCGGCCAGGACGACGACCGGGTCGCTCAAGACAGACCGGTGACCCTGATCCCGGCTCGCACCTTGTGGCGGATGTTGATCGAGATGATCAGCGGGGTCAGCTGCTCCGTGTACCGGGCGATCTCCAGTCGGCCGCAGTCGACCGGCCGCAGTCCCGCGATCCGCTCCACCAGCTCCGCGACGCGGGCCTTGTCGTCGCGCTTGTCGCCCGTGATCAGAACGTCCTCATGGAGGTCGTGCTCAAGGTCCGAGAGCAGCGACGCACTGACCGTGTGAAACGCGGACACGACACGAACGCCATCGGGCGCCAGCTCCTTCGCCTGTTCGGCGGCTGAGCCATGCCATACGCCGACCGTGTGTGTCGGCCGGCCCCCGACGGCGGTGGCGAGCGGCACGGTGGCGTCGACGATCAGCTGGCCCTCGCGGAGCACGTCCTTCAGGCTCACGAGCGTCTCGGCGTGGCTGGCGAACGGCACGCTCAGGATGACCAGCTCGGCATCCTGCACCGCGTCGACGTTCTCGGCGCCTGTGAACTCGCCCTCCGGCACCTGCTCGGCGGCACGCCCCGCGGCCTCCTGCGCCCGGTCGGCCTTGCGGGAGCCGATCACGACCGGAACGCCGCCACGGCCCAGCCGCAGCGCCAGGCCGAAGCCGAGCGCTCCCGTCCCTCCGACGATGCAGACCGGCTTCGACACGGCGCCGCAGTCTATGGATCGGGACCAGCTAGTACTGTGCCGTCCGCATGTTGGAGGTAGGACTCGAGGGGGCGGAGGAATTCGAGGCTGACGGGCAGCTGTTGACGGACGTCGGCGGCACGCTCGGCTTCAGTGTGCTCTCGACGCCCGGGATGATCGGGATGATGGAGCGGACGGCCGCGATGCTCGTGTATCCCAAGCTCCAGGACGGGGAGGCGACCGTCGGATTCGAGGTGTGCGTCAAGCACGTCGCCGGGGCACCGCAGGGCACCCGGTGCACCGCGCGGGCGCGCCTGGATGAGATCGTCGATGGGCGCAAGTTGCGCTTCGCCGTCGAAGTCGTGGCCGAGGATGGCCGCACGATCGGGGTCGGAACTCATGAGCGGCGGATCATCTCCGCGGGGGGACGATGATGCACAACAGGTCACGTTGGGCGGTGGGGGTGTGCGCGCTGCTGGGAGTGGTGGTGGCGATCGCGATCGTGGTCGAGAGCGCCGGAGCCGCTGCGAGCGGTCCGCAGCCGTTTGCGATCACCAAGGCGTCACTGACCCAGGACGGCACGCAGCTCGTGTGGCACGTCAATCTCGGTCACCCGTTCGCGCCCGCGAAGCTGAAGAGCGGCCGGCGCTCGCTGTGCCTGCTGATCGAGCGGGCCAAGGGCGGCAGCGTCTCGGGCGTGCTCTGCGTCGATCCGTCCAAGGACGGGAAGTCACCGCAGCTCGACTATCAACACGTGAGCGCCAAGGGCCGCGGCCCGGCGCGCAAGATTGGGGCGACGTTCTCGCGCACGAGTGCCAAGGACCTGACCGTCCGCTTCGGACCGGCCGGCTTCAAGCTGCCGTGGGCGCCGATGCGCTGGCAGACGTTGAGCACGCTGACCTCGAAGGCATGCGGCCCGAACGGCTGCAACGTCCGCTTTCCGGCCCAGCCGTCGCTGGCCAAGCTTCATTCTCCGGTCCCGGTCGGCTGCGTCGCCAGCGGCTCGTCGTTCGTGACCAACGGCTCGCGGAGCAAGCATGAGGTGGCATTCACCTTCGACGACGGGCCATGGCCGGACACTCCGCAGTTCCTCGACATCCTCGAGCGCGAGCACGTGCCCGCGACGTTCTTCCAGATCGGCGAGCAGGTTGGCACCTACGGTCCCGCGGTCGACAAGCGGATGCTCGCCGACGGCGACATCATCGGTGACCACACCTGGAACCACGCCGACGTGGCCGGCGACGGCGCGTTCGGCGCGTCGGAGATCTCGCGGGCGGCGAGTGCGATCCAGGGCCTCACGGGGTTCAAGCCATGCCTGTTCCGAGCGCCGGGCGGGGCGGTCTCGAGCGCGTTGATCAGCGAGGCCCGCAACATGGGACTCCTGACGATCCAGTGGGATGTCGATCCCCGCGACTGGGCGCGGCCCGGCACCGACGCGATCTACTCCAACGTCGTCGACCACGCCCAGAACGGCTCGATCATCATCCAGCACGACGGCGGCGGCGACCGCTCGGAGACGCTGGCGGCGCTGCCGCGGGAGATCGCCACGCTGCGCTCACGCGGCTACACGTTCGTGACCATCCCGCAGTTGCTCGGTCTGAAGCTCATCTATAAGTAAGGGCATGAGCAGCCTGCCCGAGCGCGTGCGAATCCGCGAGGTCGGCCCGCGCGACGGGTTCCAAAACGAACCCGAGGTCATTGCCACCGCCGACAAGGTGCGTCTGATCGAGCAGCTGGGGAGGACCGGCCTGCGCCGGCTCGAGGTCACGAGCTTCGTCCGGGCGGACGTGATCCCGCAGCTTGCCGACGCTTCGGAGGTGCTCGACGCGGTCGAGCTGCCCGATGAGGTCTCCGTCAGCGTGCTGATCCCGAACGAGCGCGGACTCGAGCGCGCCCTTGCGCACCGTTCGCGCTTTCAGGAGATCAACGGGTTCCTGTCGGCATCCGAGACGCACAACACGAAGAACGTCGGCCGGTCGGTCGAGGAGTCGCTGGTGGGTCTCGAGCGCACGTTCGCCCGCGCGTTGAGCGAAGAGTTGCGCTGCGAGGGCGTGATCTCGGTCTCGTTCGGATGCCCATACGAGGGGCACGTCGGGCCAGAGCGCGTGTTCGAGATCGCCGCCAGGCTGGCCGCGGCGGGCGCGGGCGAGATCGGCTTCGGCGACACCACCGGGATGGCCAACCCGCTCCAGGTGCGCGAGTTCTTCACAGCGGCGTTCGACGCCCTTCCAGACGTCGAGCTGACCGCCCACTTTCACAACACCCGTGGCCAGGGACTGGCCAACGTGCTGGCCGCACTCGAGGCCGGCGTCGAGAGCTTCGAATCGTCGTTCGGCGAGCTTGGTGGCTGCCCGGTGCCGGCCGGCGCCACCGGCAACATCGCCACCGAGGATCTGGTCTCGATGCTTCACGAGATGGGGATCGACACCGGGGTCGAGCTGCCAGCGCTGCTCGATGCCTCGCGCGCCGTCCAGTCGGTGCTGGGCCGGCCACTCGGCAGCCACCTGCTGTCGGCCGGGCCCGTCGACTGGCACTGACCGTTCTCCTGCTCGTCGGGGGCGAAACCCGGGCTGCCGTGTCCTCATACGGAGGTAGCCTTGCGCCCACTTTCTGAGGACTGACCAGGGAGGTCTGCCGTGAACGCCGTGCTCGATTACCTGCGGCCGCATCCGCACCGCGGGGACGTCATTGCCGCCGGGGTGATCCCGCTGGCGCTGGCCGCGATCTCGATCTCGCTCCGCATGACGCAGTGGTCGCACGGCGTGCGGTTCGTCGTCACCGGGCTGATCGCGGCGCTGATCCTGACGATGGCGTCGCTGGCGCCGCTCGAGGGGGAGACGCCGCGCCCCTACCACTCGATGCTGCTCGTCTCCGGTCTCCTCGTCCTGATCGTGGCATTGCTCCAGCTGGCGCGCGCGCTCGGTGGCGGCTCGTCCTTCAGCGGCGGATCGGGTGTCTGGACGTTCGGTCTCGAGTCGCTTGCCGCGGGCTATGCCGCGTGGCGCTGGAACTCGGGGATCTGCACGCTGATCGCGGCGGTGGCTTTCGGGATCGCCTTCGAGGCGCTGATCAACTGGATCTTCGGTCCGCTCGGGATCGGCACGTTCCGCGCGATGATCGTCGTGGTGAGCGCTGCGTTCGCGGCCGGGGCGATCCGGCTGCACGACGCTCGGCGACGCCATTCGGTGGCGCTCGTCAACGCGATCGGTCTGGCCACGCTGTTCCTGGCGCTTTCCCTGGTCGCGAGTGCGTTCGCCGCGTTGCAGAGCGCGATCGCTGTGGCCTCGCTGGACCGCGCGACGAGCGGCGTCGGCTTCGGCTGGAAGCTGTACACGCTCGCGATTGGCTTCGGGCTGGTCGCCTACTCCGGCGTCGACCGCGAGCCGGGCCCCGCCTATCTCGGCACCGGCGTGCTGCTGTTGTTCGCGGTCTCGACCGCGTTTCCGAGCCTCGTCGGCGGGCCGCACGTCTCGTTGCTCGGCTGGCCGGTGTTCCTGCTCGTGCTCGGCGCGATTGGCCTCGCGATCGGACTGCGGCCCCGCCGTCCGCTGCCTCCGGCACCGGCGGCGCCCCAAGGGGGCGGCGCCACCGTACCCTTCAGGGTCGACGACGAGGCATGACCGAACTCGACCACACCGAAGGACTCGACGAGGCGACCGCGCGAGCCCGCGCCGGCGGCCCCGAGCGCCACCGCAGCCGCGCCGCCGAGCAGGGCAAGCTGCCTGTGCGCGAGCGCGTCGAGCGGCTGCTCGATCCGGGATCGCTCGTCGAGGACGGGCTGCTCGCGTCGTGGGAATCGGACGGCCTCGGCGCCGAGGGCGTCGTCACCGGGGTCGGCACCGTCGGCGGGCGCCCGGTGGCGGTGATGGCCAACGACCCCACCGTCAAGGCGGGCTCGTGGGCGCCGAAGACGGTCGAGAAGATCCTGCGGATCCAGGAACGGGCTTTGAATCTGCGGGTCCCGTTGGTGTACCTCGTCGACTCGGCGGGCGCGCGAATCAACGAGCAGGTGCAGATGTTCCCGGGCCGGCGCCACGCGGGCCGGATCTTCTTCAACCAGGTGCGGCTCTCCGGCGTCGTGCCGCAGATCTGCGTGCTGTTCGGCCCCAGCGCCGCCGGCGGCGCCTACATCCCGGCGTTCTGCGACATCGTGATCATGCGCGACGGCAACGCCTCGATGTACCTCGGCTCCCCGCGGATGGCCGAGATGGTGATCGGCGAGAAGGTGTCGCTCGAGGAGATGGGCGGTGCCCGGATGCACACCTCGCGCAGCGGCGTCGGCCACGCTCTGGTCAAGACCGACGAGGAGGGAGTCGAGTTCGCCCGCCGCTACCTCTCGTACTTCCCGGGGTCGTTCGTCGACGAGCCGCCGGACGCTCCGCCGGCGGCGCCCGCGTCCGACCGGCCGATCCGCGAGCTCATCCCGGCGGACGAGAACAAGCCGTTCGACATGCGTGACCTGCTCGAGTCGCTCGTCGATGCCGACTCGTTCCTGGAGGTCCACGCGCGGTGGGCGCGCGAGATCATCGTGGGCTATGCCCGGCTCGATGGGCATGTCGTCGGAGTGGTGGCGAACCAGCCCAAGGTCAAGGGCGGCGTGCTGTTCGTCGACTCCTCGGACAAGGCCGCTCGGTTCATCTGGACCTGCAACGCGTTCAACATCCCGCTGCTGTTCCTGGCCGACGTGCCCGGCTTCATGATCGGCACCCAGGTCGAGCGGGAGGGGATCATCCGCCACGGCGCGAAGATGATCAGCGCCGTCTCCGAGGCAAACGTCCCGAAGCTGTCGGTGATCGTGCGCAAGGCGTACGGCGCCGGTCTGTACGCGATGGCGGGCCCGGCGTTCGATCCCGATGCCTGCATCGCCCTGCCGACGGCCTCGATCGCAGTGATGGGCCCTCAGGCGGCGATCAACGCCGTCTATTACAACCAGCTGCAGGCGATCGAGGATCCAGGCGAGCGCGCCCAGCGCACCGAGCAGCTGCGGACCGAGTACTCCGAGGACATCGACATCCTGCACCTCGCCTCGGAGCTGGTGATCGACGCCGTGATTCAGCCCGAGGAGCTACGTGTGGAGCTGATCCGCCGATTTGCGCTGGCGGCGACCAAGCACCGGGAGTGGCCTGCGAAGCGCAATCCGATCACCCCAACCTGACGCGCCGGATCCGCGCGGCGGCTCTGGCGGGCGGTCTTGGAGGAAGGTGTCGATCGCGTCGACGAGCATCAGCCCGAGCTGCACGGTGGCGTCGAGCGCCTTGGGGTCGACCTCGTCGGCGGTGTCCTTCGACTGATGTGAGTGCGGCGCCAGCCCGCGGTCGTCGAGCCGTCCGAGCGCGATCGCGGGCAGCCGCCGGGAGCGGCCGGGGAACGCCGGCGTCGCGCCGCGGCCCCGGTGGGGACGAAACGCAAGGCTCGGGACGTCGGCCGCGAGACCGGCGCACAAGCGCTGCAGGCGGGCGAAGTAGCGCAGCGGGACGAGCTGGCCGTCGCTGCGCCACCACCGGGGCTCGCCGGCGCCGCACGGCGCGATGCCGAGCACGATGGTGTTTGGCGCCCTCAGCTCGTTCCGGCGCGAGCGGAGATAGGCGCGCAGCCCGAGTCCGAAGCCGTCGCCAGCACCCGCCAGGACCACCTCGACGGTGATCCGCGCCGAGGGCGGCGCTGCGGCCAGCGCCTTGGCCAGCGCCAGTGCCGCCGCGACCCCGCTTCCGTCGTCATTCGCGGCCGGGCTGAAGTCGGCGGTGGCGAGATCGATGAGCACAGCGAGCGCCAGCACGAGGCCGACCGTGGGGATGAGCTGCAGGGCTCCGACCGCGCCGGTCTTGTGGCCTTCGATCCGCAGGAGCGCCACCACGATCAGCCACACGAGGGCGAAGGCCGTCCAGGCCAACCATCCAGGCAGACGCCCGCCGGCCAGGCGCTGCAGGCGCGCGAACGGGCCACGGACCCAGTCGCGGTAGGCGAGCCCGGCGCGGCCCGCGTCGTAGTTGGCGGTGATGATCAGGTGGACCGGGTCGGCGGCCAGGGTGGCCGGGGCGGCCGGGGCCGCCGGGGCGGCCGGGGCCGCCGGAGCCGCCGGGGCGGCGCCCCGCGGGGCCGGCCGGGGGACGCCGATCACGTTCTGGCTGGCGTGCTCGCGCGTCAGCCGGCGGCCGGGGGAGATGCCGAGGCGCTCGTCGGCGAGCACCGACAGCAATGCGACCAGGACCAGCGCACCCCCAAAGTGCGGCGAGCTCACCGCCACGAGGCTCCCGGCGAGTCCGAGCGCCACGTGCCATACGTGCGCGAACGCCCAGTTCGGGCGGCACCAGAAGGTCTCGACCCGCACGGCCCGGCCCGGCGCCTCGAGCTCTCTTGCCATGCGGCGGGCTGCGCGGCGCTCGGCATCGGTGCCGGCGCCTCGGCCCTCGAAGGCGCTCAGCTCGGTGACGATCTGTGCGGGACGCATCGGGCGGCATGATCGCAAGGCGGCCCGTCCCAGCAATCCGGTAGAACGCCGTGCGTGCCTGACGTCGACGAGTCGGAGCAGTCGCTGCTCGAGATCGCGCGCGAAGCCGCGCGGGCTGCGGCCGACGAGCTGCGACCCCGGTTCGGCCACCGCGTCGCCGACGTGCGCTCCAAGAGCAGCCCGACCGATCTCGTCTCCGAGGCGGACGTGGCCGCCGAGCAGGCGATCCGTGAGGTGCTCGCCCGCCGCCGGCCACAGGACGCAATTTTGGGCGAAGAGGGAGGGGAGACCGGGGACGGCGATCTACGCTGGGTCGTCGATCCGCTCGACGGGACGATCAACTTCCTGTTCGGGATCCCGGTGTACGCGGTCAGCGTCGCCTGCGAGGACGCCTCAGGCGCACTGGCCGGCATCGTGCTCGATCCCAGTCGCGACGAGTGCTTCGCGGCGACGCGCTCGGGCGAGGCGACGCTGAACGGCTCGGTGATCGAGGGGTCCACGAGGTCCGAGCTGGCGACGTCGCTGGTGGCGACCGGGTTCGGTTATGACGCATCGGTGCGTTCCCGTCAGGCCGCGATTGTCGCCCAGGTGCTCCCGCGGGTGCGCGATATCCGCCGCGCCGGTGCCGCGGCGATCGACTTGTGCTGGTGCGCGTGCGGCCGGCTCGACGCCTACTACGAGCGGGGCGTCAAACCGTGGGACGTGGCCGCCGGCGGGCTGATCGCGGCGCGGTCCGGCCTGGCGGTCCGGGAGCTGCCGGCGAATCAGGACGGCGAGGCGATCGTGGTGGCGCCGCCGGCGGTCATCGACGAGCTCGTCGGGCTCGTCTCCGGCTGACCGCTTAGCATCTTCAGCGACACACCCGCGGCGGTGGTGGAACGGTAGACACGGCGTCCTCAAAAGGCGCTGCCCTTACGGGTGTGTGGGTTCGAATCCCACCCGCCGCATCTTCGGCTCGTGGGCCTCTGCCCCTGTCGGCTCGGTTGGCCTCGGCCTGTCCGAGATTGAGCTTTCCCCCGTATGTCGGGGGTTTTCTCAAGTACGTGATGCGAACGCGGGGGCTCAGGCTAGGCGGCTGCCGGCTCGGCGCGTCCCGACGAGCTCTTGCCGCCGCGGCGCTGCTTGGCCTCGTCCTCCGGGACCTCGGTCTCGACGTTCCAGCCCTGGGTGAAGCCCCACATCGAGAACACGATTAGGGCCGCCTGGACGATCGCGAGGATGATCGTGAGGGTGCCGAGCACGTTGGGGCTGATGCCCTTGCCGCCGAACGGGCTTTGGGGAGCGGCGAAACCGACGTGGTTGCGATCGAACCAGCTCGTGCCGGCGACGCCGGTGCCGGCGATGACCGCGAGGATCAGAAGCAGGATCGCCATGGCCGCGGCAATCGGCAGCAGTCCGCGGTTCCAGCGCGCGACGTAGATCGCGATCAGCACATAGAGAATGCACCAGATGATGTTGACCGGCTTCAGCCCCTGGAGCTTCGACCAGCCGCCGAGGGTGATCAGCAGCATCAAGCCGACCGAGGCCAAGAGGATCAGCACGACGATCCACTTGATGACGTGGCTGGACGCCTTTTGGCGGTTCGGATACACCACCGTGTACCCCGGCCGGATCCGCCGATTCTGCGCCATGTCGGCGGACCATACAATCTGCCGTCACCGTTTGCCGCAGTTCCCTGCGGGCGTGGCGGAATTGGTAGACGCGCCGGCTTTAGGTGCCGGTGGGCGAAAGCCCGTGGGGGTTCGAGTCCCTCCGCCCGCATCGCACCCGCACGACCGCGGCGGCTAGCATCCAGCTGCCCCTGGGGGAGTGAGTTAATGGCTATGCGCACGGTCTCCAAAACCGTGAATTCGGGTTCGAATCCCGGCTCCCCCGCTTGAAGTTCAACACGGTCTACCGCACCTTCAACACCGAGCGTCGCCGCGAGTTCATCCGGATCACAGAGGACGTCGCTGCTGCGGTGGACGAGGCGGGGATCAGTGAGGGCATGGTCCTCGTGGCGGCGATGCACATCACCGCGGCGGTATGGATCAACGACGACGAGCCCGGCCTTCAGGAGGACACGCTCGAGTGGCTCGACAAGGTGGCGCCGCCGAGCTGGCGCCCGCCCGCAAACGAGGTTGCGGCCGAGCTCCTGCCCGACCCCGGCGACTATCGCCACCACCGGGGCGGCGAGGACAACGGCGACGCCCATCTGAAGAACCTGCTCGTCCACCACCAGGTGATCGTGCCCGTGACCGACGGCCGTCTCGACCTCGGCCCCTGGCAGCAGATCTTCTACTGCGAGTTCGACGGGGGGCGACCGAAGCGGCTCGTCATCAAGGCGATGGGGGAGTAGTGCCGGCGAGCGTGTTCGCCGACGGTGTCCTCGACGGACAGGTCGCGATCGTCACCGGCGGTGGCACAAACCTCGGTAAGGCGGCGGCCACCGAGCTAGCGGGCTGCGGTGCTCGCGTCGTCATCGCGGGCCGCCGGGCCGAGATGCTCGAGGCGGCCGCCGCCGAGATCGGAGAGCGCTGCACGCCGGTGACCGGGGACATCCGCGAGCGCGAGGGGGCCGAGCTCATCGTCCGCGCCGCGCTCGAGCGTCACAGCCGGCTCGACTTCGTGCTCAACAACGCCGGCGGCCAGTACTTCGTCCCGGCCGAGGGGATCACCACCAAGGGGTGGCGCGCGGTGCAGCGGTTGAACGTGGGGGGGACGCTCGCGATGTGCCACGCGGCACATGAGCTCGCCATGAAGCCGGCCGGGCGGGGCACGATCGTCAACGTCACGGTGTCGCCTCACCAGGGCTTCCCGGCGATGGCGCACACCGGGGCGGCGCGGGCCGCCGTCGAGTCGCTCACCAGGGAGCTGGCGGCCACGTGGGCGCCGGACGGCGTCTCGGTCACCGCGGTGGCGATCGGTCGCTTCGCCACCGAGTCGCTGCGCAAGTACCCGGCCGAGCTGTGGCGGCGCGCCGCCGAGTCCGTGCCGCTGCAGCGCCTCGGCGAGGTCGCCGAGTACGGATGGCTGATCGCCCTGCTGGCCTCGCCGCTCGGCCCGGCGTTCTCCGGTTCGGTGATCACGCTCGACGGCGCGCTCGACAACTGGACCGGGCCGTGGCCGCCCCCGGATCTTGTCCGCGACGGCTCAGTTCCAACCGAGGAGCGCCGCGCGACCCCCGCGAGCTGACCGGCGGCGGGTACCATTCCACCTGCCCGCGGGCGAGGTGTTAACGGTTGCACGGGAGCCTTCCAAGCTCTAGGAACGGGTTCGACCCCCGTCGCCCGCTCTTCAGGTCCTTCGCTCCCATCCGCGTAGAATCAGCTCACGACCACGGGGAGTGGCGCAGTCTGGTAGCGCACCCGGCTGGGGGCCGGGCGGTCGCAGGTTCAAATCCTGTCTCCCCGACTACTGAAGCTCCTGCACCGGTTTGGCGCAGAGTCGGCAGAATTGGACCAGGTAGCCTCAAGGACGAGGGGTTAGTTGGCGCAGGTTGAGCAGGCGCCGCGGAGCACGACTTCGTGCTCGGACACATCGAGCGGGACGCGGGCGGAGAGGCGTTTGATGGCGCGCTCGAGTCCTTCGTCTGAGAATGGCTCGAGGCGGCCGCACCGTTCGCAGACGAGGTGGTGGTGATGCCCGCGACCGTGGCGCAGTGGCTCGTAGCGGGTGATGCCGGCGCCGATCTCGACGCGTTGGATGACGTTGACCTCCTCGAGCTC
>DASXOS010000013.1:0-38144 GCA_036494115.1 Solirubrobacteraceae bacterium | reverse complement strand
CTCTGCGCTGCCTCGGCGTCACCGCTCGCCGCCGGGAATTCGCTGCTGGTCCTCGTCCAATCCTGCAGTCCGTACTCTCCCAAGGATGCGCCCCAGTTGACGCGCGGGCAGTGTTGCGGCTGCCGGCGCTGACTGTCGCTTAGCGGAGGCGTCGGCTGAGAGGGCGACTGCCGCTTGCAGTGGCGGAGCGGCGGCCTGGCCGAACAACTGACTCCGCTCAGCCCCACGGCTGGTCGGGCCCGCTTCCGGGTTGCCCGGCGGATCCCGCGGGATGACGGCTGCGTCGGCGTCGATGCTGTTAGCCCGATCCGACAGTCTCCGGAGGACCCGGCGTGAGGGGCCCGCAAGCGGGGTGACCGCCGGGCGCACTGCGCGCTCTGACCGATCGGATGCGTTTGGCGTACGCTTGGGGTGTGGGCTGTCGAGCACGGGGCTGGCTGTGAGGTGATGCGCGCCGATGTGCGGTACGCCCGCAACGGCGAGGCATCGCTGGCTTATCAGGTAGCTGGTGAAGGGCCCCATGATCTTATGCTCGTCAGCGGCTTCCTCTCCAACATCGAATACGCATGGCTCTATCCCTCGTTCGCCGGCTTCCTTGCGCGCCTGGCGAGCTTTTCGCGGCTGATATTGATGGACAGACGCGGATCCGGTCTGTCCGATCGCATCTCCGCACCGCCGTCGATCGAGACGATGCTCGAGGACGTCGAGGTCGTCTTGGACGAGGTCGGTTCGCCGAAAACCACGTTATTCGGCCTCTGGGACGGATGCGTGACGTCCATTCTGTTCGCTGCGACTCGCCCAGAGCGGGTCTCGTCGCTGGTGCTGTTCAGCTCGTCGCCCGCGCAGATGCCGAAGGACGACTACCCGTGGGGGTGGACGGAGTCGCGCTGGGCGGAGTGGCTGACGAGCATCCGCGACGGCTGGGGCACTCGCGCCTGGATCGTTAGCAATGCGCGTTGGATGGGGCCCACGATGCTCGACGATCCGGATGAACTTGAACACTGGATCACATATTCGCGACTCGCGGCGACCCCGTCCTCAGCGGAGATGGTGATGCGGAACTCAAAGGACACGGACATTCGGCAGGTGCTGCCGGTCGTTCAGGCCCCGACGCTCGTGCTGCATCGCACCGGTGACCAGGTCGAGGACATCGAAGCTGGCCGCTATGTCGCCTCCAGGATCCGCGGCGCGCGGTTCGTCGAGCTCGAAGGCGACGACGGGATCCCGTGGCTCGGGGACGTCGAGCGGCTGTTGGTCGAAGTCGAGAACTTCGTCACGGACGGGCCGGGCACGGTAAGGCACAGCGATCGACGTCTCGCAACGGTGCTCTTCACAGATATTGTCGGATCGACGGAACATCTCGCTGCTCTCGGCGACGCCACTTGGCGTCGGCGGCTGCGCGAACACGACCGCATCGTGGAACGAGCGATCGCGCGTCAGCGCGGTCGCAAGATCGTCTCGACGGGGGACGGCGTGTTCGCGACGTTCGACGGGCCGGCCGCGGCCGTCCGATGTGCGCAGGCGATCATCGAGTCAGTTCGCCCACTTGAACTCGAGATCCGAGCAGGCGTCCACACCGGCGAGGTCGAAAGCGACGGCGCCCGCATCCACGGAGTTGCCGTCCACCTCGGCGCCCGCATCGCCGCGGCGGCCGGACCATCGCAAGTCCTTGTGTCGTCGACCGTGCGGGACCTCTCCGCCGGAAGCGGCCTCGAGTTCGAGGACGCAGGCGAGCACCGACTGAAGGGGCTCCGAGACCCCTGGCACCTGTACGCCGCGCACTAAGCCCGGCAGTCACCTTCCACCAGCTCGGTGCCGGCCCCGAGCCACAACCACCGCGGTCAGCTGGGCGACGGCACCGCTTGAAGCGAACATCCCCAAAGCGTGGGCCGGGCATCTTCCCGCCGGTGCCGGTGGCTCCGGGTTTGATCGAGATCCGACAGCTACCGCTTCTCGATCACAGCGGCACAAGGCTCTTGGGGCGGTTGACCACTCATTGCCGGGCTGAGCCGACGCGTCGGCTTCCCGCACAAATCGACGTTCGATACGGCTGGCGCCGCCCTGTGAGGAAGAGGTGCCAGCGCTGACCCGCGACTGGCTCGATCGCATCCTCAGACTCGGTCACCGTCGTGCCGTGCTTTGTCACGGCGGTCTGGACGGTGATGGTCGATCGACCGTGCCCCTTGAGGTATCGGATGATGCGCATCCTGGCGGGAGAAAGCAGCACGTTCTTCGCTCCGCGACGGGCGGTCGGCCCCGCAAGCGCGTTTGCGAGAACTACAAGTCTCGCCTGGCTGTACTGCAGTGAAGGCTTCAGGCCGGCGCAGCTTGCGCTGGTGCCTGTCATAACCTGGGCATCGCTGGCGCCCGTGACACCGCAGCCGGAACCGAGAACGATCGCCGCACCAGCGATACCGACGGCGATGAATGACCTCGGCGCCATCCTCACGAAAACCATCCTACGGCAGCTACGATCGCACACCCCGAGTCGTCACAGACCGCTTCTTTGGCGTCGACAGGCCGTTCGCACGTCGATCAAAGCGATTGCAGCTCAGGATCGTTTCGGAAGGTCCGGCGCCGAGCTGAATGGTCTCGTATGAATGTGTCGATGAGCTCCCGCAATCCTGGCTCTTGCTTCGATCGTTCATGAAGGTCCCTCGTCAGCTGGCGTACCGACACGTCGAGATCTGGCGACCGTTCCCAGAACGCGCCGTCCACTCGAAGCACGCTGGCCAGCAGATCTCCGGAGTAGTAATCGCCTTCCACCAGCGGGTCTGGTTGTAGTCGCTCGAGCGCGAGTGGGACGAGTCGCCTTAGAGCGACCTGCTGTCCGATCATGATGCGTAGGTCTTCGACCGTGAAGTCCACGAGCGGTTTGGTCCGCAACTCGTGACACCGCCCCATCAGAGACGTAGCGTCCCGCGGTGCAGGTCCGTACGCTGGAGGATCAACAGTGTCAAGCGTTACCTTGCTCTCGTCAGCAGGTATCTGTTGCTCCGCGGCATGATGCCGAAGCTCTCGGTCTCTCACGACGTCGTCTTCCGCGAACCGATCGAACGAGCTTCCCTCCCGCTCCCACTCAGTGCGGCTCCAGCGCAGATCGCGCCCCGCGTCCTCCAGCACGTCGATCGTGGCCAGCGACAGTGCCCGGGTACCGCCCATGCTGCCTCCAAGCGCCATCGCGTCCTCAGAGAAGGCGTAGTAGGCGCCAGGCGTCCCGATCCGAGCTAGCTCGTCATCTGACAAGGACAGCGCACGCTCTGCCAAATCATCCTCGCCGTGCTGGCGGAGCATGCCCGCGAGGACCTCACGACTAACCCCGAGCTTTGCCATTCGTCGACCATACCTCCAAGCTCTCGGGCGATGGTCGCTGCAGAGTGTTGGATTGGGCCAGCCGTCACTGGAACTGCGGCATGCATTGCTCGCCGACGCTGCCGCCGTCGGTGACGAACACCTCGTCGAGACGACCCGCCCGCCACGCAATCCCGGTGCAGCTATTACCCGGGTTCGAGACAGATTTCGGGACACGAAAATCGACGCTTAGCTTCGACGGCGCGCCCAGCCAGGTCAGCGCCGTCGGCGGACCTTCCCAGCTGCTGGCCTAACGCGGCTGGCGGCCGTCGAACTCACGTGCTTCCCGCGCATTGCGAGGATGGCTGGACCGGCGCCAAGACGGCCGCGCGGCCACGAATGGAAGGCTGCCGGTCGGCGTGCCGCCTGGTCACCCGCGACCGCTCCACGACTCAAGCGGT
The DNA here is from genome assembly GCA_036494115.1 of Solirubrobacteraceae bacterium. Lineage (GTDB taxonomy): Bacteria > Actinomycetota > Thermoleophilia > Solirubrobacterales > Solirubrobacteraceae > Palsa-465. The sequence goes on along the minus strand of DASXOS010000013.1, from coordinate 34,392 downwards.
CACGCCGGCGCGGCTAATGGTCCGCGCGAAGAGGTGCAGTCTGAGCGAGACTGCCGCGTGGGCGACGACGCGTAAGTCCGGTCACCACACGGGAGACCGCCGGCCCTCTGTCAGGCATCCAGGATGACCTAAGACCTCGTCCCGCTGTACGAGCGCGAGATGCCATCGGTCGTCCCCGTTCGGTTGGGCGACAGTTCGCCGACCGAATACTCACGGCTGGGTCGTGCCGGTTCTCCGAGGTGATCGCCACGGAGCGAGAGATTCGCACTTCTGGCCAGACCAGTCACCTGCACAGTCGCGTCGTATGCGGGCAGTCCGATTGGTATTGAGCGAGCTGCCATTCGAACGTGTGCCATGCGCGCAGCGTTCGGCCAAGTCAAGCAGGCGGCTTGTGAGGACCGCGATCGCGCCGGCAGTGCACGCGCTAACACGGCCCGAGAGCGAGACTGCCGCATCCACGAAATAGGAGCTACCTGACATGCTCATGCTGGCGTCAGTCACGTCTCGGTCTCAACGGTGCTCGATAGCGCCAGGTGTCGTCATGGCGACGGCGTAGGTTCCCTCGCCCTCCTGCAAGGCGAAGGAGGCCTACGCCGTGAGACGTAACGTACCGCCGCTCCCGAGCCTCAGAGCCCGGGAGCGGCGGCCGTTAGGTCAACGTGCGGTGGACGTGACGAGATGGAAGGTGGGCTTCGCGGACTGCGGGCGCGCCAGCGCGCTGTCGCTCGACGACGACGGGCTGGTTATGCAGATCACCGACAGGGTGAAGTTGACCGTGCTGCCCGAGTTGTTTATTACCGAGCCTACCCAGCCGCTTCCGTCAGAGCTGATGCTCGACTGCTTCACGATCGTGTTCGCGAACGGATCCCCGTCGTGGCGCCAGCCGCCTCCGGTCGGAACCGTATTCGGGGGGCACGGGACGGTGCCCGTGACGTTCCCTCCGTTCAGCACCGGGATCGAGGCCTCGCTGACGTGATAGCCGCTGACTCCGTTGGTGCCGGCGGGTCCCTGCGGGCCGGTAGCGCCGGCCGGTCCCTGCGGGCCAGTGTTCCCCGTCGGACCCTGCGGACCCGTGTTGCCCGTCGGACCCTGCGGGCCGGGGTCGCCCTTCGGTCCGACGAGGCTCGCCGAGGTTCCCCATCCACCGGCGGTCTTAGGCCCGTAGATAGCGTTCGCCGAGGTGTCGATGTAGAAGTCGCCAACCGAGCCCAGCCCATCCGCGGGCGGCCCGCTCCCGTTCAGCACCGTATTGCCATTGGCGCCGGCGGGGCCCGTGGATCCCTGCGGCCCCTGCGGTCCAGCCTGCCCTTGCGGTCCGGCGGGTCCGGTATCGCCCTTCGGTCCCGCGGCACCAGCCGGGCCGGTATCGCCCTTCGGTCCCGCGGGCCCGGTATCGCCCTTCGGTCCCGCGGCGCCGGCGGGTCCGGTCTGGTTCCAGCTGATCAGCGTGTCGCCCCTGAGACAGCGCGGCGCGGAGCTCGGGTTGACCTGCACGTTGTACAGAGCGCCGAGGCTACGGTTCAGGCAGCCTTCGTAGACGGTGCTCGACGGAGGCGTGCTCGTCGCCGCCGAAACCGCGGCTCCGCCGCCGGCGACCACCCCGACAGCGGCCAGCGCGATCGCGCCGCGTTTCACAGAAAAGATGCTCACGTTAATTCCTTCCCTTGGTATGAAGGATTCCGTTCCCTCGGTGTCAAGTTCTCGCGAGTGCCGATCCCCCCAAGGCCCGCGACGCGACTGGCGCGTCGACGACCGCCCCGCCGGCAACCGTGTCCATCCAATGTGTGGGGCAACAGACCCCCCTGCCTCGCCGCGACCAGCGCGCAGCAAGGTCAGCGTCGAGGCGCCTCCCCCCACTGATAAACCGGGAGCGGACCCGGCCCGAACCGGCCGAAGCCGGCATGGAAACTCGATCATCGCCTCTGCACGGTGGAAACCCCGCCCCAGGTCATCACGCGGTCGCAGCCTATCGCCATACGGCGACCGAATCAATTCCAGTGAGCCGGCCGAGACCGAAACGCGCCACCGCCAGCGCGATGACCAACGCACCGCCGACAAGACCACCGCGACCTGCGACGCGACGAGGCCGACAATGCAGCCCGCCGCGTTGCTCGAGACATGATCGCGGTGCCGACGGCCCCGGCGCCCACCGTGGCGAACACGCCGGGTGAGCAGGCGCTCGATCAACAGCCTCCGGCGCCCGCCGCCGAGCAGCATGCTCGGTGCGCGCTCCTTTCCCCCGGCTGTGGCAGGAGCTCGTTCCCGATGCCGCCGGTGGGGATCGAACCCACGACCTTCGGATTAAAAGTCCGCTGCTCTGCCAGCTGAGCTACGGCGGCGTCGCCTTCATCATGGCGCAGGTCAGGGTTTGGGCGCCACCGCGACCGCTTCGATCTCCACGAGCATCCGGGGATCGATCAGGGCGCTGACCTCGATCATCGTCATCAGGGGGCGGATCTCGCCGAAGGTTTCGCCGAATGCCCGGCCGACGTCGTCGGCGCGCGAGATGTCGGTCACGTAGAAGCGGGTCTGGACGACGTCGGTCAGACGGGCGCCGACGCGCTCGAGATAGCCGCCGATCTTCTGCATGATCTCGACGGCCTGCTCGTACGGCGTATCACCGACCACGACGCCGTCCTCGTTGACGGATGTGGTCCCGCCGATCAGCACGAAACCGCCAGCCACCACGACGCGGCTGAAGCCGTAGTCGCGCTCGAACGGCGAGGGCGGGTCACCGCCCAGGCGCTCGATGGACGGGCTCAATGCCGGAAATGCCGGCGGCTGGTGAACACCATCGCCGCGCCGGCCGCGTCGACGGCGGCGACGACGTCGGGATCGCGGACCGAGCCGCCGGGCTGGATGATCGCCGTGATCCCGGCCTCCATCGCCAGCTCCGGTCCGTCCGAGAACGGGAAGAACGCATCGGAGGCCATGGCCGCGCCGGTCAGTTCCGAGCGCGACTTCTCGATCGCCAGCCGGACCGAGTCCACGCGGCTCATCTGGCCGGCCCCGATGCCCACCGTCGCGAGGTCCTTCGAGAGCACGATCGCGTTCGACTTCACGTGCTTGGACACCTTCCAGGCGAACGAGAGCTCATTCCACTCGCCCTCGGTCGGACGGCGCTCGGACACGACCTGCATGTCGCCGCGCTCCTCGGGGGTCGAATCGCGGTCCTGGACCAGCATCCCGCCCACGACCTGGCGCAGCTGTGGGTCGATCAGATTCGCCGTGCGCCGCTCGCGGTCGTCGAGGACGCGCATGTTCGGCTTGGTCTGGAGAACCTCGAGCGCGTCGTCGTCGTAGCCCCGCGCGAACAGCACCTCGATGAACTGCCCGGTCAGCGCCTCGGCGAGCTCTCGGTCGACTCGGCGATTCAGGCAGATGATTCCTCCGAACGCTGACAACGGGTCGCACGCGAACGCCCGCTTGTACGCCTCGAGGGGCGTGGCGCCGACCGCCACCCCGCACGGGTTGTTGTGCTTGATGATCACGCAGGCCGGAATCTGGAACTCGCCCAGCAGCAGCCGACCCGCGTCGAGGTCGAGCACGTTGTTGAACGAGATCTCCTTGCCGCCGAGCTGGGAGACCATCGAGAGCACGTGCGTGCGGGTGCCGACCTGCGCGTAGTACGCGGCGCGCTGGTGCGGGTTCTCGCCGTAGGGAAGTTCGAGCACCTTCTCGAAGGCCCGGACGAACAGGGGCGGGAAGTCCTCGCGCTTCTCCTGGAACCAGCGGGCGATCGCCGTGTCGTAGCGCGCGGTGTAGGCGAAGGCCTCGGCCGCCAGGTTCTCCCGGGTGGCCAGCGACAGGCGCCCGTCGAGCTCGCGCAGCTCGGCCACGATCGCGTCATAGGCCTCGGGGCTGACCACCGGTGCCGAGAAGGCGAAGTTCTTGGCGGCGGCGCGGATCATCGTCGGGCCGCCGATGTCGATGTTCTCGATCACCTCCTGGTCGAGAACCCCGCGCTGCGCCGCCGTGCGCTCGAACGGATAGAGGTTCACGCACACGAGGTCGACGAACTCGACGTCCTGCTCCTCGGCGGCCTGCATGTGCTCCGGGTTGTCGCGGACGGCGAGCAACCCGGCGTAGAGCTTCGGATGGAGCGTCTTCACCCGGCCGTCCATGATCTCCGGGAATCCGGTCAGGTCGGTGATCGAGCGGACCGTGATGCCGGCCTCCTCGAGCGTGCCGGCCGTGCCGCCGGTGGAGACGATCTCGACGCCCAGATCCGCCAGCCCGCGGGCGAACTCGACGATCCCGGTCTTGTCGGAGACGGACAGCAGCGCCCGGCCGATCCGGACCTCGCCAGGGGCCGTGGTGTCATACCGCGCCGCTGGCTGGATCCCCTGTTCCATCGCCACCGACTCTATCGCTCGACCACCACGCGACGCGGGTTGGCGGGGTCGACGCTGACGGCGCCCCGGGCGATCAGCCGTACCGCCTCGGGGAGCAGGTCGTGCTCGATCGTGTGCAGCTGCGGGAGCACATCCTCGGGCACGCGGGCGTCGGGCAACTCGATCGCCCGCTGGAGAATCACCGGACCGGTATCGACGCCGTCGTCGACGTAGTGGACGGTGACCCCGAATACCTTGACCCCGTAGGCCAGTGCCTGCTCCACGGCGTGCAACCCCGGGAACGCCGGCAGCAGCGCCGGATGGACGTTGATCACGCCACTCGGGAACGCCGTCAAGAAGCCGGAGCTGAGCAGTTGCATGTAGCCGGCGAGCACCGCGAGCCCGGCGTCGCGGTCGAGCGCCCAGCGGGCGATCGCCCCATCGCGGTCCGCGCGGTCGCGGTACTGGTCGAGCTCGAACGCGGCCGTGGCCACGCCCGCGTCGCGGGCGCGCTCGAGAGCTCGGGCGCCCGGCTTATCCGAAGCCACCCCCACGATCACCACCTCGTCGCGGCCGTGCACGGTGTCGAGCAGAGCCTGGAGGTTGCTCCCCTCTCCCGAGGCGAGGACGACGACGTTCATGCCGCGCGCAGCTTGGGGAATCGGCCTCCGGTCGAGTGCAGCGTGCCGGCCTCGAGCAGCTCGTCGACACGCCCGAGCACGTCGGCCGAACGCAGGTGCGCGAAATTCCCGTATACCGGCAGCGCGTCGTAGGAATGCTCGGCGATCACCTTCGAGCGGCCGCCGCGCAGAATCTCGACCGCCCGCGTCCGCCCGACGGCTGGACGAGCGACCCGCACCACCTCGACGATCGCGTCATCGAGGCCGCCGGAGCCGGGCGAGTGCGACGCGGTCCCGGCAGAGCGCGACACGGCCACGGGTTCCGACGGCGCCACCGACGGCATGCACGTGTCGCAGCAGTCGACGTCCGGGGCCGGCGCTGAGTGATCGCCGAAGTGGCGGAGCAGCCCCACCCGCCGGCACTGCGAACGCTCCACGTACTCCCAGATCGAGCGGTACTGGTTCCACCGCGCGCGCTCGGCATCCCGTGCCGAGGTCAGGCACATGGCCAGCGCTCGCCGGTCCCACTCCCCCACGATCCGCCCGGCGGCGCGGTCGGGCGGTGCCGGCCGCGGGGCCACGAAGCCGGCACGAGCCAAATGCCCGATCACCGCGCGCACGCCGTCTTCGTGCGCCTTGGGACCGAGCAGCCCCGACATCTCGGACATCGGAACGTCGTAGGTGCCGTCGAGCCCGGCCCACTTCAACCGCTCCGCGATCCCCTCTAACGCGCTCGCCTCCACACGGGCCCGCTCGATGAAGAACACGTGCAGGCCCTTGTCGCGCTGCTCGGCGAACAGCAGGCAGCGGGCAGGACGGCCGTCGCGGCCGGCGCGCCCAGCCTCCTGGTAGTAGGCCTCGAGCGAGCCCGGGACCGACGCGTGGCACACCGTGCGCACATCGGCCTTGTCGATCCCCATCCCGAACGCGTTGGTGGCGACGATCACCCGCGCCTCGCCGCTCATGAACCGCTCCTGAGTGGCCGCCCGCACGTCGCGGCGCAGCCCGGCGTGGTAGACGAGTACCTCCTCGCCGAGCGCCGCCGACAGCGAACGCCCGAGCTGCTCGGACACGTCGCGCGTGCCCGCATACACGATCGCCGGCAGGGCGCCGGGCTCGCCCAGCGCCGCTGCGATCCGGCGCTCCTTGTCGATCGCACCGCCGCAGCGCACGACGGCGAAGCTCAGGTTGGGCCGGTCGAAGCCGGTGGTGACCCGGACGGGATCTCGAAGCTCGAGCCGGCGCGCGATGTCGTCCGCGACCTGGGGAGTGGCCGTTGCGGTCAGCGCAATCGTCGCGCGCGCTCCGAGGCGCCGCGCCGCCTGAGCCAGCGAAAAGTAGTCAGGCCGGAAGTCGTGGCCCCATTGCGAGACGCAGTGGGCCTCGTCGACGACGAACAGACCGATCCGGGCCTGGGAGATGGCGTCGGCGAAGCGTGGGAGGCCGAACCGCTCCGGCGCCACGTACAGCAAGCGGGTCTCGCCCTCGACCGCTCGCGCGACCGCGGTGGCATTGAGCGCCCCGGCGCGCTGGGCGTTGACGAGCTCCACGCGTCCCGGCGCGACCGTCGCCAGCGCCTGCACCTGGTCCTGCATCAGCGAGACGAGCGGCGAGACCACGAGTGTGAGGTCGTCGCGCATCAGGGCCGGAAGCTGATAGCAGAGCGACTTGCCCGAGCCGGTCGGCATGACCACGAGCGCGTCGCGGTCGGCGAGCGCCGCTGACACCGCCTCCGCCTGGCCCCGCCGGAAGCCGTCGAAGCCGAACGTCGTGCGCAGCGCGTCGCGTGGATTCATGGGCGGGCGACGATAGCGCCGGGCTCGGAGGTCCCCTCTGTGCCCAAGCTCACATCGCGCGGACGCCCGCGGGAGCACACTGATCAGTGGAGGAATTGGGGCGCTGCGTCCAATCCAATCAGGAGGCAGCCATGCAGCTTTCCATCGCGATCATCGGGGCGCTCTTCGTGCTGTTCTTCGTGGTCGTCATGACGATCCGGGCGACAGGCCCCAGCGCAATCAGCCATCACCCGTACCGCAATCCGTACGGCGACACGCCCGGCGCCTGGAATAACTAGGCGCGGACCAGCGGCAGCGAGGATTCGAGCGCGAACTTGCCGTTCGCCTCCTCCTCGGTGCCCTCGAGCGGGTACTCGCCGCTGAAGCACGCGTCGCAGTGCGTCTCGCGCGTGCCGCCCACCGCCTCGTAGACCCCGTCAAGCGACAGGTACGCCAACGAGTCGGCCTGGAGCTCGGCCGCGACCTCCTCGACGCTGCGGCCGTGGGCGATCATCTCTTCGCGGGTCGACATGTCGATCCCGTAGTGGCAGGGATGCTTGATCGGAGGGGCTGAGATCCGCAGGTGGATCTCAGCAGCGCCGGCATCGCGCAGCATCTGCACGATTTGGCGGGTGGTGTTGCCGCGGACGATCGAGTCGTCGACGACGATCAGCCGCTTGCCGGCCACGACCTCGGGCAGCGGGTTGAACTTGAGGCGCAGCCCGTGTCGGCGCAGCTCCTGGCCGGGCTGGATGAAGGTCCGCGCCACGTAGCGGTTCTTGATGAAGCCGTCGTCCTGAGGAAGCCCGGCGGCGCGGGCCAGCCCCCGGGCGGCGGCGTTACCGGAGTCGGGCACGGGGATCACGAGGTCGGCCTGCACCGGCGCCTCCCGCCACAGGATCTCGCCCATCTTCGCCCGCGCCACCTGCAGCACCGTGCCGGCCAGGCGCGAGTCGGGGCGCGCGAAGTAGATGTACTCGAACACGCAGAACGCCTTGCGCTCGTCGCCGGCCACCACGCGAGTCTTGATGCCGCGGTCGGTGAGCGTCACAACCTCGCCGGGGTGCACCTCGCGCAGGAAGGTGGCGCCGATCAGGTCGAACGCGCACGACTCGCTGGCCACGCAGTAGGAGGCCTCACCGTCCTCGCGCTCGATCATCCCCAGCGCCAGCGGCCTCAGCCCGTGCGGGTCGCGGAACGCCACCACGGCGTCGTCGGTCATGACCACGGTCGAGAAGGCGCCGCGCAGGCGCGGGAGCACCTCTGCCACCGCATCCTCGATGCGCTCGGCCGGATGAGTGGCGAGCAGCGCCGCGATGATCTCCGAGTCAGAGGTGGAGCGGAACGGCACGTCCTGGCCACGGAGCTCCGTGTGGAGCTCGACGGCGTTGATCAGGTTGCCGTTGTGGGCCAGCGCCAGCGTCCGGTGATCATCACGGACGATCGGCTGGGCGTTCTCCCACTCGGAGGAGCCGGTGGTCGAGTAGCGGACGTGCCCGATGGCCATGTCGCCGACGAGCGAGCGGAGCTTGTGCTCGTCGAACACCTGCGAGACGAGGCCCTGGTCGCGAATCCCCATGATGCTCCCGCCCCGGGGCGCAGTCGCGATCCCCGCGGACTCCTGACCGCGGTGTTGGAGCGCGAACAGCGCAAAGTATGCGAGGCGGGCAACGTCGTGGTCCGGCGCATAGATCCCGAAAACGCCGCACTCGTCCCGTGGCCCGTCGCGATGATCGGTCGCAGAAGGCATGCGAGAGCCTCTGCGCGAGAGGCTAGCAGCGGCCCTAGACCAACTTGGCGAGTCCGCCATCCCGCGCCACCCGCATATCGGAAACTGCGAGATTCAGCTCCAAATTACCGGCCGTCAGCGATAGCGAATCGCCGCCGACCTGTCCGATCACGTGCAGGCGCGGGAGGCCGGCGGCCTCGAGGCGCTCCGCCGGGCCGGAGACGACGAACGCGCAGCCCGGCGCCTCCCCGAACAGGCCCGGCTCGCCGGCGGCGGCCAGTTCGACGGATGCGCCGAGGTCGCCGGCCAGGCAGCACTCGGCGAGCGCCACCGTCAGCCCTCCCTCGGCGATGTCGTGACAACTGGAAACGGCGCCGGAACGAACGGCATCGCGGACCGCGGCGTGGAGGTCTCGGAGCAACGTGCCGTCGAGCCCGGGCAGCGAACCAGTCGGCGCCTCACCACGCAGCTTGGCCAGCTCGGACCCGACCAGCGAGTGCTCGAAGTACCCGACCAGCGCGATTGCGTCGCCGGGGGCAGCGAAGCCGAGCTGCCCGGCCCGCTCGGCGGACGGCAGCGCGCCGACCATGCCCACGACCGGGGTCGGGAAGATCGGCCCGGTGGGGGCCTCGTTGTAGAGCGAGACGTTGCCGCCGACGACGGGCACGCCGAGCGCCTCGCAGGCCTCGGCCATCCCGTCCACCGCCTCGGTGAGCTGCCAGGCCACGTGCGGCTTCTCGGGGTTTCCGAAGTTCAGGCAGTTGGTCAGCCCGAGCGGCTCGGCGCCCACGCAGGCGAGATTCGCCGAGCACTCGTACACGGCCTCGGCGGCGCCGGCGCGCGGGTCACAGGCGACGCGGCGGCCGCTGCCGTCGATCGAGACGCCGATCGCGCCGCCGTCGCCCAGCATCAGGACGGCGGCGTCGGCCGCGTCCGGCCGACGCACCGTTCGCGACTGGACGATCGGGTCGTATTGCTCGAACACGGGCCGGCGCGAGGCAATGTTGGGCGAGCGCAGCAGCTCGAGCAGGATCTCGGCGGGCGACTCGGCACCGCTCAGCCGGGCGTCCACCGGGGGATAGAGCGCGGCCGGGTTCTCGGGCGGGGCGGGGTCGAGGTCGTACAGCGGGCAGTCGTCGACCAGCACCTCGACTGCAAGCTCTCCGACCGCGACCCCGTGGTCGAGCACGCGGACCTGTCCCGAGTCGGTCACGCACCCGATCGGGGTGGCGAGCGTCTCCCACTTCTCGCACACGTCGATCACGGCGCCGACGCGTTCGGGCTCCACCACGCACAGCATCCGCTCCTGCGACTCGGAGACCATGATCTCGAACGGCTCCATGTCCTCCTCGCGCAGGGGCACGCGCGAGACGTCGATGTCGAGCCCCACGCCGCCCTTGCTGGCCATCTCCGAGGCCGACGAGGTGAGGCCCGCGGCGCCGAGGTCCTGGAGCGAGACCAGCAGCTCGCGGTCGAGCAGCTCGAGGCAGCACTCGAGCAGCTTCTTCTCGGCGAACGGGTCGCCGATCTGGACCGACGGCCGCTTGGCCTCGTCGCCCTCGCCGAGCTCGGCGCTGGCCAGCACCGAGGCTCCGCCGATCCCGTCGCGCCCGGTGAGCGCCCCGAGCAGCACCAGCACGTTGCCGGGGCCGGCCGCGGCGGCCCGGGTCAGCCGCGCGTGCGGGGCGATCCCCAGACACATCGCGTTCACCAGGCAGTTCTGCTCATAGCTGCGCTCGAAATAGATCTCGCCACCCACGGTGGGCACGCCGATCGAGTTGCCGTAGTGGCCGATCCCGGCCACGACCCGCTCGAGCAGGTAGCGCGAGCGCGCGGACTCAGCAGGCTCGCCGAAACGCAGCGAGTCGAGCACCGCGATCGGCCGCGCGCCGACCGCGAACACGTCGCGCAGGATTCCGCCGACGCCGGTGGCAGCGCCCTGAAACGGCTCGACCGCGCTCGGATGATTGTGGGACTCGACCTTGAACGCCACCGCGAGCCCGTTGCCGACATCGACGGCGCCGGCGTTCTCGCCCGGACCCATCAGCAGGTGCGGACCGTCGGTGGGAAGCCTCCGCAGCAGCTTGCGCGAATGCTTGTAGGCGCAGTGCTCAGACCACATCAGCGAGAGCATCGCCAGCTCGACGCCGTTCGGCTCGCGGCCGAGCCGCTCGAGGATCAGCTCGTACTCGTCGTCGGTGAGCCCGAGGGCGCGGTGTCGACTAGAGCTAGACGAGGACGCGGTCGGCGGCATGTGCTCGCATCGACTCGAAGATCTTCAGCCCGTCGGTCGAGCCGGTCAGCCGGTCAACCGCGTGCTCGGGATGCGGCATCAGGCCGAACACGTTGCCGGTCTCATTGCAGACGCCTGCGATGTCGCGCAGCGACCCGTTCGGGTTCTCGCCGGGCGCGTAGCGCAGCAGCACCTGGCCGCCCGAGTCGAGGCGGTCGAGCTCGGGCTCGGGGGCATAAAAACGGCCCGAGGTGTGCTTGACCGGGATCGACAGATGCTGGCCAACGGCACACGCGCCCGTGAACGGAGTCCCCGCCCGCGCCACCTCGACCGAGACCTGGCGGCACACAAACCTGAGCGAGGTGTTCGGCAACAGGGCGCCGGGCAGGAGCCTCGCCTCGCACAGCACCTGGAAGCCGTTGCAGATTCCAAGCACGAGGCCCCCGGCGCGGGCAAACTCGGCGACCTCCTCCATCACCGGCGCGAACCGGGCGATCGCCCCGACGCGCAGGTAGTCGCCGTACGAGAAGCCGCCGGGAACGATCACTGCATCGACACCCTGAAGATCGCGGTCCCGATGCCACAGGATCACCGCTTCGCCGATCCGCGCGGCCGCGTCGAGCGCGTCGACCTCGTCGCACGAGCCGGGGAAGCGGATGACGCCGAACTTCACGAGCCGACCGCCGCGTCGGCGTCGACGATCTCGTAGTCCTCGATCAACGGGTTGGCGAGCAGCCGCTCGCACATGTCGGGCAGCTGGTCAGGATCCTCGACGTCGAGCTCGATCAGCCGGCCGACGTGGACGTGCGACACGCCGGCAAAGCCGAGCGCGGGCAATGCCCGTTCCACCGCCTGGCCCTGCGGATCGAGGATTCCCTGCTTGGGCCTGACCAGGACCCTGGCCCTCATCGCGCTCCGGTGCGCGTGAGCCAGGCGTCGAATGGCTCGCCCGAGATCCGCTCGTAGGCCTCGATGTACTTCTCGCGCGTGCGCGCGACGATGTCGTCCGGAATCGGTGGTGCCGGCGGGTTGCGGTCCCAGCCCGTCGAGGAGGCCCAGTCACGGACGTACTGCTTGTCGAAGCTCGGCTGGCCGCGGCCCGGCTCATACTGGTCGGCGGGCCAGAAGCGCGACGAGTCCGGCGTGCACACCTCGTCGCCGAGGGTCAGCTCACCGTTCTGGTCGAGCCCGAACTCGAACTTGGTGTCGGCGAGGATGATCCCGTTGGTGCGCGCGTGCTCGGCACAGAACTCGTAGACCGCAAGCGACACGTCGCGCAGACGTTCGGCGAGCGCCCGGTCCCCCACGAGCTCGACGGTGCCCTCGAAGTCGATCGCCTCGTCGTGTCCCACCTCGGCCTTGGTCGATGGGGTGTAGAGCGGCTCGGGCAGCTTGTCGGACTCGCGCAAGCCGGACGGAAGCTCGATCCCGGAGACGGACCCGGTGGCCTGGTAGTCCTTCCAGCCCGAGCCGGTGATGTAGCCGCGGACGACGCACTCGACCGGAAGCATCTCGAGCTTGCGGACGACCATCGCGCGCCCGCGCGCGTCCTGCGGGACGCCGTCGGTCACCGACAGCAGGTGGTTCGGAACGATCTGCTCGGAGCGCTCGAACCAGAACGTGGAGAGGCCCGTGAGGACGTTGCCCTTGTCCGGGATCGGCGTCGGGTGAACGACGTCGTAGGTGGAAATCCGGTCGGACGCGGCGATCAGAAGGGAATCGCCGAGGTCATAGATCTCACGGACCTTCCCCGAGGCAATGAGGGGGAGGTCGCTAGTCGTGGTCACTGGGTCGATCCTAGCAATGGGTTCGGCGTTCGCCCGGCCGTTTTGACCAGGCCGGCGAGGCTACGCGAGCGCGGCAGCGGCAGCCGGCGAGAGCGCCCCCTCGAGCCGCAAAATGCGGCGAAGAATCGCCAACGACGCTGCGTAGGTCGAGTCCAGGCCGTAGTACGAGAGCCCCCGCGCCCCGAGCGTGCGCGCCTGGGTGTACGGGGTGTCGGAGGCGTAGTGGATGATCCCCAGGTCGATCGGGAGCTTCGAGAAGTTGACCGCCTCCCCCTCGGGATAGCGATCGGCGTCGGCGATCTCGTACACCGCGTCGCAGTACGGCCCGGCCTCCATCTCGACGACGGTGAACGCCTCGCGGTAGTAGAAGTCGAGATAGGCGCGGTTCTGCAGGAACGTGCTCTTGACGGTGACCGCGCGCTGGTTGTCGAGCCCTGAGCCGAAGCGCAGGTCGCCGGCGAGGTCGTCGACGCTGAACGCGTTGTCGAGCCAGTAGGTCGAGTTGGAGTGCTCGTTGTGGACGACGCTCGAGATCATCACGTCGCCGACGTCGGCGTTCAGCGTGGCGGCCTTGCCGAGGACGTAGACCCCGCGCAGGTCGGCGCCGCTGTCGACGGCGATCTCGCGCAGGATGTTGTAGGCGGCGACGCCGAGGGGGTAGTCGATGTTGACGATCACGGCGCCGCTGGCGGCGAGCGCGTCCGCGTCGACCCCTCCCAGGCGCGGGTCGAGACTCCCCCGCGCGACCGCGGACACCGGGATGATCTGGGCCGGGACGCGTAGCGCCGTGCTCGAGACCAGGTGTGTCACACCGGCAGCGCGCTCGGCCCGGCGGCGCTCGGCCTTGCCCGGGGCGCCCTGCGCGCTCCAGTACTGACGGGCCACGTAGTAGAGGAAGTTCTCCCAGGAACCCTCGGTCCGCCCGTCGCGGAAGGCCTCGAGCTCGTCGCGCATGATGTCCCCGCGCGGCGCGGCCTCCGCGAACGCCACCAGTTCGTCCTCGCGTTCCCGGGCGACGCCGGTGGCGATGTTGACCAGGCTGTGGGTGTTGGAGCTGACGAAATACAGGGGGCGGTCGGTCAGTCCCTCATGCGCCAGGTGGGCCTGGACCGGAGTCCACCAGCGCCGGGTCAGGCGGGCGTACTCGACCGCGCTACCGCCGACCATTCGCAACCGCAGCGACAGGCGCTCCTCCGCGATGAGCCCCAGACGCTCCTCGAAGCGCTCGCCCCAGGCCTCCTCCAGACGCCGCCAGTCCTCGACCTGGCCGCCGAGCAGCTCCGCGCATTTCTCGGGTGTGACCGGGCCGTCCGGCGGCCACCCGGCGGCCCTGGCCCTGACCCGGATTTTGTTCCACTCGATCTGGAACGCGACCAGCGTCGGCACGAGGTCGTCGACGTCCGAGCGGCTCGCCAGCAGCACCGCGAACCTGCCGGCGCCGTCGTCGTACCAGCGCCGGCGCCGCGCCAGGGCCTCGGTCTCGTGCCATCCCGTGACATCGATCCCATGCGAACCGAACGCCTCGACGCTCTGCCCCATCAGGATCGCTCGCGCCCCGGGGATCCCGTCGGGGAGTCGGCGGATGCAGTAGATGAACGCGCCCAGATCGATGTCGTCCGAGTCGGCCAGCGGGTGCAGGCTGGGCCCCACCGCCCGGTGCGAGGACTCGAGGATCCGCAGGTGCGTCTCCCCGCTCGAGCGCAGAAGCGTGGTGTAGGTCCGCTGATAGAGCTCGACCTCTTCGCTCAGCCGCGCCGAGTCCTCAGTGGGCGAGGCGAGGGCGAGGCGGCTGACGGCCATGCGTTCACTGTGACAGATGCCAACCCCCCAGCTGGTTAGCATCTGCGCACTTTGATGATCCGCAAACTCCCAATCACCATCTCCGTTCTCGCCTGCCTAGTGCTGCTCGGCGCGTGCGGGACGAAGAAGACTCCGACCTCGACCACCGCCGCGACCCAGAACACCTGCACGCCCGCCAAGCTGCAGACGATCAAGAAGGGCAAGCTGACCGTCGCCACGGACAAGCCGGCGTATCCGCCGTACTTCGAGAACAACGACCCGACCAACGGCAAGGGCTTCGAGAGCGCCGTCGCCTACGCGATCGCGAAGCAGCTCGGCTACTCGACCGCCCAGGTCAAGTGGGTGACTGAGCCGTTCGACTCCTCGTACGCGCCCGGACCCAAGCACTTCGATTTCGACGTCAACGAGATCTCGATTACCAAGCCGCGCGAGAATGAGGTCGACTTCTCCTCGCCGTACTACCAGGCCCCCCAGGCGATCGTCGTCGCCAAGGGCTCGAAGTACATAGGCGCCACCTCGCTGTCGGCATTGAAGGACGCCTCGATCGGCGTCCAGATCGGGACCACCAGCCTCGACGCCGTCAACAGCAACATCAAACCGTCGAAGCAGCCCAAGGTGTTCAACAACTCCAACGACGTGGTGACCGCGCTCAAGCAGCACCAGGTCGACGCGGTCGTGGTCGATCTGCCCACGGCGTTCTACCTGACCTCGGCGCAGGTGCCGAGCGCGAAGATCGTCGGCCAGTTCAGCGCGCCGGGCGGCGACACCTGGGGCGCGCTGCTGGGCAAGGGCTCGCCGCTGACGAGCTGCGTGAACCGGGCGGTGGGCCAGCTGCGCTCCTCCGGCCAGCTCGGCCAGATCACTCACCGCTGGATGGGTGGAGCCAACGCCCCTGAACTCAGCTGACGCGCCCTCGTTCGCGTCGGATCGCCGGGCCGCACGTGAGGCGGGCCGGCGCGCCAAGAACCGCCGCTCGGTGACGATCGCCGCGGTCTCGACCGCGGTCGTCCTCGGGGGGCTCGCCGCGCTGATCCTGACCAGCCCGGGCTGGCCAAGTGTCCGCGACACGTTCTTCTCCTGGTCGGCGTTCAAGTCGTCGTTCGGGGACGTGCTGAGCGGCTTCTGGCTTGACGTCAGGCTGTTCCTGATCGTCGAAGCGGCCGTGCTGATCGTGGGACTGCTGATCGCGCTGTGCCGGACTGCGCGCGCCCCGGCACTGTTCCCCGTGAAGCTGATCGCCGCGGTGTTCACCGACGTGTTCCGCGGCGTGCCAACGATCCTCGTGGTGTACCTGATCGGGTTCGGGATCCCGGCGCTCCAGCTGACCGGGCTGCCCACCGATCCGGTTGTGCTGGGCGGGCTCGCGCTGACGCTGTCCTACTCGGCGTACGTGTCCGAGGTCTACCGCGCCGGGATCGACTCAGTCCACGGCAGCCAGTCGGCAGCGGCGCTCGCGCTGGGACTGACCCGCACTCAGGCGACGCGCTACGTCGTCCTCCCTCAGGCGATCCGCCGGGTGCTGCCCCCGCTGCTCAACGATTTCATCTCGCTCCAGAAGGACGTCGCGCTCGTGTCGATCCTCGGTCCCCAGGAGGCGTTCCGGGTCGCCCAGATCAGCGCCTCCTCGACCTTCAACTACACGCCGCTGCTCGCGGCGGCCGCGTTGTACCTGTGCGTGACCATCCCGCTGGCGCGAATCCTCGACCGCATGCAGGCGCGCGACCGGGCCCGCCGGGAGGCCGCGTTCGCGTGACCGCGGTCCTCGAGGTGCGGGGCGTCACCAAGTCATTTGGCGACCGGGAGGTGCTCCGCGGAATCGACCTGACCGTGGCCGAGCACGAGGCGGTGGCGCTGATCGGCGCGTCGGGCTCCGGCAAGTCGACGCTGTTGCGCTGCATCGACCTGCTCGACGAGATCGACGACGGCGACGTGTTCCTCGACGGCGAGGTGATCACCGATCCGTCGGTCAACCCGGTGACCGCGCGCCGGCGGCTCGGACTCGTGTTCCAGGCGTTCAACCTGTTCCCGAACATGAGCGTTGCCGAGAACGTGGCCCTCGGGCCGCGCCGGGCGCAGCGCGTGTCGAAGCCCGAGGCGCTCGACCTCGCTCGCGAGCTGCTGGCGCGCTTCGGCCTCGCCGGACGCGAGAACGACTACCCGGACCGGCTGTCCGGCGGTCAGCAGCAGCGGGTGGCGATCGTCCGCGCGCTGGCCACGAGCCCCCGCGCGTTGCTCCTCGACGAGGTCACGAGCGCCCTCGACCCCGAGCTGGTCCGCGAGGTCCTCGAGGTCGTGCGCGAGCTCAAGCGTGACGGGATGACCATGGTGCTCGCCACCCACGAGATGGGGTTCGCCCGCGAGGTCGCCGACGAGGTGTGCTTCCTGCACGAAGGGCTGATCGCCGAGCGTGGCACGCCCGAGCAGATCTTCACCGCGCCCCGGCAGCCCGAGACCCAGCGCTTCCTCAGCCTGCTCCCGCCGAGCACGCCGTAGTTACGCGATCGCGTCGAGCCGGGCCACGATCTCGTCGGCGTAGCGGACGAACGGGGCGTAGTCGAAGATCGCGTCGAGGTCGAGCCCGGCCGCCTCGGGGTCGGCCTGCAGCAGCTCGCGCAGCTGCACCCGGTCATCGATCGCCTGCTGGGCCAGGCGCTGAACGATCCGGTAGGCGTCGTCGCGGTTGAGTCCGCTTTCGACGAGCGCCAGCAGCACCCGCTGGGAGAACAGCGCGCCGTAGGTGATCTCGAGGTTCTCGCGCATCCTGGCCGAATCGATCACCATGCCCTCGACGAGGGCTATCACCCGGCGCTGCATGTGGTCCAGCAGCGTCGTCGAGTCGGGGAGGATGATGCGCTCCACCGAGGAGTGCGAGATGTCGCGCTCGTGCCACAGCGCCACATCCTCGACCGCCGCGCTGGCGTTGCCGCGCAGGACGCGCGCCAGGCCGGCGACCTGCTCGGACTTTATTGGGTTGCGCTTGTGGGGCATCGCACTCGAGCCCTTCTGGCCGGCGCCGAACGGCTCGCGCACCTCGGCCACCTCGGTCCGCGCCAGGTGGCGCAGTTCGGTGGCGAAGCGCTCGAGCCCCGCCCCGGCGAGGGCAATCGCCTCGAGCAGCTCGGCATGGCGATCGCGCGCCACCACCTGCGTCGATACGGGCTCGTGCTCGAGCCCGAGCCTTCCGAGCACCCGCGCCTCGAAGTCTGGGGATGTCGCCGAGTACGTGCCGACGGCGCCTGAGATCGCGCCGACCGCCGCCTGCGTGAAGGCCCGCTCGAGCCGTTCCCGGTTGCGCTCCGCCTCGAACGCGAAGCCCGCGAGCTTGATCCCGAACGTCGTCGGCTCGGCGTGGATCCCGTGGGTGCGGCCCACGCATAGGGTGTGGACGTGTTCACGCGCGCGCGTGGCCAGCGCCTGGACGAGGCGCCGCGCGTCCGGGAGCACGAGCTCGCCGACCAGTCGCAGCTGCAAGGCCAGCCCGGTGTCGAGCACATCGCTCGAGGTCAGTCCGTAGTGGATCCAACGACCCGCCGGACCGGCCGACTCCGAGAGCACGTCGACGAAGGCGGCCGTGTCGTGGTCGGTGACCTTCTCCCGCTCGGCGATGGCCTCGACGGTGAAGGTCGCCTGGCGGATCGCCTCGAGCTCGGCGTCGGTGGGACCGTCCATCTCCTCGCAGGCGGCGACCTCGACCTCGCGCATCGCTTCGAAATGCGCGTGGTCAGACCAGACCTCGGCGAGCGCGGCTCGCGTGTAGCGGGAGATCACGTCTCGATTATGCGCTCAGGATCCGCCACGCGAGCACCGCGGCGTTGCGCGCGTTGTCGACCCCCACGCACGCGACCGGGACCCCGGGCGGCATCTGCGAGACCGAGAGCAGCGCGTCGAGCCCGCCGGCCACCGAGGTGCGGCTGGTCAGTGGGACGCCGATCACCGGGAGGTCGGTATGCGCGGCGACGACGCCGGGCAGTGCCGCGGACAGCCCCGCACCGGCGATGATCACGCGGATCCCGCGCATGCGCGCGTTCTTGGCGTATTCGGCGACGGTGTCCGGCTCGCGGTGCGCCGACATCACGCGGGTCTCGGAGCCGATGCCACGCTCGCGAAGCTCCGTCTCCGCCTTCTCCATCGTCTCCATGTCGCTCTTCGAGCCCATCAAGATGGCGACGCGCGGAGCGTCGACGTCGAGCTCCTCGAAGGCCTCCGAGGGCTCGGCCAGCGTCTGGGGTTCCTGCTGTTGCTGTGGTGATTCGCTCATTTCACGGCCCGGAGCGCGATGTCGCGCCGCAGCTGCCTCCCGTCGAACTGGATCATGTCCGCGGCAGCATAGGCGCCCGCGCGGGCGGCGGCGGCCCCCGCCCCCAGAGCGGTCACGCTCAGCACCCGCCCGCCGGCGGTGACGACGGCCCCGTCGGGGCGCCGTGCCGTGCCGGCATGAGTTACGTAGACACCGGTGGGAATCCTCTCGAGACCGGTGATCACGTCCCCGCTCGAGGACGTCTCGGGGTAGCCGGCGCTGGCCAGCACGACGGTCACCGCCATGTCCGGCGTCCACTGCAGCTCAGTGTCTCTCAGGCCTGCGGGTTGCGTCGAGCGTTCGAGCAGCGTCAGCAGGTCGCTGCGCAGCCGCGGCAACACCGCCTGGGTCTCGGGATCTCCGAAGCGAACGTTGAACTCGAGCACCTTGGGACCGTCGGCGGTCATCATGAGGCCCGCGTACAGGCAGCCGTGGAACGGGATGCCCCGCCTCGCGAGCTCGTCCAGGACCGGCTGATGGACCGCGGCGCAGATCTCGCGGGCTCGGGTGTCGTCGACCGCGGGAACCGGCGAGTAGGAGCCCATTCCACCCGTGTTAGGCCCCCGATCGCCGTCGTAGATCCGCTTGTAGTCCTGCGCCGAGGCCAACGGCACCGCCGTCTCGCCATCGCACAGGGCAAGCAGCGAGAGCTCCTCGCCGACCAGGTGCTCCTCGACGAGCACGCGCTCGGTCCCGAATCGGTGCTCGACGAGCAGCTGGTCCAGCGCCGCGCGCGCGGCCCGCTCGTCGGGGGCGACGATCACCCCCTTGCCCGCCGCGAGGCCGTCGGCCTTGATCACCACGGGATAGCGGGTGATCGCCCGCATGCCCACGTCGGGATCCGTGACCACCTCGTAAGCGGCGGTGGGCACACCGGCCGCGACCATCACCTCCTTGCAGAACTCCTTGGAGCCCTCGAGCTGCGCCGCCTCCTTGGTCGGGCCGAAGCACGCGATGCCGGCGGCCGTGACCGCGTCGGCAAGCCCGGCGACGAGCGGCGCTTCGGGCCCGACCACGACCAGTGAGACCCGCTGGTCGGTGGCGAGGGCGACGATCCCGTCGAGATCGTCGCCGGCCACGTCGAACGTCTCCACCTCGTTCGCGATCCCGGCGTTGCCGGGCGCCGCGATCACCCGGGGCGAGCGCGGCGAGCGGCGCAGCGCCTGGACGAGCGCGTGCTCCCGCGCCCCGGGTCCGACGACGAGGACACCGGGTCTATCTGCCCGGATCCCCGCCTGCAACGACTCAGATGGAGGCAATGAAGTCGTCGATCGGGATCGCGCTCAGCGTCTCGTACTTGGCCGTCCCGCGCGACCCGAGCTCGAGCGACACCCGCGCCATCGTGCTCTCGTCGGGCGCCTCCACCACGTTGATGAAGTCGAACTGACCGAGTGTCGCCCACTGGGCCTTGACGGTCGCGCCGAGCTGCTCGACCTCGCGGTTGACCTCGCGGATCCGGGAGGGGTTGTTCTTGATCGTCTGCACGCCTTCGGGACTGAGCGTGGACAGCATGATGTAGGTGGGCACGGCGTCCTCCTTCTCGACGTGTTGGTGGCGCACTTCTACCACGCTGGCCCGGTCCGCCTACGGCCCGGTAATCTGCGCGTTGGCGGGGGGCCACTCGATCGCTGGAGGATGGGTGTAGCGCGATGGCCTTGCCGGAGACGAGATTCGCCAAAGCTGGGGAGCTGAGCATCGCCTACCAGGTGGTCGGGGAGGGCGACGTCGACGTGATCCTGGTCCCCCAGTGGCTGACGAACATCGAGCAGTACTGGGAGCACCCCGCGGCGGCGTACTTCCTGCGCCGGCTCGCCTCGTTCAGCCGGCTGATCATGTTCGACAAGCGCGGCAGCGGCCTGTCCGACATGGTCCCCGGCACCCAGACCCTCGAGGAGCGGATGGATGACGTGCTCGCCGTGATGGACGCGGTCGGGTCCGAGCGCGCGGTCCTGTTCGGTCCCTCGGAGGGCGCGCCGATGGCGGCGCTGTTCGCGGCGACATACCCGGAGCGGTGCGTGAGCCTCGTCCTCTATGGGGGCTGCGCGCGATGGCTCGAAGCGCCCGACTACCCGGAGGGCCGTCCGCCGGCGCTGGTCGCGGCCTACGGGCAGCACTGGATCGACGGCTGGGGGTCGGGTGGGTCGCTCGGGGTGCTCGCGCCGACGCTCGCCCACGATCCCGAGTTCCGCCGCTGGTGGGGCAAGTTCGAGCGCCACTCGGTCCGGCCAGGGATGGTCAAGCCGATCTTCGAGACGATCAACGCGCTCGACATCCGGCCGGTGCTGCCGGCGATCAAGGTCCCGACGCTCGTCCTGCACCGTGAGAACGACCGCCTGGTCGACGCCGCCAACGGGCGCTACCTGGCCGCGCACATCCCGGGCGCGCGTTACGTCGAGCTCGAGGGCGAGGATCACATCTGGTTCGCCGGCGACGCGGACGCGCTGCTCGACGAGATCGAGGAGTTCGTGACCGGCGCCCGCGGCACCCACGACCCCGACCGGATCCTGGCCACGGTCATGTTCACCGACATCGTGTCCTCGACCGAGACCGCTGCCCGCCTCGGCGACCGCCGCTGGCACGAACTCATCTCCGACCACGACCAGCTCGTCAACCGCCAGGTCACCACCTACCGGGGCCGCACCATCCGCTCCACCGGCGACGGCGTGTTCGCGTCGTTCGACGGGCCCGCCCGCGCGATCCGCTGCGCCCTGTCGGTGATCGACGTGGCCCGCTCACTCAACGTCGAGATCCGCGCCGGCCTGCACACCGGCGAGTGCCAGCTCGCCGGCAACGACCTCGCCGGCGTCACCGTGCACATCGGCGCCCGGATCGCCGACCTGGCCGGCCCCCGCCAGGTGCTCGTGTCCGGCACCGTCCGCGACCTCGTCGTCGGGTCGAACATCGCCTTCGTCGACCGTGGCGTGCGGCCGCTCATCGGCGTGCCGGGCGAGTGGCGCCTGTTCATGGTCGAGGAGCGGCGCGCGCGCCCTCGGGCAGTCCCGGTCTAGCCCGTTGGCTGGCCCGCCGGCTGCGGTGGGCGTGGGGAACGAGCTTCGCTAGGGAAAGGGTGGTGAGAGGGCGGCTGCGGAGCGTGCAAAACGCAAACATCCGGCCTGAAATCACGAGCCCTGCTGCATCTCGCACGCTATGCAGCACTTTTGCGCCACCCCCTCCCGCTCCGCCACCGAATGTCTGCGAAATGCACGCCGGAGCAGCCACCTCACCCCCTTCCCCAGCAAATCCAGTGCCGATCGCTCGGCCGAAATCCCGAACGGAACGCAAAAGGCGGCCGCCCCCAAATGGGAGCGACCGCCATCAAACGACTTAGGCCGCCGCCACCGCCGACGCCCGCTCGAGCACCAGCTCGCCATCGTCAGTCGCGTCCACCTTGACCGTGTCGCCCGGCCCGAACCGGCCCTCCAAGATGGCCAGCGCCAGCGGGTCGACCAGGCGCTTCTGGATCACTCGCTTCAATGGGCGGGCGCCGTACGTCGGGTCGTAGCCCAGGTTCCCCAGGAGCGTGCGGGCGCCATCGGTCAGCTCGACCTCGATGTCGCGCTCGCGCACGCGCCGGACCAGCGAAGCCACCTGGATGTCGACGATCTCCATGATCTGCTCGCGGGTGAGCGCGTGGAACTCGACGATGTCGTCCAGCCGGTTGATGAACTCGGGCTTGAACTGCGCCTCCACGCCGGCTCGCAGAGAGCCGCCCACCGCCCCAATGTTCGAGGTCATGATCAGCACGATGTTCTTGAACGAGACGGTGCGACCCTGGCCGTCGGTCAGGCGACCGTCGTCCATCACCTGGAGCAGCGTGTTGAACACGTCCGGGTGGGCCTTTTCGATCTCGTCGAGGAGCACCACGGCGTAGGGACGCCGGCGCACCGCCTCGGTCAGCTGGCCGCCCTCGTCGTAGCCGATATAGCCGGGCGGCGCACCGACCAGGCGCGAGACGGAGTGCTTCTCCATGTACTCGGACATGTCGATCCTGACCATCGCGTCCTGGCTGTCGAACATGAACTCGGCCAGCGCCCGCGCCAGCTCGGTCTTGCCGACGCCGGTCGGCCCGAGGAAGAGGAAGGTTCCGATCGGTCGGTCGGGGTCCTGGAGGCCGGCCCGCGAGCGCCGGAGAGCCGCCGACACCGCCTCGACCGCCTCGTCCTGGCCGATCACGCGCTGATGGAGCCGCTCCTCCATGTGGACGAGCTTCTCGATCTCGCCCTCCATCAGGCGGCTCACCGGGATGCCGGTCCACTTGGCCACGACCTCGGCCACGTCCTCGGCGTCGACGACGTCCTTGAGGAACTTCGGAGCCGAGCCATCAACGGAAGCCTCGGCCTCCGCAGCAGCCTGAAGCTGCTTCTCCAGCTCGGGGATCGTCCCGTACTGGAGCTCGGCGGCCCGGCCGAGATCGGCCTCGCGCTGAGCGCGCTCGAGCTCGGTCCGCGCCTGGTCGAGCTGCTCCTGCAGCGACGCCACCGCACCGACCGTCTCCTTCTCCCGCTGCCACTCGGCGTGCATCGCGGCTGATCGCTCCTTCTCCTCGGCGAGCGAGCGCTCGAGCTGCTCGCGCCGGGCCACCGTGCCCGCGTCGTCGTCCTCCGAGCCCAGCGACTGGAGCTCGATCTCGAGCTGCATGATGTGCCGGTCGACCTCGTCGATCTCGGTCGGCTTGGAGTCGATCTCCATCCGGATCCGCGACGCCGCCTCGTCGACCAGGTCGATCGCCTTGTCGGGCAGGAAGCGGTCCGCGATGTAGCGCTGGCTCAGGGTCGCGGCCGCCACCAGCGCGGAGTCCTGGATGCGGACCCCGTGGTGGACCTGGTAGCGCTCCTTGAGACCACGGAGGATCGCGATCGAGTCCTCGACCGTCGGCTCGCCGACGTACACCGGCTGGAAGCGCCGCTCGAGCGCGGGGTCCTTCTCGATGTGCTTGCGGTACTCGTCGAGGGTGGTCGCGCCGACCGCGCGCAGCTCGCCGCGCGCCAGCATCGGCTTGAGCATGTTGCCGGCGTCCATCGCGCCCTCGGCGGCGCCGGCACCCACGATCGTGTGCAGCTCGTCGATGAACACGACGACCTGGCCCTTGGCGTCGGCGATCTCCTTGAGCACCGCCTTCAGGCGGTCCTCGAACTCGCCGCGGTACTTGGAGCCGGCGACCATCGCGCCGAGGTCGAGCGCCACCAGCTTGCGGTCGCGCAGGCCGTCGGGCACGTCGCCGTCGACGATCCGCTGGGCAAGGCCCTCGACGATCGCCGTCTTGCCGACCCCGGGCTCGCCGATCAGCACCGGGTTGTTCTTGGTCCGGCGGCTCAGGACCTGGATCACGCGACGGATCTCATCGTCGCGGCCGATCACCGGGTCGAGCTTGCCCTGGGCCGCGGCCTCGGTCAGGTCGCGACCGAAGCGCTCGAGCGCCTGAAACTTCTCCTCGGGGTTCTCGTCGGTGACGCGATGACTGCCGCGCACCTCGGACAGGGCTTGGAGCAGCGGCTCTCGCCCGGCCCCCGCGCCGCGCAGCGCGTCGCCCGCCTTGCCGGGATGCGTGGCGATCGCCAGCATCAGATGCTCGGTCGATACGTACTCGTCGTCCAGCTCCCGCATCTCCTTCTCGGCGTCGCGCAGGATCTGGAGAAGCTCGCTGGAGCCGGCGGTCGCCTCGGGCGAACCGCTGCCGCCGCTCAGCGTTGGCAGCGCGTCGAGCGCCGGACCAATGTTCTGGCGGACGGTGGCGGGAGCGACCCCGAGCTTGCGCAGCACTGCAGGGACGAGGCCGTCCTCCTGCTCGAGCAGAACGGCGAGCAGATGCTCAGGCGTCGTCTGGGGGTTGTGACGGTCATCGGCGAGGCGCTGTGCCGCCTCGAACGCCTCCCGCGACTTGATCGTAAATCTCTCTGGATGCATAGAAGTCCTGGGTTCTCGGTGTTCGTCAAACGTTCAAGATCTAAGTGAAGCTGACTTAGATTATGGCACGACTGTAAAGGGTTCTGGGCCCATTTCGGACTTTCCCCACCCGACCGGAAACCTGCGCATCTCGCATGAACGTTGCCGTACACTGAACGGCAGTAGATGGAAGGACCCGCGGACAGGGTGGCTGCCGCAGTGATCGCGCTCGCCTGCGCGGCACTGATCGGGGCCACCCCCGCGCTCGCCAGCGCCCCACCGTCTCCCTGGGACGGCACCAACCCGTTCACCTGCACGATCCAGGACGCCGGGCTCGGCGCGACCGTCCCCGATCCGGGCGCGGACCCGTACTGCGTGCGGTTCGACAAGACCCATCAGAACGTCTCCCAGCTCGGGATCGTCGACTTCATCAGCAAGGAGCCCGCGCGGACCGCGGCGGCCGTTCCCAAGTGCTTCTACTTCCAGGAGGACCACTGGCGCGGCTCGCTCGTCCAATCGGACGGCAAGACGGTGATCTACGAGTTCCAGGGCCACTACTTCTTCAACAAGGCGACGGGGGACGGGGGTGCGTGGGTGACCGGCTTCACTATCGCGGGCCAGACCTTCGATCCGACCGAGCTGCCGGGCTTCCCGCCGCAGTACGGGCAGTACTTCGGACCCGGGACGGGCGGCGCCATTACCCACGACCAGATCCCGGTCGACCCTCAGTGTGTGGCGCTGGCCAAACGGACCCCCGACCTCTACGCCCAGCAGTCCGCCACCCCGAGGTGCGTGCCGGGCGTCGGTCACGTCACCCGCACGGGCCTCGGGCCCATCAGCCTCGCTGCCACCGAGAGCCAGGTCCGGGCCACGATCGGCTCGCCGCAGTCGGTGAAGCGCGGATTCCTCGGCTACTGCGTGGAGGGCGGCGGCGCCCTGCTCGTCGGACAGCGCACCGATCGCAGCGGCACGTTCGGGGCCAGCGGCACGGCGCGGACCGTGATGCTCGTGACCACCGCCCAGGGGTTCGTGCTCCGGGCCGGCCACGGCCACACGTTCACGGTGGGCACGCGCAAGCGCGCCCTGCTGAGGGCGTTCCGGCGCGCCAAGCGCCTGAAGCGCACCCACGCGTATCGACTGCGGCCCGGCCTCGTCGCCGGCTTCAGGCACGGCCGGGTGGCCTACCTCGCGGTCTACGACCGCACGGCGATCCGCCGCCCCGACCGACTGACGAGCTACCTGAGGCGCGCGCGGTGACCGAGCATGCCCGGCTGCTCGAGCTCCTCACGCGTCGTCAGGTCCTGACCCGGACCAGCACCGCCGCGCTGGCGGCACTTGTCGCCTCGGCGCTACCGCTCGCCAGCCGAACCCAGCCGGCGCGAGCAGCTGATCCGAGCGTCACCGACGCCACCCTCCAGGCATTCGCCGACACGATTCTCCCCGGACGCAAGGCGACGACCACCGACCTCGGGAACGCGATCGACCCGCGGGCGATCGCGGGCGCCGACCCGCTCCCGGGGGCCGTCGAGACCGACGCCCTGGCCCTCTATCACCACCCCGAGGTCGGGTTCGATGCGCTGGAGCCCGCGTTTCTCGCCCAGCTCGAGACGCAGGCACTCCCGAACGGCGGCGATTTCCTGTCGCTCGGTTTCGACGCGCGCGTCACGACCTGTCTGGCCGGGCTCGACTTCGGCAACCCGACCCGGCTCGTGTGGGAGGCCGCGGCGGCAGTGCCGTTCACCGCGTTCTGCGCCGCCGCGCTGATCAAGAACGCGACTTGGGACACCGCATCCGGGTACCGGGTCATGGGGCTCCCGGGCACGGCGCCGAACGGCTACCGCAGCTTCTCCTACCGCAAGCCGCTCAGCCGTGAGCGCACCAGGAAGGGCTATCTGAAGTGAGCACCGAGTCCTTCGACGTGGTCATCGTCGGCTCCGGCTTCGGGGGCTCGATCACGGCATGGCGGCTCGCGGAGCTCTATCGCGCCGCGGGCGTCGACCCCGGCCGGATCGCAGTGCTCGAGCGCGGCCGGCGGTACGGCCACACCGACTTTCGCCAGTCGATGGACATCGACCATCTGTCGGATGTCTACCTGCTGATCCAGGGCCAGGGGGCCCAGGTCGTCACCGCCAACGCCGTCGGCGGCGGCTCGAATCTGTACCTGGCGGCGTCGTTGCGCGCCCCCACCGAGACCTTCGAGCGCCGTGACGCGCGGCCCGGCGACGGCCCGGACAGGCGCATGTGGCCCGCCGCGCTTTCCCGCGCGACACTCGACCCCTACTACGCCCGGGCGGAGAAAGGTCTCCGCGTCCAGCGCCCGACCTGGGACCAGGTGTCGAAGTCGGGGGGCCTGTGGGCGGCGACTCTGCACCACGCCGGCTACACCTGCGACCGGGTGCCGCTGGCGATCTCCGAGCAGCGCTGCGTCAACGCCAAGTGGTGCCACACGGGGTGCATCTTCGGCGCCAAGAACTCGCTGATCACCAACTACCTGTGGGCGGCGGAAAACGCCGGGGTCCAGGTCCGCCCCAACCTCCAGGTCGAGCAGATCAGCCAGACCAGCGCGCGGCCCTACCGCTACGTGGTGCAGGCGGACGTGATGGACAACGAGGGCTCGAACCCGACGCGCATGCCGAGCGGACAGAGCCTGCAGCTCCAGTGCAAGGTGCTCGTGCTCGCAGCCGGGGCGATGAGCACCCCGCCGCTGCTGATGCGTTCGCATGCCGGACTGCCCTCGCTCTCGTCGCAGGTCGGCCACAACCTCGGGGTCAATGGGGACCACGTGGCCGCAATCGAGTACGACCCGGCGAAGGTCCGCTCGGTGCTTGGCCTGCCCGCCTACCACGAGTTCTACAAGGGCAAGCCGATCACGACGATGAGCTACGACTGGTTCGTCGGGCGCCGCAGTAACGCGTACGACGGCACCCGGTTCACATTGCAGGAGATCTTCCTCTCGTCGCTGACGAACTTCCTGTACGAAGGCGGTCGCACCGTTCCCGGCGGCCCCTCCTGGTGGGGGCTGGAGAAGAAGCAGGCCGTGGCGCACTGGGCGAACCGGATCGAGCTCCTGGCGATGGTCGAGGACACGAACGACGGCACCTTCTACGCGCCCTCGAGCGCCGGCAATGCCGAGCGGACCGGACCCGGGCCGATCGCCTTCGGTCTGTTCAACTACGCAATGTCAGAGCAGTCGCAGGCGATCCGCGCCGCGGCCAACCAGGTGATGGCGGGGCTCGCTGCGCGCCGTGGGCTCGGCCGGTTCATGGCCCTCACCGAGACGCAGGGCGTCTACTGCGCCCACCCCCTCGGCGGGTGCCGGATGGCCGACTCGGCCGACCTCGGGGTGGTCGACAGCACCGGCGCCGTGTACGGCTACGAGGGCCTGTACTGCATCGACTCGTCGATCATCCCCACCTCCCTGGGGGTGAACCCATCGCTCACGATCTCGGCGGTGAGCGAGCGCTGCGCCGAGGAGCTCGTCAACCGGGCCGAGGATTTTGGCCTTCCCAAGCGGCCGAAGTCGCTCGTGCTCCGCGTCCCGCCCCAGCACATCGGCGAGCGGGTTATCCCCGCCGTGCCCCACCATCGCCGGCGCCATCGCAAGCGCCGGCACGGCCGCCATCACCGCCGGCACCGCGGCCGGCGACACGCCTAGGACAAGGGCAGCTTCGCCCACACGTGGGTGTGGCGTCCCTGAACGCCCCACTCGGTGGACAGCTCATCCACGATCCGCAGGCCCCAGCCACCCAGCTCGCCGGTGCCAGGCCGCATCGCCACGTCGGCCGGATTGCCCTGGTCGAGGACGTCGATCAGGAGATGACCGTCGCTCGGCTTGACCCGCAGCTCGATCGTGCCCGAGCCGTGCCGATAGGCGTTGGTCACGAGCTCGCTGGTCACCAATAGCGCATTCTCACGCCGCTCTGAGTCCGCCTTCGGAAGCTGCTCGCCGACGAACCTCCGCGCCATCGTGGCGCAACTCTCGTCGGGTCGGAGTCGTATCTGAGTCGTGTCAAGCACGTGGCTGTCCCCCCACGCTTGTCATCTCCGGTTGCCATTGGCGAACCTCGGATCCCTGCCGTAAAATATAGCGCAATATGCATTGCGGCAACAGCTATTGCGAGACCGCGCAACCTTGACCGACGAAACTGACGCATTCCTCGCGGCGGTCAACGACCTCGACGGGGCACTCGACGAGAGCCTGGCGATGACCCAGCGGATGAAGGACCGCATCCGGGAAATCCGTGACGGGCACGCGTCGGGTCGTCCCCTGCGTGAGCTCGTTCCCGAGGAGCAGCGGCCATTGCTCGTCCAGCTGCTCACCGAGAACGCGAACCTCCTTCATTCCTATGGCACGAGGGTCCGTCGCACGGAGGCACGGGCCCTACACCATGAGGGCATGACGATGGACGAGATCGCGCGCCAATTCGGCGTCACGCGCCAGCGCATCTCCGCCTTGCTCCGAGACACCGCCGCACGCGGGTGAGCGCCCTCTGCGGTTTGCCCGGCGACGGCGTCGGGAACCCCAAACCTAGGAAGCGAACGAAACGATCACCGCGGAGGTGCGTGGCCTCCCGGTGCGAGTAGGGGGTTATCCGATGCAGCAGAGCCCGAGACCTGCCGGTGGCCTGCGCCCGGGGAGGGGCGCGGCGGAGCCGGAGCTTGATCTGAACCTCGAGCTGCCGTGCGATTGCAATGCGCCGGCCGCCGTGCGCGACGCGCTGCGCGAGGTCAATGGCCTCGGCTGGCTGGTGGGCGATGCGATGCTCGTCGCCTCCGAGCTGGTTTCGAACGCGGTCGTGCATTCAGGAGGGGGGTCGAAGGAACTGCTCGACATTCAGGTCAAGCTCGGCCACGACCGCCTGCTGATCTCGGTCCGCGATCCGGGGCACTCCGGGCGCGTCGCCAGGCCCAGGCCCGACGACGACGTGTTTGGCGGTCTCGGATTGAGGCTCGTCCAACAGCTCTCCGATCGCTGGGGCGCCGAGCGCAACGACGGGCAGCGCGTATGGGCCGAGCTCAGCGTGCCCGCCGCGGTCGCCTCGCCACCGCCCGCGCCCCTGCTCTGACGCGGCCTAGCGTTTGATCCGCATGCGGATGCCGCCGGTGCGGAACGCCACCGTGCGGCGGCCGGTGATGGTGATCCCATACACGGTGGCCACCACCTTGCTGTGGTGCCTGAGCCCCGAACGGATGCGGTCGAGCGCCTTGTGCGAGAGGCGGATCGCGAACGTCTTGGACCCTGCGGCGGGAAGCGAGCGGATCGGCGAGTCGGCTTCGAACCGCCCCGCGTGCCCGACTCGGATAACCGCCGAGCTCGCGACCCTGCAGGGACCGGCACAGGTCACGGTGGCCAGCACCGCGTGATTCTTGAGCGGATGCTGCTTGCCCGGAACGGAGAGATGAATCTGGACCGGTTCGAATGCAAGGGCGGTTCGCGCAAAGGCCGCCAGGTTGACGCTGCCCCACCCCGACGCGCGGTCGAATCCCGAGCCGGCCTGGCAGCAGCCGAGCGGGCGGCCGCGGTTCGGGAGGTAGGGGCCGATGTCGTTCGAGTAGTTCAGGACGTCGCTGAACACCGCACCGGCCAACGACGAGCGGCCGAGCTCGTAGAGCAGTGGATTGACGAAGCCGAGATCCTGCCGGTGGGCAGCTTCGAGCGCCTGGTCCACGATCGCGAACCCGCCGGCGAGCAGCGGCGTGGCTGCGCTCGTCCCGCCAACCGCCTGCCAGGGATTCGGATTGCGTGAGCTCACGCAGTCGTGTGCCGCGGTGCAGTAGACCGCGTAGCCGGGGACGATGTCGGCGAGCATCGACACGTCCGGCACCGCACGCGAGCGCGTGGCCACGCCCTTCTGGTACGGGGGACGCCTGAACAGCAGACTCGAGCCTCCGCCGGCCGCCGCGCCGGGCTGGAGGTTGGTGTCGTTCCAGACGATCTGGCTGGTGATCTGGTTGCTCGCGTTGAGGAGCAGGTTGGTGCCGCCGACGCCGGTCACCCACCAGGACGACGCCGGGTAGTTGACCGCCAGCCGGGGAACCGGCAACCCACTGGACGCGGTGCAGTCCGCCGAGCCCTGATCCCCACTCGAGGCGAGCACCGTGATTCCCGTGATCGCCGCCATCTGCAGCGCCCCCTCGGTGGCCCGGATGCCCCGCGTCCCGATCGCGCCCGCGACGGCCGGCTCACACAACCCCAGCGATGCCGAGATCACCTGGGGCCTGCGGTGCGGGTTCTGCAGGGGGGCGGTCAGCGCCCGCAGCGTGTTCGATGCGCGCGCGCTCGACTCGTAGACGTCGATCCCCTTCAGCTGCGGTGCCGCCGCGTCGAGTGCCTCGAGGTCGAGCGTCGACTCGCCGCCCGGGGCCAGGGGATGGCGGACGCCCACGCCGAAGCCCTCCACCGCCGGCACGCCGAGACCGAAGCACTGCGCGAATGTCTGCAGGTCGGAGTACTTGTAGCCGTCGATCTCGATCAGGGCCACGCGCACTCCCTGGCCCTGCATTCCCGCATCGTGGAGTTGCTGGATCCCGTACGCGGTCAGGTACTGGTTCGGGGTGAATCCGGCGGTCGCGGGGCTGCCATCCACCTCGCCGGCGGCGGCGCCGGCGGCACATCCCGCAGGGGTCCCAGAGCGAGGGAGCGCGGATGCCGGCTGGGACGCAGCGTGGGCCCGGAAACGGCTGTTCGCCCGCACGGGAGTCGGGGTCCCGGCAAGGGGCTGCGTGCTCAGTCCGACCACACCGGTGACGAGGCCGCGCAGCGCGCCCGGAACGTGCACGCCCGTGGTCGGCGCGACGAAGCGGGTCGAGCGGGCGCCGTGGAACCGGGTCAGCCGGGTGGCGAACAGGCGCTGCGCAAGCCCGGCACTCATCGTCGCGTCGGCGAACAGCCCGGTGGCGTCGACCTTCACCCCGGTGGCTCCCGCCCGGCGGAGGTAGGAGACGACGCGGCTGCGGGTCGCAGCAGAGGCGCCGAAGGTTCGTGACAGCGAGCCGAGCGAGCGGTAGTGCTCGTACTGCGGCGACCCAGGCGTGGTCACTGCGGTGGCGAGCGCCGCCAGGCCGCCGTCGTCCGCCGCCAGCGGCAGCACGAGCTCGAGGCGCTGCGAGGCAGGCGCGGCTCCGGCCTGGGTGGCGTGGGCATCAGGACCGGCGGCCGCGGCGCTCGCTGGCGCGAGCGCCACAACGCACAGACACACAACCATTGCGGCGAGCCACCGTCCCCGCCCTCCCCTGTGGCGAACGAACACGCGCAGATCCTCGCACAGGTCAGCCCTCGGGGCGTTGGATTGGGATCTTGAACCGCTTCAGGTCGGAGCTTCGGACGAGCTCGCCGCCGTGCTCGTAGGGAACGATCTCGGCGCGCAGTTCACGGCGGATCGCCTCCAGCCGCTCGACCTCCGCTCCCAGCTCACCTGCACGGCGCTCGAGCGCGGCGACCTTCCGCGTCACCGCCGCGAGCTTCTCCTCGAGCTCGAACACCCGCTCGACCCCGGCCAGGTTCATGCCGAGCTCGGCGGTCATCCCCTGGATCCGCCGCAGCCGCTCGACGTCCCGGTGGGAGTAGAGCCGCGTCCCCTTGGGGGAGCGCTTGGGCTCGATCAATCCGCGGGCCTCGTACATGCGCAGTGTCTGCGGGTGCATGTCCGCCAGCTCGGCGGCCACCGAAATCATGAATACGCCGCGATCGGAGGAGACCTCGACCCGCGTCGTCGTCCGGGTGACGCGGGTCGTCTCAGGTCGGGGGCGGCGGGTCGCCATCAGTGTGCGGTCTCGCTCTGGGCGAACAGCTTCGCCCGCGGGTCCTCGCCGTTCATCACGTCCGAGAGGCGGTCGATCGCCTCGTCCTGCTCGGGCGACAGAGATGCCGGGACGTCGATCACGAACCGGTAGTGAATATCGCCGCGGCCCTTGCCGTTCAGATGCGGCGGCCCCTCGCCGCGCAGCCGCTGGACGGTTCCGTGCTTGGTCCCGCGCGGGACGCGCAGTCGCTTCGTGCCGTTCAGCGTGGGGACCTCGATCACCGCTCCGCGGACAGCCTCGGGAATCGTCAGCGGCACCTCGACCTCGAGGTGATCGCCGTTGCGCTTGAACACCGGCGACTCCTGCACGCGGGTGATCACGTAAAGGTCACCGGTCTCACCGCCGCGCGGTCCGGCCTCACCCTTGCCGGCGAGCCGAATCCGGCTGCCGTCGCGGACGCCCGCCGGGATGTTCACCCGCAGGCGGCGCACGGTGCGCTGGGCGCCGGCTCCGCCGCACGTCGGGCAGGGATCCTCGATCACCGTGCCGGTGCCGTGGCAGTTCGAGCAGGGCTGGGAGATGGAGAAGATTCCCTGGCTCTCGGACTCGATTCCGCGGCCGTTGCAGACCGGGCACACCTTGGGCGTGGTCCCGGGCCTGGCGCCAGTGCCGTGGCAGGTCGGACAGGTCTGCGAGGTCGGAACCGCGAGAGGTACCTGAGCCCCGTTCACGGCCTGCTCGAAATTCAGCGTGACCTCGGTCTCGAGATCCCGCCCCCGCATCTGCGCGGGCCCACCACGTGCGCCACCGCCACGTCCTCCCCGGGCGGCGCCACCCCCTCCGAACAGGTTGGAGAGGATGTCGCCGACATTGCCGAACGCGCTCGGATCGAACCCGCCGCCTGGCACGTTGAAGCTGCCGAACGGGCCGGTGCCGCGGTCGTACTGCTTGCGCTTCTCGGAATCGGACAGGACGTCGTGCGCCTGGGAGATCTCCTTGAAGCGCTCCTCGGCCTGCTTGTCGCCGCGGTTCGTGTCCGGGTGGTACTTGCGGGCCAGCTTCCGGTAGGCCTTCTTGATCTCCTCGTCGGAGGCGTTCTTGCCGACCCCGAGCGTCTTGTAGTAGTCGGGCTTGGGTGGCATCAGTTGCCTGCCTCCTAGCCGGCGACCACGACGCGGGCGGGCCGCAGCACGGACTCACCGAACCGGTATCCGCGCTGGTAGACCTCGACCACGGTCCCGGGGGCCGCTCCCTCGACCGGCTGCTGCGCGATCGCCTCGTGGTGCTGTGGGTCGAACTGCTCGCCCTTGGGATTGAATGACTTGATCCCGACGCGCGACAACGCCGCGATCACGTCAGCGTGGACCAGCTTGATGCCGGATACGAGCGTGTCGTCGGCCTGGGATCCGTTGGCGGCCTGCGCCGCCTCGAGGGCCCGGTCGAGGTTGTCGACCGCAGGCAGCAGCTCCTTGGCGAGCTTGGCCACGCCGCGCTCCTGGGCGGCGGCCGCCTCACGGGCGGCGCGCTTACGGTAGTTCTCGAAGTCGGCCTGGGTCCGCTGGGCGAGCACCAGATACTCGTCGGCCTTCTCGGCCTTGGCGGCGAGCTCCTCGAGGTCCTGCTGGACCTTGGCCTCGTGGTCTTCGGCCGCAGCTTCGACCACGGCCTCTGGCTCGCTCGGCTCCTGCCCAGGCTTAGGTGTGTCCGCAGGCTCAGCGTCCGCGCCTGGAGTCAGGTCCGGAGCCCGGCCTGCGGACGAGCCCTTTCGCGTGGGCTCGTCCGCATGGTCGGGTCCGGAGCTGTCGAAGCGCGCGGCCTCCTTGACCTGCGGGTCATATTCAGCCGCAGACATTTACTTGCCCTCGTCGACGACCTCGGCATCGACGACGTCCTCCTCTTCGGAGGTCGCGCCGGCACCGTTGGTGGAGCCGCCCTCGGCCGCGCCGTCGGTCGGCGCGCTGGCCGCAGCCTGCTCCTGGGCCCGCTGATACATCTGCTCGGAGACCCGGTGGAACGAGGCCTGGAGCGCCTCGGTCTTGGCGTTGATGTCGGCTGCGTCCTCGGAGGTCAGGACCTCGCGGACCGCCTTGATCGCCGCCTCGATCTCCTCCTTGGAGGAGGCGTCCACCTGGTCGCCCAGCTCCTTGAGCTGGCGCTCGGCCTGGTAGGCAGCGTTCTCGGCGTTGTTGCG
>DASXOS010000012.1:0-15130 GCA_036494115.1 Solirubrobacteraceae bacterium | reverse complement strand
ACGTTTCCGTTATGGCTGCGCAATTAATGGCGACAAACCCACGTTCCGAGCGCGAGCCGCAGCGGCTCGGCGTAGGCGAACTCGCCGTCGAGCAGCTGTAGCGCGGTGCGGAGCGCGGCCAGCTCCTGGTCGGTGAACTCGATCGGGGGGAGGTGAAAGTTCTCCGGCGGGAGCGAGTAGTTCTCCTGCTCGACGAGGCCGTCGACCGGCTTCTCGACCGCGAGCGCGATGCCCAGCGCCTCGAGCTCGGAGCGGTCGGCGTAGAAGCGCCGCGCGAACGCGTCCTCGTTCATGACGCTGTACCCCTCGACGTCCCGCCTGATCTCCTGCGCCGTCACCGGCCGCCGTTCGGCCATCAGGTACGAGATCAACGACAGCTGACGGATCAGCTTTTCCGTGTCCTTTGCCATCCCCTGTTCAACTCTAGTTGGGGGAGCTCACCGACCGAGCGGCGGTGACAGTTCAGGTGCGCTATTTGCGGGTATTTGGCGCGAGGCGTGGCGAAGCCGTTACGCCGCCTCACGCTCCTCGATCCGGGCCGCGAAGTAGGCGCCGCCGCCGAGCGCCTTGTCGTAGCCCGACCACTGCACGCCGGCCGGGAGCTGCTTCTCGAGGCGGTCGAAGCTGCCGAGCTGGGCCCCGAGGCTGTCGATCGCGTGGACGAGCGCGGCCTCGCGCGTGCACGGCACCACCGGGCTCCCGTGCGCGAGCGTGCCGTGGTGGCTGAGGATGATGTGGAGCACGGCCTGTTCGAGCTCGGGCGGGAACTCCTCGAGTGTCTCGATCAACCGTCGGATCGTGTAGTAGCCGAGAGGGATCTCGCCGTACAGCCGACCGTCGTCGGACATCGAGATCGCGTCCCCGTCGACGTCGAAGGAGTGGAGTTTGCCAATGTCGTGCAGCAGGGCGCCGGTGACCGCGATGTCCCGGTCGATCCCTGGGAACGTGGCGGAGATCGTGCTCACCGCCTGCGCCACCGTCAGGGAATGCTCGAGCAGGCCGTGGCGGTAGGCCTGGTGGTAGCGCTTGGCCGCGGGCGCGTCGCGGTACGCGGCCCACGTTGCCGAGGTCTCACCGAATACGAGCTCGAGCAGCCGCCCCAGATGCGGGTTCTGGACCGTCGAGACCAGCTCCCGCAGGTCCACCTCCATCTGCTCAGGGCCGCGGGTCGGTCCATCGATCAGCTCCTCGCGCGTGTACTCGGCCCGGTCTGCGGGGCGCACGGCTGTGACCTCGATCTGCGGCCCGAAGCGCGGGTGGAGGATGAACCGGCCGGTGACGTGCACGATCCGCCCGGGGCGACAGGTGTCGCGGGCGGCGGCGACGTTCTCGCGCACGATCGCGGGCACGCTCCCCGTCCGATCGCCCAGCGTCAGCTTCAGAAGATCGCCTCCATCGTGTCGCCGGCGCGCCTCCGCCTCGCGAACGAGCAGCGCCTGTGCGATCTCCATTTCGTCTGCAAATTGCCGGACTTTCATCGCGCCACGAAGATAGAGTGGTGAGCGGACGGCAGCCGATGCAGCGCACAGCAATCGTCACGGGGGGAACGGGCGGCCTCGGCGCCGCGGTGACCGCGCGCCTGCTCGACGACGGCTGGCGCGTGATCGTGCCGTGGGTGGCCGAGCGCGAGCTCGAGCGCGTCCAGGAGCGTGACGGCCTCGAGCTGGTCCAGGCCGACCTGTTCGACCCGGATGCGGTCGCCCGCGTGGTGTCGCGGGCGGGCTCCGCGGGCGGGTCGTCGGATGGCGGGTACGTGGCGGGCCTGGTCAACCTCGTCGGCGGGTTCGCGATGGGCGGGCGCGTCCACGAGACTCCGGTCGAGGATTTCGAGCGCCAGTTCCAACTCAATCTGCGGTCCGCGTATCTGATGGTGCAGGCCGTGGTGCCGCACATGCTCTCGGGCGACGGCGGCTCGATCGTCTGCGTCGGGTCGCGCGCAGCGCTCCGGCCGTTTCCGGGCGCCGCCGGGTACATCGCCTCGAAGGCTGCCGTGACTGCGTTCGCCGAGGCGGTGGCGGTGGAGTACAAGAACGATGGGATCCGCTCCAACGCGATCCTGCCGAGCGTGATCGACACCCCCGCCAACCGCGCGTCGATGCCGAAGGCCGACCACTCAAAGTGGGTCTCGCCGGCGGCGATCGCCGGCGTCATCTCGTTCCTGCTCTCGGATGACTCGGCGCCCACGAGCGGGGCGGTAATTCCCGTGTACGGGCGCGCCTGACGCTTTCTGGCCGTCGCGTTCTTCCGGCGCCGCCTGGGTTGGCGGGTGCGATCGGGTTTAACGGCGCGTTGAGGGGGAGGAAGCTGGGGCTGCGGCGTGCGCCCGACCTGCACAAGTCGTGCTGCACGTGCAAAACGCAAACATTCGGCCCGCAACGTTGAGCCCTGCTGCATTTCGCACCATATGCAGCAGTTTCGCGCCACCCCCTCCGCCCGAACCGGCGATTGTTTGCAAAAGGCACGCGGCAGCAGCAGCGCACCCACCCCCTCCCCAGCAAGCCGTTCCGACCCAGCCCCATCAACCCGGGCGGCACCCGAAGAACGCGCCAGCCATCGAGATCGAGCGCCGAACGCCGTTTGCGAGGGCGGCGCACCGGAAAGGGTGGCGAAGGCTGCCCAGCGCCGCGCAGGATCGGTGCCCCCGTGGGGCTTGGTCCGCGCGCCCTCCGGATAGGATCGGAACTTATGGAACGTAAGTGGTGGACGTTGCTCGTCGTGTGCATCGCGACGTTCATGCTCTTGCTGGACATCACGATCGTGAATGTCGCGCTGCCGAAGATCGCGACCGATCTGCACGCGAGCTTCACCGACATCCAGTGGGTGATCGACGCCTACTCGCTGACGCTGGCGTCGCTGCTGCTGACCGCGGGCTCGCTCGCGGACCTGGTCGGGCGGCGGCTCATTTTCTCGATCGGGCTGGTCCTGTTCTCGGCGACGTCGCTGCTGTGCGCGCTGTCGCCGAGCGCGCTGTTCCTGATCATTGCGCGCGGCGGCCAGGGAATCGGTGGCGCGATGATGTTCGCCACCGCGCTCGCGCTCCTCGCTCAGGACTTCCACGGAAAGGAGCGAGGCACGGCGTTCGGCGTGTGGGGCGCGGCGATCGCCGCGTCGGCCGCCGTCGGGCCGCTGCTCGGTGGTTTCCTCACCGAGGACCTCGGCTGGTCGTCGATCTTCTACATCAACGTCCCGATCGGGATTGCGTGCGTGGCGCTGACGATGGCCAAGGTGCAGGAGTCGCGCAACCCGGAGGGCAAGCGGATCGACTGGATCGGCACGATCACGTTCACCGGCTCACTGTTCCTGATCGTGTTCGCGATCATCCGCGGCAACTCGGAGGGATGGGGGAGCACGCTGATCGTCTCGCTGTTCGCCGCCGGGGCAGTGCTGCTGGTCGTGTTCCTGATCAGCCAGGTGGTGCAGGAGAACCCGATGTTCGACCTGACGCTGTTCCGCAAGCCGACCTTCTCCGGCGCATCGATCGTCGCCTTCACGATGGCCGCGGCGATGTTCGCGATGTTCCTCTACCTCGTCCTCTACCTGCAGACGATCCTCAACCTCTCGCCCTCGCAGACCGGACTGCGCTTCCTCCCGTTCACGGTGATCTCGTTCTTCACGGCGCTGCTCGCCGGCAACCTGTCGACGAAGCTCCCCATCCGGCTGTTCCTCGGCGGCGGCCTGGTCATGACCGGCGTGGGGCTGCTGCTGATGCGGGGACTGACCCCGACCTCGGACTGGACGGCGCTCCTCCCGGGCTTCATCGTCGCGGGCGCTGGGGTGGGACTGGTCAATCCGCCGCTCGCCCAGGCCGCGATCGGCGTCGTCCCGCCGCAGCGCAGCGGCATGGCCTCGGGCATCAACAACACGTTTCGGCAGGTCGGCACCGCCACCGGGATCGCGGTGCTCGGCTCGATCTTCGAGAGCGTCATCGACGACAAGCTGAACACGGCGCTCCGCAGCACCCCGGTGGCGGCACGCGCGCACGGGATCGGCCACGCGGTGGCGGGCGGCGGCACCCAGCAGGTCCTGGCCAGCGTCCCGCACGCGCTCCACGCGCGCGCCGCGGCGGCGATCCACGTCGCGTTCATCTCCGCGATGAACGACATCCTGCTCGTCGGGGGGATCATCGCGCTCGTGGGTGCGGTGCTGGCGGTCGTGCTCGTGCGCGGCCGGGACTTCGTCGCCTCCCAGGCCCCTGCGCCCGAGCCCGAGCCCGCCGCCACGGCCGCGGGGTGAGCGCTGCATGACACCCGCGGCCGGCTCAAGCATCCCGGTACCCGGTTCGATGACACAGCTGTGATCCAGCCGCTGTTCGAGCACCGGCAGACGCTCGCCGGCTACGAAACCCGCGTGCTCGAGCTCGAGGGCAGCGGGCCACCGCTCGTCCTGTTCCACGGCTACGCCGACAGCGCCGATACGTGGCGTTACACGCTGGCGCGACTGGCCCGCCAGGAGCGGCGCGCGATCGCCGTCGACCTGCCCGGGTTCGGCGCCGCGGACACGCTCCAGTCGGGGCCGATCCTGCCCCAGCTCGACGCGTTCGCGCACGCCGCCGCGCGCTACGTCGCGGGCCGTCCGCGCACGAAGGTGATCGCGGTGGGCAACTCGCTCGGCGGGTGCGTGGCGCTGCGCCTGGCCGAGCGCCACGGCCAGCTGCTCTCCGGAGTCGTCGGGGTGTCGCCCGCCGGGCTCGAGATGTCGCGCCTGCTGTTCCTGGTCGAGCGCGACCCACTGCTGCGCTCGCTGCTCGCGCTCCCCTCGCCGGTGCCGAGCGCCGTGCTGCGGGCCGCGGTGGCCCGGCTCTACCGCCAGCTCGCGTTCGCGGTGCCCGGCCGGGTCGATCCGGGCGCCATCTCAGCGTTCACCTGGCACCACCGCCGCCGCGCCACGGTGGCCGGCTACCTGGCCACCGCGCACCGGCTGATCCCGGAGCTGCGCGAGCCGTTCCGGCTCGACCGGATCGCCGTCCCCGTCCTGCTCGTGTGGGGCGATCGCGACCGGCTCGTGTTTCACCGTGGCGCCCAGCGCGTGCTCGATGCGGTCCCGGGCTCGCGGCTGGAGCTCCTGCGCGGCGTGGGTCACTGCCCCCAGGTCGAGGTTCCCGATCGGTTCGCCGAGCTGCTGCTCGAGTTCGAGCCCGAGCCCGAAGTCGCCGCGGCATAGCCGATCGGGACCGTCCGGACGGGGTTTCACGGCCCCAGGGACGCCGAGCGCAGCGAGGCCCCTACAGGCCGGCGGGATGCCGGACCACGAAACTATTCAAATTAGACTCGTCGGCCGAGCGATTCGACCACCGTGACCCGGTCTCGGCCAGCGCCACCGTGTCGAACCGCAGCCCGGCCACGTACATGAACGTGTGCCCGGCGGCCGCGAACACGGTGATCCACCGACCGGGGCCCGCCTGACCCCAGTGCTCGAGCTGGCCTGAGGTGACCGTCGTGTTCAGCAGGCCGGCTGCTCCGAGGACGAAGCTGAGCGAGCCCGAGCAGTCGTACGCGTTGTCCTCGAAGGTCCCATGACCGCCGCCGAAGCGATACGGCAGGTGTGCGATCTCGTTGCCCGCCTGGATCACTGCCTGGACCGCCGGGGGCGCGTCGACGGGCGCGACTGCGAGCCCGTCGGAGGTCAGCGTCGCGCGCGTTGCGCTGGCCGAGAGGCCGCTGGCCGCCAGCTCCTGGCGAACGGTGGCGTCGGAGACGGGCTGCGCGAGCTTGCCCGAGCCCGAGCCCGAACCGGACGCCGGCCCGACGCTCACCACCGCCGGCGAGCTCCCGGCCGCGCCCACTGCCGCCGATCCGCCGGCGCCCGCCACCGGCTCGACCGCCTGGGGGTGGGCGTGCACCGTCGGGCCCGCCGCGGAAGTCGTCTGCGCGGCGACGTCGGAGGCGCGTGCCGCCGTCGTCTGGCCCCGGGACTGACCCCGCGAGGAGCCGCATCCGGCGACCGCGATCGCCGCCGCCATCACCATGACCAGGACCGCCGCTCGCATCTACCCCAGGGTAACGGCCATCCCCGAGCACCCGCGCCGACCGAAATGTGGTCGATGCGGCCGCGTCGACGACTAGTTCTCGAACTGCCCTGCGAACAGCGCGAACACCGCGCCCTGAGGGTCCTGGACCACCGCGATCTGCCCGATTCCGATGTCGACCGCCTCGACCAGCGCGGTCCCGCCGAGCTCGTTCGCCCGCTTGAGCGTGGCCGTGGCGTCCTCGACGCCGAAGTACACGAGCCAGTGTGGCGGCGCGTCGGGCGGCATCACCGGCCGGATTCCGCCATTGCCGTGCCCGTCCTTGGTCTGAACCGTGATGTAGGGCATCTGCATGCCCTCGAATGGCTCGGTCTTCCACCCGAACAGCTCGCTGTAGAACTCGGCCGAGGCGTCGACGTCCGGTGAGGCGAGCTCGTTCCAGGACACGAGGCCCGGGCCATTGACGAGCTCGGCACCCTGGAAACGCTTCGGCTCCCAGACCAGGAAATACGCCCCCTGTGGGTCCTGGATCACCCCCATTCGGCCCGCCTCGAGCATGTCGAACGCGGGGGCGTGGACGGTGGCGCCGAGCTCGCGGGCGCGCTCCACCGCGCGGTCCGCGCTCTCGACCGCGATGTAGGAGTTCCACATCGGTGGGACGCCGGCGTCGCGCTGCTGCTCGGGCTGAGCGGCGATCGCGGCGGCGCTCTTCCCGTCGACCATCATCATCGAGTAGACCTCGTCCTCGCCCGCCGGCATGTCGTTGACCTCCCACCCGAACAGCGCGCTGTAGAACTCCTTGGCCGCGTCGGGGTCGGTCGTGTTGAGGTCGGCCCAGCAGAAGGCACCCGGTGTGTATGACGTTCGTTCTCCCATGCATCGCGACCCTACCACCGAGCCTCGGGCGGTTCGACGCCCTTAGACTCCACCCGTGCCCGATTACTCACTGAAGAACCTCAAAGAGGTGGACGACTCCGCGGCGGGCGGCAGCGGCGACGTCGAGGCGCGGTTCGCGCGCAAGCACCTCGCTTCGGATCACCTCGGT
Source organism: Solirubrobacteraceae bacterium (assembly GCA_036494115.1). Lineage (GTDB taxonomy): Bacteria > Actinomycetota > Thermoleophilia > Solirubrobacterales > Solirubrobacteraceae > Palsa-465. Next base: position 8,120 of record DASXOS010000012.1, on the reverse strand, counting down.
GTCAGCTACTTCCGCTACGCGCCGAACTTCCGCTCACCGATGGGCCACCGCCACAAGACGCAGGAGGAGGCGTACGTGGTCGTGGGCGGCTCAGGCCGGGTCAAGCTCGACGAGGAGATCGTCGAGTTGCAGCAGTGGGACGTGATCAGAGTCGCGCCCCAAGTTGCCCGCGCCTTCGAAGGCGGCGCGGAGGGACTCGAGCTCGTCGCGATCGGCTCCGACCGCCCCGAGGGTGGGGACGGCGAGCGGATCGACGAGTTCTGGGTGGACTGAGTCAGGGCTGCCCGGGCCACCAGCCGGGCGCCATCACCGGGTCGCCGGGGTGGTGTGCGCCCATCGCCAACAGCTCGAGGCCGTCCGGTCCAGCCTCGAATGCCCGGACCGAGGCGGGGGCGACGCGGATCGCGTCCCGGGTCCGGACGTCGCGGACCTCGTCGTCGACGGCCACCTTGCCCGACCCGCTCAGCACGACGTAGATCTCCTCATCGAGGTGATGGCTGTGGCCGAAGGCCTGGCGGACGCCGGGCTTGACCCGCTGCAGACTGATACCGGTGCCGAGTGCTCCGAGCTCCCCGCGGGCGAAGCGAGCCTCGCCCATGTCACCGAACCCCATCTTGGCCGCCATGTCCTCGACCTCGTCGAGGTTGACGATCTCGAAGCCCCGCTCGCCGGCCGGATACCCGACGCCGCCGAGCGGCTCGAGGTCGACGCGTTCGAAGCTGCCCTCCTGGACCAGCCCCATGACCTCGGAGATCTGAGCGCAGGCCCCCTCGCTCTGCAGCGCCTCGTCGAGCTGCTCCTGGCTCGACCACTGCTCGGTCACCCAGATCGTGTCCGGGTCGTCGCTGGCGCGGTTGATCACGTACAGCTGGCAGCCCGCCACCCCGCGCAGCGCAGCCGCCACCTCGAGCATCTTCTGCGCCAGCGCCGCGCCCTGTCCGGGCTTGGCGCTCATCTTCGCGTAGCGGGCGACTGCCGGCACGAGCGGAACGGTAGCGAGGGGCGGGCGCCTACGAGCGCGCGATCGAGGCCGGGTCGACCCGGTCGAGCCGGGTCATCGTCACGCTCGCCTCGAGCTCGGCGCTGGCCACGCCCCGGTAGACGCCCTTGACCGGCGGGACGTCGGCGTAGTGGCGGCCGTGGCCGATCTTGACGTGGTTCTCTCCGGCCAGGCCGCGGTTGGTGGGATCGGCGCCCACCCACACGGGCTCGCCCCCGGGCTGGGCGGGCCCAATCGGGAGCAGCGCCTCGAGCCAGGCGTGGGTGTCGACCTCGACCGACTCGCGCGAGTTGTCCGCGCCTGACGCGAACAGGTAGCCCGACACGTACCGGGCGGCGATCCCGTGGTGGCGGAGCAGGCACAGGCCGAGATGTACGAAGTCCTGGCAGACCCCGGCGCCCCCTTCGAGGAGGTCCGGGACGGTGGAATCGACGTAGGTGGCCCCCTGGCGGTACTCGAATCGGTCCGGGATCAGCTCGGCGAGCAGCATCAGCGTGCTCAGTGGGGTCGAGGACGCCCGGGTCGTGGCCAGCAGCTCCTCGAGCACTGGGTGGCTGAGAGCGTCGTCGGTCTGCAGCAGGAACTCGCCCCCCGCCTCGCAGTAGGCCGGCTCGCGCAGGGCGTCCCACGACGCCTGCGGCGGCTCGGTCCCCGCCTTCGTCGTCACCCGCGCCCGCACATCGATCTCAAGCTCGCGGTGAGGTCGCGAGATCTCGAACTCCACCACCTCGGTCCCGAAGTAGTCGGTGTGACGGTGCAGCCGGACCTCGGGATTGAGGCGCACGCTGAACTCGTCGCAGCGCTGCCGTCCGTTCTGGTGCGGCTTGACCCGCAGCGCGTTGAGATTGTCGACCACGTCGGAGTCGTAGCGATAGCGCGTCATGTAGCGGATCGCGAAGTTCATCTCAGACATGATCCCTACCCCTACAGATGGACCGCAGCCAGGGCCGCGATCGCGAAGTAGCGGTCGTCGATGTCCCGGTCGACCAACTCGAGCTCAGCCTGGACGCGCGTGATCGTCTGGAGCACGGCATCGCCGTCGACCGAGGTCCGGCGCTGGAGCTCCAGCTCGGCGATCATCCGCCCCAGCCGGAGCACCGGCGGCGAGGAGCGCGGCTGGGCGTCCGCGGTCGAGAGGGCCTCCCGCAGGGCCGCGACCGAGGAGGCGACCGAGCTCGGGTAGGCGCCGTCGAACAGCAGGAAGCTGACCACCGGTCCGAGCGTCAGGGCCTGGCGGACTGCCCGGCGGTAGGCCTGGAGCCCGCCCACGGCGTGCAGCAGCGCCAGCGCGTCGCCCTCGCCACCGCTCTCAGGGTCGGCCGGGATGGCCACGCGGAGCATCCGCAGCACCATGTCGGCCTCCTCGATCCGTCCGCCCGCCTCCAGGAACGAGCGTCCCTCGTCGCGCAGCATCGTCCGGTCGACCAGCCCCCAGAACAGGGCACACCGCTCCTTGACCTCCTGGTAGAACGAGTAGGGGCCGGTGAGCAGCGTCGCCTCGAGGTCGTAGCGGCCAAGCGCGAGATAGAACGCGTTCAGCGACTCCCACATCTCGGTCGAGATCACGTCGCGCAGCGTCCGCCCGCGCTCGCGGCCGCGCGCCACGCAGGAGACGATCGAGGCGGGGCTGCCGGTGTCGAGCGTGAGCAGCCCGGCAACCTCGCTGCGGCGCGTGGTGTATCCGTCCTGCACCGCGGCTCGGACGTCGGCCGCCGCCCAGCTGCCGGTGTCGCCGGCACGCGTCCCCTCGCCGTCGCCACCACCGCCCGCGCCGACCGGCGCCGGCGGCTTGGCCCCGATGATCGCCAGCACCCCGTCCCAGCTGAGCGCCAGTCCGCGCTCGCCGGGCACACCCGCGACATCGGCGTGAAACGCGCCGTCGAGCATGCGCGCGGTGTGCTCGGCGCGGGCCAGATCGCGGCCGAGCCAGAACAGCTCCTGCGCGATCCGGGCGAGCATCAGCCGTGGCCGTCGCCGGACTGCTGTTGCTGCTGCTGGCTCTGGTGATGCCAGCCGCCGTAGCGAACGTCGGGGAGGCGGGGCGGGCGCCGGGCGGGCAGGGTTCCGGGGGCGAGATCCTGAGCGCTCCCGTCGTCGAGCACCCAGGTGTCCTTCGATCCGCCGCCCTGCGAGGAGTTGACGATCATCGACCCTTCCTGGAGCGCCACCCGGGTCAGTCCGCCCGGGACGATCCGGATCTCGTCGCCGAACACCGCGAACGGGCGCAGATCGACGTGACGGGGCGCGAGCTCCCCGTCGCCGATCTCGGTGGGAGCCGTCGAGAGGTGGACGAGCTCCTGGGCGATGAAGCGATCAGGCTGGGCCTCGATCACCCGCGCCTGCTCCTCGCGCTCGGCCGCCGTGGCCTGGGGGCCGATGAACACGCCCTTGCCTCCCGACTCCGAGGTCGGCTTGACGACCAGCTCGTGCAGGCGGCGCAGCACCTCTTTGCGCGAGCGGTCGTCGCTCAGCAGGTAGGTGGGCACGTTCTCGAGGATCGGCTCCTCACCCAGGTAGAAGCGGATCATCTCGGGCACGTAGTGGTAGATCGCCTTGTCGTCGGCGACGCCGGTCCCGATCGCGTTGGCGATCGCCACCGTGCCGGCCCGGTACGCCCGGACCAGGCCGGGCACGCCGAGCATCGAGTCGGGTCGGAACTCGAGCGGGTCGACGAACTCGTCGTCGAGGCGGCGGTAGATCGAGTGCACGCGCTGCAGCCCGGCGGTCGTCCGCATGTAACAGACCGCGTCGCGAACCACCAGGTCGCTCGCCTCGACGAGCTCGACGCCCATCTGGCGCGACAGGAATGCGTGCTCGAAGTACGCCGGGTTGTGCGGCCCTGGGGTCCACAGTACGACCGTCGGGTGGCTCTCGGCGGCGGGCGCCACGGCGCGCAGCGCCTCGAGCAGCAGCGACGGATAGTGGTCGACCGCGCGGACCCGATGGCCGGCGAACAGCTCGGGCATCAGCCGCGTCATCGCCACCCGGTTCTCCACCACGTAGGAGATCCCCGAGGGGGTGCGGACGTTGTCCTCGAGCACCCTCCAGCGCCCGTCGCCGTCGCGGACCAGGTCGCACCCCGAGACGTGGCAGTAGACACCGCCGGGGGCACGCACCCCGTGCACCGGGCGGGCAAAGCTCGGCCGGCTCACCACCAGCGACCAGGGGACGATGCCGGCGCGGACGATCTCGTGCGCGTGGTAGACGTCGTCGACGAACGCGTTCAGCGCGCGGATCCGCTGGGCCAGGCCTCGCTTGATCGCGGTCCACTCCGCTGCGGTCAGGACCCTGGGCACGAGGTCGAGCGGGAACGGCCGGTCGCGCCGGTCGCCGTCGCTGCCGGCAACTTCGAACGTGATCCCCTGCTGCATGAAGATCGAGTCGCGGCGCTCGCCCGCCGCGCGGAGGGCATCGGCGCCAAGCCGGCGCAGGGTGGCGATCAGCGGCGCGGCGTGGGGGCGGGGGGCGCCGTCGCCCTCGAGGAGCTCGTCGCAGCATCCGTCCGGGACGGTGTATCCCTCGATCGGCTCGGGCTCGCTCATATAAAAGGTGTACCCAGACGGGGCGAAACCGACTATGGCCACAGGGCCAAGCCGCTGCGTGACGGCGCGCCGATTACCCTACAGGCGCATGCGAGTCCTGATCACGGGCGCCGCGGGCATGCTGGGGCGGGATCTGGCCGCCGCTGCCGCCGGCGCCGGACACGACGTCGTGGCGCGGTCCCGGGCCGAGCTCGACATCGGCGACCTGGCTGCCGCGCGCGCCGCGATCCGCGACGCCAGTCCCGACGCGGTCGTCAACTGCGCGGCCTACACGAACGTCGACGGGGCCGAGCGCGAGCCCGGGCTGGCGCACGCGATCAACGGTGCCGGGGCCGGCCACGTCGCGGCGGCCGCCGCGGAGGTTGGCGCGCACGTCGTCCACGTCTCGAGCGACTACGTGTTTGACGGCGGAAAGCGGGAGCCGTACCTCGAATCTGACCCGACCGGGCCCCGCTCGCAGTACGGGAGCTCGAAGCTCGCCGGCGAGCAGGCGGTGGCCGAGAACGCGCCGGACGCGCACACGATTGTCCGCTCGTCGTGGTTGTTCGGGGTCCACGGGCATTGCTTTCCGGCCACGATCGCCCGGCTCGCGCGCGAGCGCGACACGCTGAGCGTGGTCGATGACCAAGTGGGCTGCCCGACCTTCACCGGGCACCTGGCCCCGGCGCTCGTCGCGCTCGCCGCGGCACCGCCTGCGGGACTGCTCCATGTGGCGGCTGCGGGCGAATGCTCGTGGTTCGAGTTTGCCCGGGAGATCGTCACGGCCACGGGCGCCGAGACCGAGATCAGTCCCTGCACGACGGCCGAGTTCCCGCGTCCCGCGACGCGGCCTGCGTACAGCGTGATGCGCTCCGAGCGCGGTGCACCCGAGCTTCCGGATTGGCACGAGGGACTGGCCGAGTACATGTCTGCAGGGGTGGCGGCGCGATGAAGCTGCTCGTGTGCGGTGGCGCCGGGTTCATCGGCTCGACGTTCGTGCGCCTGCGGGTGTTCGACCACGGCGACGAGGTGACCGTGCTCGACAAGCTGACCTACGCCGGCCGGCGCGAGAACCTCGATGAGGTGGCCGACGAGATCCGGTTCGTGCACGGTGCGATCGAGGACCAGGCGGCCGTGGCCGACGCGGTGCACGACTGCGACGCGATCGTCAACTTCGCCGCCGAGACCCATGTGGACCGATCGATCTCGGGGCCCGAGGCGTTCATCATGACCAACATGCAGGGCACCCACGTCCTGCTCGAGGCCGCCCAGCGCCGCGGTCTGCGCTACGTGCAGGTCTCCACCGACGAGGTGTACGGCTCGATCGAGGAGGGGTCGTTCACCGAGACCTCGCCGCTCGATCCGTCCTCACCCTACAGCGCGACGAAGGCCGGGGGTGACCTGCTCGTCTCGAGCTATTTCCACACCTACGGGCTGAACGCGTCGATCTGTCGCGGATCGAACAACTACGGGCCGCGCCAGTACCCCGAGAAGCTGATTCCGCTGATGATCCTGAACGCGCTCGCCGGCGATCATCTCCCCGTATACGGGGACGGCAAGAACGTACGCAACGGGCTGTTTGTGGAGGACTTCGGCCGCGGCATCGGCCACGTGCTCGAGCACGGCGCCGCCGGCGAGGTCTACAACTGTGGCGGCCCTGACGAGTGCGAGAACCTGACCGTGGTGCGCCGGATCCTCGAGCTGACCGGGGCGGATGAGTCGCAGATCGAGTTCGTCACCGATCGCCTCGGTCACGACCGTCGCTACTCGCTGTCCTCGGGGAAGCTGAACGAGCTCGGATGGAATGCCCAGGTGCACTTCGAAGAGGGCCTCGAGCGCACCGTCGACTGGTACCGCGAGAACTCCTGGTGGTGGGAGCCGATCCGCACCGGCGAATACCGCGAGTACTACGAGCGGCACTACGGACGCGCGCTGAAGGGGTAGGTAGCCGTTCACGACCCGCCTGCAGCTCGGGGGCGCCACGCACCACCACCGGAAGTACGGCTTCCGCTTCAGCGCACGCGGTTGCTGCGTGCTGCGGCGGCCGAGTTCGCGACGCGCGGCTACGCGGCGGCGAGCTCGGAGTCGATCAGCCGCCGGGCCGGGATGTCGAAGGCCACCTTCTACGAGCACTTCTCCAACAAGGAGGACTGCATCCTGGCGCTGTTCGACACCGCCGCGACGACGGTCGGGCAGGCGATGGCCGAGGCCGCCCGGTCTGCCGGCCGCGGCGATGCCCGGCAGCGCATGCAGGCGGCGACGCGGGCGTTCCTCGCTGCCGTGACCGAGCACCGCGCCTACTCCCAGACGTTGCTGGTCGAGATCATCGGCGCGGGTCCGCGGGCCGCGCAGCGCCGCGACCAGATCATGCAGGGATTCGCCGAAGTGCTCGATGCCGAGAACCGGGCCGCCGCCGAGCGCGGGCTGATCGCCCGGTTCGCCTCGCCCTACGACCCGCTCGCCGTGGTCGGGGCAATCACCGAGCTGGTGTCGCGCCAGGTGCGGCTCGGCCAACCCGAGGACATCCTCGAGCTCGCACCGGTGATCGACCGCTTGATCACCGGGCTGCTGGCCGAGAGTGACGCGTGAGCGGGCATCCCAAGCTCGACGCACTCGAACGGCAGGTCGTCGAGTGCCGCCGTTGTCCGCGGCTGGTGGAGTGGCGGGAGGAGGTGGCCAGGGTCAAACGCGCGGCGTTCGCGGGCGAGGAGTACTGGGGCAGGCCGATGCCCGGCTTCGGCGACCCCTCGGCACGGGTGGTGGTGCTCGGGCTGGCTCCCGCCGCGCACGGCGGCAACCGCACCGGGCGGATCTTCACCGGCGATCGCTCGGGCGACTGGCTGTTCGCGGCGCTGTACCGCGCCGGGTATGCGAACCAGCCGATCTCGGTCTCGCGCGATGATGGCCTCGAGCTGACCGACTGCTGGGTGACCGCATCGGTCCGCTGCGCGCCGCCGGCGAACCGGCCGCTTCCCGCGGAGCGCGACAACTGTCTGCCGTGGCTCCAGGCAGAGCTCGGGCTACTCGAGCGCGTGCGCGTGATCGTGTGCCTCGGCGGCTTCGCCTGGGACGCGCTGCTGCGGCTGCTCGACGCTCCCCGGCCACGGCCGAAGTTCGCCCATGGCGCGCGGGCCGAGGTCGGGGCGTACATCGTGCTCGGCTGTTACCACGTCAGCCAGCAGAACACGTTTACCGGCCGGCTGACCGAGCCGATGCTCGACGAGATTTTTTCCCGCGCGCGCAAGGAAAGCGAGCGATGACGCCAACGCTCACCGCGGTGGCGGTTCCGGACGGCACGGAGCGCTGGGAGGCGCTCGGCTTCGAAATCATCGAGAACATGGTCCTGCTGCCCTGGGTGCGTGTCGTCCCGGAGGCGGCGGAGATCGCGGTGGCGATCGACGGCGTCGATCAGCTTCCCGATGGGCTGGCGGGCTTCCGGCCAGAGCCGATCGCCCCGGTGTACACCGACCATCCCAACAGGGCGATCGGGATCGACCACGTGGTCGCCGTCACGCCGGAGTTCGACGCTACGGTCGCCGCGCTGGAAGGCGTGGGACTGCCTTTGAAGCGGATCCGGGACGCGGGCTCCTTCCGGCAGG
>DASXOS010000011.1:0-1659 GCA_036494115.1 Solirubrobacteraceae bacterium | reverse complement strand
GGCAGCGCCTACCGCACGCTCACGGCGCTCCAGGACACTGATCTGCTGGTCGAGGTCGACGGCGTGCCGCACCGCGTCTCGCGCGACGAGGGCGGCCTGATCCGCAGCCATGGCCCCGGGGTGGTCGTGGCGATCCCGGTCACGGCGGGAGACGAGGTGCAGGCGGGCGACGTGGTCGCGGTCACCGAAAGCATGAAGATGGAGTCCTCGCTCACAGCGCCCGTCAACGGCCGCGTTCGCGAGGTGCTCGTCTCAGCCAACACGCATGTGGTCACCGGCAGGCCGCTGCTCCAGATCGAGCCTCTGGCGGGGGACGAGGGCCCGGCGGACGAGGGCGAGCGGCTGAGTTTCGAATTCGACGCGCCCGATTGCAGTCGCGGTCCGACCATCCGGGAGCGCTGCGAATGGCTCATCCTCGGCTACGACGTCCCGTCCGGCGAGGTCCGGCAGATTCTCGAAGGCCTGTCCAACGCTGCCGCGGATCAGGACGCCGAGCGGGGACTGCTGGAGGCGTACGCCGACGTGCGTGCGGTCAGCCGGCCCCATTCCGGGGACTCGGGACACGGCGCCGAGGTGCCGAGTACCCCGCGCCAGCATCTGCATGCCTTTCTGCGCTCGCTGGACCCCGCGGCCGAGGGGCTGCCGGACCGTTTCGTGGTCAACCTGGAGCGAGCGCTCGCCCACTATGGGATCACGAGCTTGGAGCGCACGCCGGCGCTCGAAGCGGCTTGCTATCGCCTGTTTCTTTCGCGCACGCGGGCGGCGGCGGCAAGCGCCCCCGTGCGAGCGATCCTCGAACGGCACCTCGAGCACTCTCCAGAGTCGATCGGCGGCGCCGAGCTCCGCGAGGTGCTGGACCGCCTGGAGGCCGCGCTGGCGCCGAGCGAGCCCGGACTGGCGGAGCTTGCGCGGGAGGTGCGCTGGCGTTGCTGTGACCAGCCGACGATCGAGGCTGCCCGCGAGGACGTCTACGCGGATATCAACGGGCACCTCGCCGCGCTCGCCTCCGACCATGACCCGGAGGCCGGGCAAGCCCACCTGGGCGCGCTCGTCGACTGCCCGCAGCCGCTTGAACCTTTGGTGTTCCGGCGGGTCGGCGACGCTTCTCCCACGGTGCGGCAGACGCTGCTCGAGGCGATGACACGACGCTATTACCGCGCCTGCCGACTGGAGGGGATCGAGCACCGGGTAATCGATGATGCGCCGTTGCTGCTCACGTCTTTCGAGCACGGCGGCGTTCGCCGGCGCGTGGCGGCGGGGTTTGTCGACGGTGTCGGACTGCAAGGAGCGCTCAGCGCGCTGACGGCTCATGCCCGGGGGGTCGCGGAGGGCGACGTGGTCGCCGACCTGTTCGTGTGGCGAGCTGACGTCGCCCCAGACGACGAGGAGGTCGCACCCGTCCTGCGCGATCTCCTGGCGGCGGCCGATCCGCCGTCGGCCTTGGCTCGAGTCACGTTCGTGATCGCGGGACGTGGCATGGTCGACGTGATCACATTCTCCGCCGGGCCCGACGGCGCGGTGGCCGAGAATCGCGACCTGCGTGGCCTGCACCCGATGATCGCCGAGCGGATGGATCTGTGGCGGCTATCGAATTTCACGCTCGAGCGGGCCCCGTCCGACCACGACCTCCACTTGTTCCGTGCGACCGCGCACGTCAAC
>DASXOS010000010.1:0-38905 GCA_036494115.1 Solirubrobacteraceae bacterium | reverse complement strand
CGTCGGCGAGGACGTCGAGAACATCCTGCTCAAGCTGATCCAGGCCGCCGACTACGACGTCAAGAAGGCCGAGACCGGGATCATCTACATCGACGAGGTCGACAAGATCGCGCGCAAGGCCGACAACCCGTCGATCACACGCGACGTGAGCGGCGAGGGCGTCCAGCAGGCGCTCTTGAAGATCCTCGAGGGGACGACCGCCTCCGTGCCGCCCCAGGGCGGGCGCAAGCATCCCCACCAGGAGTTCCTCTCGATCGATACCACCAACGTCCTGTTCATCTGCGGCGGTGCGTTCGCCAACCTCGACAAGGTGATCGAGCGGCGGATCGGCCATCAGGGCGTCGGCTTCGGGTCCGTGATCCAATCCAAGGAACAGCGCGACCTGGGGGAGATGTTCGAGCACTGCCTGCCCGAGGACCTGATCCAGTACGGGCTGATCCCCGAGTTCATCGGCCGGCTGCCCGTGATGAGCGCCATCCACCAACTGAGTCGCGACGAGCTCATGCAGATCCTCACCGAGCCGCGCAACGCGCTCGTCAAACAGTTCCAGCGCTTCTTCCAGTTCGACGGGATCGAGCTGGTGTTCGCCGACGACGCGTTGACGAGCGTCGCCGACAAGGCCCTGGAGCGCGAGACCGGGGCCCGCGGCCTGCGCTCGATCATCGAGGAGGTCCTGCTCGAGGTGCAGTTCGAGCTGCCCTCGCGACGCGACGTACAGAAGTGCGTCGTCACCCGGGAGACGATCGAGAGCGGCGTCCCACCGACGCTCGTCACGGTCGCCACACCGGAAGAAGAAGCCGCCTAGCCTCGGCGCCCCGGATAGAGAAAGGCCCCCGCTCGAGGCGGAGGCCGTTTCTATGCTGTCAGGGCGGCTCTGATCCTCCCCAACAGATTGCGGACACGCTAATACCCGTGGGCCCAGACCCGGTAAACAGCTGATGAACGACATCCACCGTCCCATGTCGGAGCTCGAATCAAAGACCCGCTACGAACCCACCGAGGTCGAGCCGAAGATCGTTCAGCGATGGCTCGACTCGGGCCTGTTTCACCCCGAGCCGAAGGGTGACGCCGCCGAGAACTACTCGATCGCGATCCCGCCGCCCAATGTGACCGGCGCGCTCCATATGGGGCATGCGCTGAACAACTCGATTCAGGACTGCCTGATCCGCTCACATCGGATGGCCGGCGTGCGCACGAAGTGGATCTTCGGCACCGACCACGCGGGGATCGCCACCCAGACCCAGGTCGAGCGCGCGGTGGTTCAGGAGGGGGCCTCGCGCGACGCGCTCGGCCGCGCAGCGTTCGTCGACCGGGTGTGGCAGTGGCGCGAGCAGTACGGCGGCACGATCGTGGGCCAGCTCAAGCGACTCGGCGCCTCGTGTGACTACGAGACCGAGCGGTTCACGCTCGACGAGCAGTACGCCAAGGCGGTGCTTCAGGTGTTCGTCGCCCTGTACGAGAAGGGCTATATCTACCGCGACCGATATCTCGTCAACTGGGACCCCGGCAGCCGATCGGCGATCTCGGATCTCGAGGTCGAAGACCGCGAGGTCACCGACACGCTCTACTACATCGACTACCCGCTGGCCTCAGGGTCCGGTGCGGTGACGGTGGCCACGGTGCGGCCGGAGACGATGCTCGCGGACACCGCGATCGCCGTCCATCCCGACGACGACCGCTACCGCCGCCTGGTCGGCGAGACCGCGATCCTGCCGCTCGTCGGACGCAAGCTGAAGATCATCGCCGACGACTACGTGAAGCCCGAGTTCGGGACCGGCGCGCTCAAGATCACCCCCGGCCATGACCCCAACGACTTCGAGATCGGCCGGCGGCACGGCCTGGCCGAGCTCTCGGTGATCGGCGAGGACGGCCGGATCACCGACGTCGCCCCCGAGGCGTTCGTCGGCCTTCCTGTGGCCGAGGCTCAGGACGCGGTCGTGGCCGCCCTGCGCGAGCAGGGGTTGGTGGCCCGTACCGAGTCCTACACCCATACGGTGCCGTTCTCGCACCGCTCGGGTGAGCGGATCGAGCCGCTCGTCTCCCTGCAGTGGTTCATGCGGATGGACGAGCTGGCGAAGCCCGCGATCGAGGCGGTCAAGAGCGGCCGGGTCAGGTTCCATCCCGAGCGGTGGAGCCGCGTGTACCTCGACTGGATGGAGAACATCCGGCCCTGGACGATCAGCCGCCAGCTGTGGTGGGGGCACCAGATCCCCGTCTGGTACCGCGGGAATGACCTGTACGTCGGCACGGAGCCTCCGTCCGGCGAGGGCTGGGAGCGCGACCCCGACGTGCTCGACACCTGGTTCTCGAGCGCGCTGTGGCCCTTCGCGACCCTCGGGTGGCCAAACGACACGCCTGAGCTGCACGCGTTCTATCCCACCGACGCCCTCGTCACCGGCCGCGACATCATCTTCCTGTGGGTGGCGCGGATGGTCATGATGGGCCTCGAGTTCACGGGACGCGAGCCATTCACCGACGTCCACATCACCTCGATCATCCAGGCGCCCGATGGCCGCCGGATGTCGAAGTCGCTCGGCACCGGGGTCGATCCGCTCGACCTGATCAACGGTGGCCCCCGGCCGCCGGTGTTTGCCGGCTCCACGGGCAAAGCCGGGGAGTTTCCCGCCTACGGCGCCGATGCCGTGCGCTGGGGCCTGCTCGCGATGTCCTCCGGCCAGGACGTCCGCTTCAGCGAGGAGAAGATCGCCCAGGGCCAGCAGCTGACCAACAAGCTCTGGAATGCCTCGCGGCTGATCCTGTTGCGGGTCGACCCCGACGCGCGGGCCGCGATCAACCCCGGTGCGGTCGAGGACCGCTGGATCCTGTCCCGGCTGCAGCGCGCCAAGGACCTGGTCCGCGGGCGGGTGGCCGCGTATGACTTCTCGCACGCCGCGCTCGAGCTCTACGACTTCGTGTACGGCGAGCTGTGCGACTGGTATCTCGAGATCGTCAAGCCACGGCTCTACGACGGCGATCCGGCGGCGCAGCAGACGCTGCTGCACGTGCTCGAGCAGACCGTCGCGCTGGCGCACCCGATCATCCCGTTCGTGACCGAGGAGATCTACAGCTTCGTACCTGGAGCCTCCGGGCTGCTCGCCGCGGGCCTGCCGGCTGCGGGGCGGTTCGAGCCCGACGAGGCGGCCGAGGCGACGCTCCAGCGGACGATCCAGGCGGTGCGCGCGCTGCGGGGCTGGCGCGATCACGCCGGCGTCCGGCCCGGCGCGCGGTTGACGGTACGCCTTGCCGCCGACGGCTTGCAGGAGACGCTCGAGCACGTCTCGCGGTTGGCCCGGGTCGAGTTCGCGTCCAACGGCGGCGAGCCGCTCGAGGCCGTGCCCGTGCCCGGCGGAACCGTCGAGGTGCTCGCCGGCGAAGGCCTCGATCTCGAGGCCGCCCAGCGTAAGCGCGAGGCCGAGCAGGCCCGGCTGGAGTCGGAGATCGAGCGCTCGGAGCGCAAGCTCGCCAATGAGGGCTTCGTGGCCAAGGCGCCGGCCAACGTGGTCCAGGCCGAGCGCGACAAGCTGGCGCGGCTGCGGGCCGAAGTTGAGGCACTGTGAGCTTCACGCCCGAGGACGCGGAGCGCTACCTGCTCTCGCTCGAGCTGTTCGGGATGCGGTTCGGGCTCGACCGGATGCGCCGTCTGATGACCGCGCTCGGGCACCCGGAGCGGGCGTTCGACTCGATCCACGTCGTGGGTACGAACGGCAAGTCCTCGACGGTCCGCATGATCGCCGCAATCCTCGCCGAGCATGGGTTGCGCACCGGCGCCTATTTGTCCCCGCACCTGTTGACCTTCGCCGAGCGGATCCGGGTCGGCGACGCGGATCTGGAGCCGACGGCGTTTGCCGCGGCGGTGCAGCGCGCGGCACGAGCCGCCGAGCTCGTGGACCGCTCGCTGCCCGATGATGACAAGGTGACCCAGTTCGAGGCCGTCACCGCATCGGCCTACTCCGAGCTGGCGGAGCGTGGCGTGCAGGTCGCGGTCATCGAGGCCGGGCTGGGCGGGCGCTACGACGCCACCAACGTGATCCCGTCGAAGGTCCAGGTGTTGACGACCGTCGGGCTCGAGCACACCCGCTGGCTCGGGCCGACGATCACCGACATCGCGGGTGAGAAACTCGATGTCGTCCAGCCGGGCGCAACGCTCGTCCTCGGATCTGGACTGCATCCGGATGCCATGCGCGTCGCCGAGGCTGTGGCAGCCGAGCGGGGCGCACGGATCGTCGTTGCGGGCGCGGACCCCGGCGTGCCCGTCGGCGCGCTCGGCACCTTTCAGCGGCGCAACTTTGCGCTCGCCCAAGCCGCCGCCGAGGCGTACCTCGGTGAGCTCGATCTGCGTGCGGTCACGCGCGCGGCCGCGTCGATCCGCGTTCCCGGCCGGCTCCAGATCGTCGACGAGGAACCGCTGACACTCCTCGACGGCGCCCACAACCCCGACGGGATGGCGGCGCTTGCCGAATCGCTGCCCGAACTCGTCGAGGGTCACGACGAGCTCGTTGGCGTCGTCTCGATCCTCGACGACAAGGACGCGGCCGGGATGCTGGGCGCCCTGCTGCCGGCCACGGACCGAATTGTCTTCACCAGCAGTCAAAATCCGCGAGCTTTGCCACCGCCCACTCTGCAATCGCTCGCCGGGCAGCTGCACGGGCCGCCGTCCGAGGTGGTGCGTGACCCGCGCGCCGCGCTGCGGCGGGCCCGTGAGCTCGCGGGCCGAGGCGGCGTGGTCATCGCCACCGGCTCGATCTACCTCGTCGCCGACCTGCTCGCTCCTGCCGGGCGGCGCCGGGCATCGATGCTGTGAACGAGGACGACCGCCCGAGCTTCCTGACGATGATCGGCCTGGTGGCGCTGATCGTCGCAGTGGTCATCCTCGTGTTCTTCGGGATCGGATACCTGTTTGGTCGGCTGTTCCTCTGAGTCGGGAGGGGGTATGAGATCCGTGTCGAACCCCTGAGCACTCTCGCAACGTAATGCTCTGGTAACGGCTGTCGTGAGCAGTCGACCACCGGCTTGCCGAGATGCCTTCCGGCGCTACATAACTCCCTTGACCACTACACTCGCCTCCCAATGCCCATAGCACCCGGCGTTTTCGGGATCCACAACAGCACGATCAACCTCGTTGTCGATCTGCTGATCCTCTTCCTCGTAGTGATCTGGCTGGCGCTCGTCTACTGGACGTTCGCCGACGCCCGCCGGCGGATCGGCGACAACATGCTGGTCGCCTGCGCCACGGTGGCGTCACTGTTCCCATTCGTGGGGACGATCGTGTACATGATCGTGCGTCCACCCGAGTACCTCGACGACGTGCGCGAGCGCGAGCTCGAGATGCAGGCCGCGGAAGCGCGGTTGGCGGAGCTGGGGTACCACCTGTGTCCCCACTGTGACTTCGAGGTCGAAAAGGAGTTCCTGCGCTGCCCGAATTGCATGCGCAAGCTGCGCGACCCGTGCAAGAACTGCGGCAAGCCGCTCGACCCGAACTGGAAGCTGTGCCCCTACTGCGAGGCCGAGGTCGGAACCGTGTCGGTGCAGCAGCGCCGCCCCCGCCGCCGGGCCAGCACGTCCGAGCAGCCGGTCGTCAGTGACGGTCGCAGCGGCCGTAGCGAGACGCTCGGGGACCGCGGCAGTCGTGCCGAGCGTCCCAGCCGCGCCGACCGGGGCTTCGCCGAGCGGCCGACGGCCGTGGAGCGCGAGCGCGAGCGCCCGCCGCTTCCCGAGCGTCCGTAGCATCCGGGCCGCCCGCGGCGCCCTGCACGTAGAGTGCGCGGGCCTGACCTCGACCCCTGAGAAGGAGATTCCTGCATGGAGCGCACGCTCATCCTCGTCAAGCCCGACGCGTTCAAGCGCAACCTGACCGGCGAGATCATCGCCCGCTTCGAGCGCAAGGGCCTGCGGCTCGTGGCGCTCAATTTGATGACGATGACCCGCGAGCTCGCATCCCAGCACTACGCCGAGCACGAGGGCAAGCCGTTCTACGAGGAGCTCGTCTCGTTCATCACCTCTGGGCCCCTGGTCGCGATGGTGCTCGAGGGAGAGCATGCGGTGGAGGCCGCCCGGCAGGTGATCGGCGCCACCAATCCGCTGCAGGCCACCACCGGCTCGATCCGTGGCGACTACGCGCTCGAGGTGGGGCAGAACATGGTCCATGGCTCCGACGCGGCCGAGTCCGCCGCCCGGGAAGTGGCGCTGTTCTTCCCCGATCTGGGAGGGTGAGCGGCGGCCACCCGTTGATCCTGGCCTCGCGCTCGGCCCAACGGCGGGCGATCCTTAAGCAGCTGGGGATCGAGTTCTCGGTGCGGGTGCCCGAGGTGGAGGAGTTGGTGGAGGGGCCGCCGCATGAGGTGGCGGTCGAGAACGCCTACCGCAAGGCGGCCGCGATCGACGTTTCCGAGGCGCTGGTGCTTGGAGTCGACACGGTGGTCTCGCTGGGCCGGCGCATCTACGGTAAGCCCGAGGACGAGGAGGATGCTCGGCAGACCCTGCGTGCGCTGTCGGGACGCCGTCACACCGTGATCAGCGGGGTGTGCTTGATCGAGGACGGTCGTGCCCGCACGGCGGCGGCGGAGACGGCGGTTGAGATCCGCCGGCTCGATGCTGAGCTGCTCGACTGGTACCTCGCCACCGGGGAGTGGCGTGAGCGCGCCGGCGGCTACGCGATCCAGGCCCGGGGCGCCGCGCTCGTGGAGCGGATCGAGGGCGATTATCTGAATGTCGTCGGCCTGCCGGTGCCGACGCTGCTCGAGCTCGCACCGGGTCTTGTCCCCGGCGCCTGACGGTTTATGTGTCGTTCAGCCATTTTCCAGCAGTTTTGGTCGCCGTGACCCCCAACCGGGACCGGATGATCAGCGTCTGTCCGGTACACTCGCCGTTGCGGACGGGGCGGGCAGTCCAGGCGCTGCCCCTCGACACTCGCGGTCCCGTCTGCCGTTTCCCCTTACCTCTTTACCCATGGGCTTCTTCACGTATCTGACCGGTTTCGGTGGCCGCGACATGGCGGTTGATCTCGGGACCGCGAACACGCTGGTCTACGTCCGCGGCCGCGGAATCGTGCTCTCGGAGCCGAGCGTGGTCGCGGTCGATTCGCGCACCGGTGAAGTCCACGCCGTGGGAATCGAGGCGAAGCGGATGCTCGGCCGCACGCCGGGCACGATCTCGGCGATCCGGCCCCTGAAGGACGGCGTGATCGCCGACTTCGAGGTGACCGAGGAGATGCTCCGTCACTTCATCCAGAAGGTCCATCAGAACCGCTGGGCCCACCCCCGAGTCGTGGTGTGCGTGCCGAGCGGGGTGACGGGCGTCGAGAAGCGGGCGGTCGAGGAGGCCTGCCTGTCCGCCGGTGCCCGCCAGGCGTACCTGATCGAGGAGCCGATGGCGGCGGCGATCGGGGCCGGCCTGCCCGTCGGCGAGCCCACCGGGTCGATGGTCGTCGACATCGGCGGCGGCACCAGCGAAGTCGCGGTGATCTCGCTCGGCGGGATCGTCGTCTCGCAGTCGATCCGGGTCGGGGGCGACGAGCTCGACGAAGCGATCATCAACTACGTCAAGCGGGAGTACAAGCTTCTGATCGGGCAGCAGACCGCCGAGTAGGTCAAGCTGGAAATCGGCTCGGCCTTCCCGATGAGCGAGGAGGTCCAGGCCGAGATCCGCGGGCGCGACATGGTCTCGGGCCTCCCCAAGACCGTGGTCCTGACCAGCGAGGAGATCCGGGGGGCGCTCGAGGAGCCGGTCTCGCAGATCATCGACGCCGTCAAGGAGACGCTCGACCGGACTCCGCCGGAGCTGGCCTCCGACATCATGGATCGTGGCATTATGCTTGCGGGAGGAGGGTCACTGCTGCAAGGACTGGAGGAGCGACTGCGTCACGAGACGCAGATGCCCGCCCACTTGGCAGAATCACCGCTGACGTGCGTGGCGGTCGGATCGGGGCGGTCGCTTGAGGAGTTTGAAGCGATCCACCGGTCGAGCAAGAATTCACGCAACCGGCGCCGCCGGAACTAGGTTGAGACATCCTGGTACTGCAGCGGTGCTGAGCAAGTTCTCGGAGATCCCCGTCTCGTGCAAGACAAGACAGTTCGCCGCCGGCGCCTCGTTCTCGCGCTGCTCGTCGGCGTTTCCCTGATACTTCTAACCGCCTACTTCGGCGAGTCGACAACCAGCCCGCTGCACAGCGTCCAGCGGGGAATCGTCGAGGTTCTCTCGCCGATCCAGGAGGGCGCCAGCAAGGCGCTCAAGCCCGTGCGCGACGTCGCGGGCTGGTTCTCGGACACCTTCCACGCCAAGTCACAGCGCGACCAGCTCCAGAAGGAGAACCAGTCGCTCCGCGCCCAGCTCGCTCAGGCGCAGACCGCCCAGGCCGAGAACGTGCAGCTGACCAAGCAGCTGAAGCTCGACCAGTCGGGCGCGATCTCCGCCTACAAGCCGGTGGCCGCGCACGTCATCGGCCGCGACCCGACCCTGTGGTACGCGACGATCGAGGTCGACAAGGGGTCCCAGGACGGAGTACGCAAGGACGACCCGGTGACCGGTGACGGCGCCCTGGTCGGCGAGGTCTCGACCGTCGCCGCGAACGTCTCGTTCGTGACCCTGATCACCGACCACTCGTTCGCGGTCACCGCCCAGGTGAACGACGGCGGCTCCGGCGACACCGGCGTGCTCGTGCCCGCCGTGGGCGACCCGAACCACCTGATCCTCCAGTACCTGAACCGCCGGGCCCCGATCTCGGCCGGCCAGCAGGTTGTGACCGCGGGCTTCAAGTCCGGACAGCTCGATTCGCTGTTCCCGGCGGCGATCCCGATCGGCCAGGTGTCCAACGCGAACCAGAACACGCTGCTCAATGCGGGCACCGTGCAGGTCGATCCGGCGGCGGACCTGCGCCACCTCGACGCCGTGCAGATCCTCACCGACCCGCAGCCGGGCACGCAGCGGGCCCAGGTGGGGGCGCCGTGATCCCGGTCACCGACTGGCGACTGCCGCTGCGGCTGGTCCTGCTCACGTTCGCCACCGTGATCATCCAGCAGGCCGCGATCTCACAGATCTCGGTGTTCGGGGTGAGTGCCGACGTGACCCCGCTCGTGGTGATGTCGGTCGGCCTGCTCACCGGCTCGCTGCTCGGCGCGATCACCGGCTTCGGGATCGGGATGTTCGTCGACCTGGTGCTCGTACAGACATTGGGTGTGACCGCGCTTCTGTACATCGCGATCGGCTACTGGTCGGGACGTCTGCGCGAGCTCCGCGACCCCGCCCACGGCCTCGTGCCCCTGGCCCTGGGAGCGGCCGTCACAGCGTTCGCCGGGTTCGGTATGGCGGTGATCCAGTTCCTGCTCGGAGTCGACTCGCCGGTCAGCCTCTTGTTGCTCCAGCAGATCGTGATCACCGTCCTCGTGAACACGCTGATCTCGCTGCCCGTGTACGCGCTCGTGCGGCGGATCATCCAGCCTGTGCTGCCCGAGGATCCGCGTCGGCGCCGGCGGCGCGCCTACACCACCGGTGGGCTCAGCCCGCTGTCGCGACCCTCCGAACGGCTCGGCCAGATCTCGCGTAGCCGGTGAGCGTGGACGTCACATGATCAAACTGCCCGAAGATCGCCGCCTGCCGATGACGCCACAGCTCGCCCTGCGGGTGGCGATCATCGGCAGCTTCGCGCTGGCGATGTTCGCGATTCTGTTCTTCCGCCTGTGGTACCTGCAGGTGCTGTCGGGCAACCAGTACGTCAAGCAGGCGAGCATCAACCGGGTTCGCAATGTGTCGATCCCCGCGGAGCGGGGGGACATCCTCGACCGCGACGGCAACCTCCTGGTCGACTCGATCCCCGCCAACGCGGTGCAGATCGTCCCCTCCGACCTGCCCAAGTCGGGCGCCGCGCGCCGCCACATGTACCGCAGGCTGGCCGGGGTCCTGAACATGTCGACCAAGCGGCAGAAGTGTCCGATCGACGGCCGCGGTGTGCACCGCCTGGCCCCGATCCCGTGCGCGGTCGCCCAGGAGCAGGCCCAGCTGCCCTACGCCAACGTGACGGTCAAGACGGACGCGCACCAGCCGGTGCTGTGGTACCTGTCCGAGCGACAGGCCCAATACCCGGGCGTCGAGGTGCACCAGGTGTGGCTGCGCCAGTATCCGCACACCACGCTCGCCGCGCAGCTGTTCGGGACGGTTGGCCGGCTCACGGCGGCTGAAGTGCATCAGCGCCGGTTCCGCGGCGCCTCGCCCAATGACGTCGTCGGCCAGTCCGGGCTGGAGTGGTATTACGACCGGTACCTGCGGGGCCGCGACGGCGCGGATCGCGTCCAGGTCAACGCCCTCGGCCAGCCCTCCGGCGAGCTGCGTGCGCGCCAGCCGGTGAAGGGCCATACGCTGAAGCTGTCGCTCGACCTGAACCTCCAGAAGGCGGGCCAGACCGCGCTCCAGGAGGCGATCGACTCCAACCCGCCAGCGACCGCGGGGGCGTTCGTGGCCATGAACCCCACCAACGGCGAGGTCTACGCGATGGGCTCGCTGCCGACGTTCGACCCGAACATCTTCGCCAAGCCGGTCAGCCAGTCCGAGTACGAGAAGCTCAACAACGCCTCGAGCGGCTTCCCGCTGTTCAACCGCGCGATCCAGAGCGCGTACCCGACCGGATCGACGTTCAAGGGCATCACCTCGACGGCGGCCCTCCAGAGCGGCGTGTGGAACCTCTCCGACATCTACGACGACACCGGCGTCTACAACAACGGGGTCGGCGACCAGCGCCACAACGCCGGCCACGCCTCCTACGGCGCGCTCGACCTGGTCCAGGCGATCAAGGTCTCATCGGACGACTTCTTCTACAACCTGGGCCGCCTGCTGAACAGCGACTCGTTGAAGGGCGGCGCTCTGCAGCAGTGGGCGCATAAGTTCGGGATCGGGCGGAAGACCGGCGTCGACCTGGGTGGCGAGAACCCGGGGATCCTGCCCTCGCCCCAGTGGCGGCTGGACCGAGACAAGCTCGAGAAGCAGTGCGAGAACGGCACCGGCCCGTACAAGGGGCACGGCAAGCACACCTCCTGCGGGATCGCCGACGGGCGGCCGTGGTCGGTGGGTGACAACGAGAACCTCGCCGTCGGCCAGGGCGACCTCGAGGCCACGCCGCTGCAACTGGCGGATGCCTACTCGGCGATCGAGAACGGTGGCACCGTGGTGAAGCCGCACGTCGGGCTGGAGATCGACTCCTCCGACGGCACGCTGCTGCAGAAGATCAGCCCGCCCGCATCGCGGCACATCAAGATCAGCCCGACCTACCTCGCCGCGATCCACGAGGGCCTGCACGAGGCCGCCTCCCAGTCCGGCGGTACGTCCGCCGACGTGTTCGCGGGGTGGCCGCAGAGCCGCTACCCCGTCTACGGCAAGACCGGAACCGCGCAGCATGACAACCAGGCCGACCAGTCGTGGTACGTGTGCTACGTGCCCGACCCGAACAAGCCGATCCTGGTCGTGGTGACGGTCGAGCAGGGCGGGTTCGGCGCGGCCGCCGCCGCGCCGGCGGCGCGTCAGATCCTCTCCCAGTGGTTCTTCGGCAACCGCGGCAAGTTCATCGCCGGCTCCTCCAAGACGCTGTGAGCACCGTCGGTCGCACCACCCCGATCCACACCACCGAGGATCCCGTCGCGAAGCCGCGCCGGGAGCGGGGGATGCTGTTCATGTTCGATCCGCTGCTGCTGCTGGCGGCGCTCGGGCTGGTGGCGTGCTCGCTGATCACGCTGAAGGGCGCCACCCGCCACGCGATGCCGGGCCACCCGCTCTACTACGTCGAGCGGCAGGGCATCTACGCGGCGATCGGGGTGCTGTTCGTGCTGCTCCTCAGCCGGATCGACTACTCCCGGCTGCGCGAGTACCGCTACGGGATGTACGGGTTGCTGATCGCGCTCAACATCGTCGTCTACGGAATGCCGGCGATCCGCGGATCCCGCCGCTGGATCCCGTTCCCGCTGTTCCAGATCCAGTCCTCGGAGTTCGGCAAGATCCTGCTCATCGCGTCGCTCTCGGCGTTCCTGGTCAACCGGGCCCGGCGATTGACGGACTGGTCGACGACGGCGCGGATCATGCTGCTGGCGCTGATCCCGGCGATGATCGTGATCCCGCAGCCGGACCTCGGTACCGGGCTCGTGTACGTGGCGGTGGCGTTCACGGTGCTGTTCGTCGGCGGCACCACCTGGAAGCAGCTGACGGCGCTGGCGGCACTGTTCGCGGTGGCCGTGACGTTCGTGCTCGCGATCGGCCCCGCCGTCGGCGTGCACGTGCTCAAGCCCTACCAGGTGCAGCGTCTCACCGGCTTCCTCAACCCGTCCCACGATCCCCGCAACCAGACCTACAACATCACCGAGTCGCTGATCGCGATCGGGTCCGGCGAGAAGACCGGCCGCGGCGTGGCCCATGCGACCCAGACGAACCTCCATTTCCTGCCCGAGAACCAGACGGACTTCGTGTTCGCCGTGGTGGGGGAGACCTACGGGTTCGTCGGCGCGGCCGTCGTGCTCTCGCTCTACGCCCTGCTGATCTGGCGAGCGTTACGCATTCTCACGATGTCCAAGAACCTCTACGGGAGCCTGATCGTGGGCGGCGTCTTAGCCATGCTCATGTTCCAGGTGCTCGTCAACGTCGGTATGACGATCGGGATCATGCCGATCACCGGCGTGCCGTTACCCCTGATGAGTTATGGCGGTTCCTCGGTGATCGTCACCTTTATTGCGCTTGGCCTTCTAGAGTCAATACATATCCAGGCGCGAATGACCGCCGCCGGGAAATCGAGAAGCCTCGTCTCGTGACTCGTACGACCTCATGCAATTACCTCCGGGCCAGCCGGCGTCTCGCCGCCCGTGGCCGTGTCCTCGTTCGGTCACGTGCCTACAGGCACGCTCCCTCACTGCGTCCTCGCCACGAACGACGAGCCATCCGTCTGACCTCGGACGTAATTTCGTTCGGCCGTACCGATTTCCACACAGGAGGCGCTCTGCCTCCGACCTCGCCGGGCCCTGTGCCCGCGACCATTCGCGACGGCGCATGCCTGGCTTGCGCGCCGTCGCTCCCGCTCGCGCCGCCAGTCGTGCGCCGGGCGATGTCCACACCGTCCGCGCCGCCTGCTGGTGTGCGCAGGGCGCCACTCTCACGCCCCGCGGCCCTTCCGGGCCGGCGCCGGGCGCAATCCTCACAAAGGACTGAAACCATTGAAGAAGCAAGTACTTGTCAGCGTGGACCGGGGCGAGACCCGCGTCGCGCTGCTAGAGGCGACCGGATCGGTCGCCGGACGCAAATCCGGATCGGGGTCGCGACGCCGACGTAAGAGCGCCAACCCGAGCGCCGGATACAAGGTCGCCGAGCTGTACCTGGAGCGCCGCGGCGCCCGGTCGATCGTCGGCAACATCTACAAGGGGCGGGTCGACAACGTGCTCGCCGGCCTCGAGGCCGCCTTCGTCGACATCGGCCTGGAGAAGAACGGGTTCCTGCACGTCGACGAGATCGTCCTCCCCGGGGTCGAGGCCCCCCGCCGGGGCCGCGGCCAATCGCGGGAAGGGCGCCAGATCACCGACATGCTCAAGCCGGGCCAGGAGATCGTCGTCCAGGTCGTCAAGGACCCGCTGAAGACGAAGGGCGCGCGGCTCTCCATGGACCTCACGATCGCCGGGCGCTACATGGTGCTGGCGCCGTACGGCGAGGGCGTCGGCGTCTCGCGACGGCTCGACGACAAGGAGCGCGAGCGGTTGCGCAAGGAAGCGGCCAAGCTCGACCTCCACGGCGCCGGCGCGATCATCCGCACCGCCGCCCAGGGCGCCAAGCGTGCCGGCCTGGAGCGCGAGCTCCAGTACCTGTTCAAGCTGAGCGAGGTGCTCCAGAAGCGGGTCGCTGAAAGTTCGGCCCCGGCACTCGTCTTCCAGGAGGCCGACCTCTCGGTCCGCGTCGTGCGCGACATCTTCTCCGACACCTTCGACCGCGCGGTCGTTGACGATCCCAAGCAGCATCACCGGCTCGTCTCGTTCTTCACGCGTACTGCCCCCGATCTCGTCGAGCACGTCGAGTTGTGGGACGGTGACAAGCCGCTGTTCGAGGCCTTCGGGGTCGAGGAGGTGCTCGCCTCGACCCTGTCGCGGCGAGTCGACCTCCCGAGCGGCGGCTACCTGATGATCGACTACGCCGAAGCGCTGACCGTGATCGACGTCAACTCCGGCTCGTTCATCGGCCGGGGTAAGGGCGCCCGGCTCGAGGACACGATTACCAAGACGAACCTGGAAGCCGCCGACGAGGTGGTCCGCCAGCTGCGGCTGCGCGACATCGGCGGGATCATCGTCATCGACTTCATCGACATGGCGCGGGCGCGCAACCGCGATGCGGTCCTGAAGACCCTGCGCAAGGCGCTCGACGAGGACCGTACGAAGACGTTCGTGGTCGAGATCTCCCCGCTCGGGCTGGTCGAGATGACCCGTCAGAACGTCACCGACGGGGTGCGCGAGATCATGACCCGGCCGTGCCCCACCTGCGACGGCGAGGGCGTGATCAAGTCCGAGGAGACGATCGCGATCGAGTTCGAGCGGCGGATGCGCGACGTCGCCAAGGAGACCGACGCCGAGGCGGTGCTGCTCCAGATGAACCCGCGCGTGTCGGCCGAGTTCACCCGGGACGACGGCCGCGCGCTCCACGCCGTCGAGGAGGAGACCGGCAAGTGGTTCGTGTTCGAGGGCTCCGAGGGACTGCCCCTCGACCACTTCCGGGTCCTGCTCGAGGGCAACCGCGACGAGGTGCTCGAGCGGGCGCTGCCCTTCCGCGAGGGCGAGGAGGTCCATGTCGAGATCGTCGAGCCCCACATGTACAGCCCCGGGGACGCGGTGGCGAAGGTCGACGGCTACATCATCTCCGTGACCGGCGGCACGCCGTATGTCGGCGAGAAGCAGCTCGTCCGGATCGAGGAGGTTGGGCGGACCTCGGCGCGGGCCTCACTCGTCGACGTCCCGGCCGGCCGCGACGGGCGCGCCGGCAGCTCGAACGGGTCCGAGGCCGATGATGTCCTAGAATCAAAGCCTCGGCGCCGTGGCCGCAGAGGCGGACGGCGCCGTTCGGGCGCCAAGGCCCAGTCCGCCTCGGCACCCTCCTCGGACGAGTAGGAACCATGTACGCAATCGTCAAAACCGGTGGCAAGCAGTACCGCGTGGAGCAGGGTCAGTCCCTGCTCGTCGAGCGTCTGCCTGCCGCCGAGGGCGAGTCGGTCGACCTTCAGCCGCTGCTCGTCGTCGATGGGTCATCGGTGCTCGATCAGGTCGACGGCCTATCCGGCGCCACGGTTGCCGCCCGGATCGTCGCCCACGAGCGCGGTCCGAAGCTACGGGTCGTCAAGTTCAAGCCAAAGCGCGGCTACAAGCGGCGCAACGGGCATCGCCAGGAGCTGACCCGCATCGAGGTCACTGAGATCTCTGCCGGCTCGGGCTCCCCGAAGCGCTCTCGTTCCCGTAAGGCGGCATCGAAGGAGGAGCCGGCGGCTGCTTCGGAGGCGGCTGCGACTCCCGCGGCCACCGCCTCTGCGACTCCCGCGGCCACCGCGGAGGCCGCGCCCGCTCCCGCCGCCGTTCCCGAGGCCGCCGAGACCGCTTCGGAGGCGCCCGTGACGCCCGCCACCACCACGAACCCGGAGGACAGCGATGGCGCATAAGAAAGGCCTCGGCTCCTCACGCAACGGCCGTGACTCCAACGCCAAGCGTCTCGGCGTGAAGGTGTTCGCGGGTCAGGCGGTGACCGGCGGCGAGATCATCGTCCGCCAGCGCGGCACGCGCTTCCATCCCGGCGATGGCGTCGGGATCGGCAAGGACGACACGATCTTCGCCAAGTCCGCCGGCACCGTCGAGTTCACTCGCGGCCGGCGTGGCCGAGTGATCTCGGTCGTCCCGGGCGACGCCGCCGAGTAGCGGTTTTCACGCGACTTCCGGCACTGGCGAGGTGCAGAGCGGGCAGCGCCTCGCCTTGATCGGGATCGCGCTCGTGCACTCCGGGCACTCCTTGGTGTCCGGATCCTCCTCGGTGCGGTGAGCCAGGAGCCGGTTCATGGCTGTGACCACGAAGAAGAACACGGCCGCCGCCACCGACAGGAAGGTGATTAGCGCGTTGATGAAGTCGCCATAGGCGAACGTGCTCCCGTTGATCGTGAACACCAGGCTGCCGAAGTCGTGCTTGCCGAAGATCATCGCGATGACCGGCGTCAGCAGGTCGGCGACGAGGGCCTTGACCAGCGCCGCAAACGCCGTCCCCACGACGATCGCCACCGCGAGATCGACGACATTCCCGCGAAACAGGAACTTCTTGAAGTCGTTCAGCAGCTGGATCAAAGCCCGCGGAAGGCTACGGGCAGCGTCGGCTGTTTCGACTCCTAATTGGCACACAGTTGTTGCGTCTGTGTCTTGTTCTGTTGCTTGCAGTTGGGCAACGATCGCCTGGTGCCCGAACTTTCTGGATCTAGGTCCGAGGGGTGGACTCAGAATCGAAAAGTTCGCCTGGTGGCGGCGATAGCGGCGTCCCAGTGGGGCGTGATTTCGATCGCGCAGCTCATCGACTGCGGCGTCAGCGCCGCGATGATCAAGCGCTGGGTGAGGCTCGGCTGGTTGCACCCCATTCATCGCGGTGTTTACGCGTTCGGCCATCCGGGCGTCCCGATCGAGGGTCAGCTTACGGCCGCCCTGTTCCACGCCGGCGCAGGGGCGGCGCTGAGTCACACGACGGCGGCGTGGTGGTGGGGACTGGTGAAGCATCCGCCGGAGCTCATCGAGGTCACCGGCCCGGCGTTCGCAGCCTCGACGAACGCCGTCAAGGTCCGTCACCGTAAAGAGGTCGAGGCCGTCCGCCACCGCCGCCTCCCGGTCACCACCATCCCCCAGACACTCCTCGACTTCGCCTCCCAAGCCGCTCCCCTGCCGCTGCAAATGGCGCTGGCCCAGGCGGACTACCGAGGCCTCCTCGACGTCCCCGCCCTCAAAGCCAAATTTGGCCGCGGGAAACCCGGGAGCGCGCAGCTCCGAGAAGCGCTCGAAACGTACGAACCGAAGTACGCCTTCACCCGCAGCCGCCTGGAGCGGGCCTTCATCGCGCTGTGCCGGCGCTACGGCATTCCACTTCCGCACACCAACGTGATCGTGAACGGGTGGCTCGCCGATGCCGTCTGGTTCGGGTACAGGCTGATCGTCGAGCTCGACGGATTGCGCAACCATCGCAGCCGCGCCCAATTGGAGCGCGACCACCGGCGCGACTTCGAGCATCGCGCCGCCGGCTTCACCACCCTGCGCTACACCGAGACGCAGGTTCTCGGCAACGCCGCGGGGGTGGCCGACGACGTCATCAGGCAGATCAGCCTTGCTGAGCGGTTGGCCGGATGAGGATCTCGTTGACGTCGACGTGCGCCGGCTGGGAGACGGCGTACATAACGGCCCGCGCCACGTCCTCGGGCTGCAAGCGTCCCTCGCCGGGGTTGTCGAAGAACGGCGTGTCGACCTGACCGGGCTCGATCAGCGTGACCCGGCACCCGGTGTCGTTCAGCTCCTGCCGCAGCGATTCGCCCATCGCGGTCACCGCCCACTTCGTGGCCGAGTACAGCGACCCCGGCAACGCCCGGCGGCCGGCGACCGAGCCCGTCAAAACGAAGTGCCCCCGCGCCTCGCGAACCGCCGGCAGCGCAGCCCGGATCGTCAGCGCCGCGCCGTAGACGTTCGTCAGCACCATCGCGCGCCAGTGCTCGACCGACTCCTTCTCGAAGCCGCGCGCGGCACCGAAGCCGGCATTGGCGAACACGACGTCGACGCGGCCGAACTGCTCCAAGCCGCGAGCCACCATCGCCTGTTGCTGGTCCCACTCGGTGACATCGCACTCGACGGCAATCGCGCGATCGGGGCCGCCCAGCTCATCGGCGAGCGACGACAGCCGGTCGCTCGAGCGGGCCGCCAGCACGAGCCGATACCCCCCGTCGACGGCGGCCGCGCGGGCGGTGGCGGCGCCGATGCCGCTCGAGGCGCCAGTGATCAGGAAAACCGGGTCGGACATGCCAGCCTGTAAGCATGCACGATCGCGCTCGAATCCACGTGGACGCCGGCGGCGGCGGTGACGGCTGCCTGAGCTTCCGGCGCGAGGCGCACGTGCCCAAGGGCGGTCCGGATGGGGGCGATGGGGGCCGCGGCGGCGACATCGTGCTCGTCTGCGACGACTCGCTGCGTGACCTCGAGGTGTTCCGCCGCAGCGTCCACTTCAAGGCCAAGCGCGGTGGTCACGGCCAAGGCTCCAACCGCCACGGCTCGAACGGAGCGACGCTCGAGATCCGGGTGCCGCCCGGGACGCAGGTGCTCGTGGAGGCCGACGGGACCCGCCACGATCTGACGAGGCCCGGCCAGCGTGCGACCGTGGCCGCCGGAGGGCCCGGCGGACGAGGCAACAGGCGCTTCGCCGGCCCCACGCATCAGACACCGCGGTTCGCGGAACGAGGGCTGCCCGGCGAGGAGTCGTGGATCACTCTCCAGCTGAAGCTGCTGGCGGACGTCGGCCTGGTCGGTCTGCCCAATGCCGGCAAGTCGTCGCTGCTCGCCCGGCTGACCCGCGCTCATCCGAAGGTCGCGGACTATCCGTTCACGACGCTCGCTCCAGTGCTCGGGACGCTCGAGGCCGACGACCGCCAGCTCGTGATCGCCGACATCCCCGGGCTGGTCGAGGGCGCCAGCGAGGGGACCGGCCTCGGCCACGAGTTCCTGGCCCACATCGAGCGCACCCGCCTGCTCGTCCACGTGCTCGATCTGAACCCCCTCGACGGTTCCGACCCGGTCGCCAACCACGCCACCGTCGAACAGGAGCTGACCCTTCACGACCCCCGGCTGGCCACGCTGCCCCGCGTCCTCGCCCTCTCGAAGGCGGACCTCGTCGATGCCGAGACGGCGGCCGCGGCGCGACAGGAGTGGCAGGCCCGGCTCGGCGAGGACGTTCCGGTGATCCTGACCTCGTCGGCCACCCGGCACGGGCTCGACCAACTGGCCAAGGAGCTCCTGCATCTGGTCCCGGTCGGGGAGGAGCGAGACGCCCGCGACGACGCGACGGCAGCTGACGACGGCCAGCCCGTGATCGAGGACCTGGCCGAGCACCGGACATTCCGTCCTGCCGCCGAGCGCGGGTACACGATCGAGCGGGTGGGCGACCACGCGTTCCGCGTGACCGGCCGCGGAATCGACCGGCTCGTCGCGCGCTATGACCTCGAGAACGAGGACGCGCTCGCATACCTCGAGCGCCGGCTCAAGGGGATCGGGGTGATCGACGCGCTCGAGCAGCACGGGTTCCAACCAGGCGACGACGTCGAGATCGCCGGCGTAGCCTTCGAGCTCGACCCGGGCGTCTGAGCGCCCGGCCTGCCCCAAACAGGACCCTGTACCGCACTAAACCGGTAGAGTTTCCGACGGTCCAGATTTCAGGCGTGGGAGGACTCATTGCGACGGTCGACGGGCGTGAGTTGGGTCGTAGGGGTGGTGGTTGGGCTGCTCGCGCTGTGCGCATCTCCGGCCGTGGCTGCCCGGAGCGCCACGCCGCAGGCCAAGGCCAAGGCCAAGCACAAGGCCAAGAAGAAGAAGGCGCCGACCGGCGAAGCCGGCATCCACAAGATCAAGCACGTGGTGATCATCATGCAGGAGAACCACAGCTTCGATAACTACTTCGGCACCTATCCCGGGGCCGACGGAATCCCCGGGCTCGCCGGCAACCGCGGGGCAGTGCCCTGCATCCCGGATCCCAAGCGCGGCCACTGCGACCGGCCCTACCACGAGATCACCGTCTCCGGATCGGGGGGCCCGCACTTCAATAGCTCGGCGATCTCCGACATCGACAACGGGAAGATGGACGGCTTCGCCGAGACCGCCGAGCAGACCGGCGCCGCGGGGCTCGACACCGACAAGGCGGGCTGTGCGGTCGAGCTGCAGCTGAACTGCCTCGACGTGACGGGCTACTACAACCAGCAGGAGATCCCGAACTACTGGGCGTACGCGAAGAACTTCGTTCTCCAGGACCACATGTTCGAGCCGGTGCTCGCGTGGAGTGAGGTCTCGCACCTGTACATGGTC
Source organism: Solirubrobacteraceae bacterium (assembly GCA_036494115.1). Taxonomy (GTDB): domain Bacteria; phylum Actinomycetota; class Thermoleophilia; order Solirubrobacterales; family Solirubrobacteraceae; genus Palsa-465. The sequence continues at coordinate 18,839 of DASXOS010000010.1, read as the reverse complement.
TCGGGTTGGTCGGCCCAGTGCTCGAACTCCGATCCGTTCAGCTGCACGACCGACATCACCTTCCCCGAACTGCCGCCCAGCCTCAGCAACGCTCTCCTGCAGGAGGCCACGGGTGCGGCGCTCGGGATCGCGCTGCCGGTCAATCCGGTGGGCGAGTTCTCGTGGACTGACATCACATACGTGCTGCACAAGTACGGCGTCCCCTGGAAGTACTACATCCAGGCCGGGACCGAACCCGACTGCGAGACCGGGGCGATGACATGCCTACCCAGGCCCCAGGCGGTCACCGATCCCTCGATCTGGAACCCACTGCCGGACTTCGACGACGTCAAGCAGGACAATCAGATCGGCAACATCGCGCCGTCCTCGCAGCTCTTCACCGACGCGCAGAACGGACACCTGCCCGCGGTGTCGTGGGTCGTCCCGAGCGGCGATGCCTCCGAGCATGCGCCGGCCAACATCGAGGCCGGACAGCAGCACGTCACGAACGTGATCAACGCGATCATGAAGTCGCCTGACTGGGACTCGACGGCGATCTTCGTCGCCTGGGATGACTGGGGCGGCTACTACGACCATGTCAATCCGCCCAAGGTGGACGGCGAGGGCTACGGTCTCCGCGTCCCAGGCCTGCTGATCAGCCCGTATGCGAAGAAGGGCTACATCGACCACCAGACGGTCAGCTTCGACGCGTCCCTGAAGTTCATCGAGGACGACTTCATGCGCGGCGCGCGGCTCGACCCGAAGGCCGATGGTCGCCCGGACCCGCGGCCCGACGTCCGCGAGGACGAGAAGGCGCTCGGCAACCTGCTCTCGGAGTTCAACTTCAGGCAGGCGCCGCGCAAGCCGGTGATCCTCAACCCGAACCCGACCGGCCAGGTGAACCTGATCGGGCCGGGGACGGTCGGGACGGCCGGTCCGAACCCGCTCACAGTGGATCCCAACTGCCCCGCACCGAGTGGCGCGGTGCGGGGCCAGAACCTCGGGCCGGTGACGCTCGGCACGACGCGGGCGAAGCTGCGCGCCCGACTCTCCAAGTACAGCCCCAAGGCCAACCGGCGCTTCGATGACTTCTGCCTCCTCGGCGGCCAGGGGATCCGCGTCGGGTATCTCGGCGGCCGGTCGGTGCTCGCGATGACCGCCAATCCCCACTACGCCTACCGGAACGTTCGTGCCGGGACGCGCGTCGCACCGGCGCTGCGGCGCCTCGGCAGAGGCGTCTCCGGGCCGCTGCGCCGCGGCGCCACGCGCTGGTATGCCGTGCGCGTTGCCAAGGCGGTGCTTCTGCTCAAGGCGCAGGGCAACACGGTGCGGGAAATCGGGCTCGCGTCGCGCCGGCGCGCTGCAACCGTCGGCGCCCGGCGACGCCTGCTCGACGCGCTGCGCGCCTGAAACGTCCAGGAGACCACTGCCCGACATTTATCGAAAACCGGTGTGGTGGTCGGATAGGATCCGCCGACTGCCGTAAGGACCGCGGACGGGAGGCGTGATGCGTCGATCGGTTGTGTTGGCTGTCGTTGTGCTCGGCTCGTTGGCCGCGGCATTGCCGGCGGGTGCTCGGGTCCTTCGGGTGGGCCGGTACAAGGGCATCCGCGGCCAGTACCACTCGATCCAGGCTGCCGTCGACGCGGCGAAGCCCGGCGACTGGATCCTGGTTGGCCCCGGCGATTACAAGACGATCTCGAGCCGGGCACCCACCGCCGCCGAGGACTCTCCAGCGGCGGTGCTCATCACCACGCCCAGGCTGCGGCTGCGCGGCATGAACCGGAACACGGTGATCGTCGACGGCACCAAGCCGGGTGCCGGGCGGTGCAGCGCGAGTAAGTCAGATCAGAACTTCGGGCCCGCCGGTGATGGCGGAGCCAAGGGCTTGAACGGCGTGATGGTGTGGAAGGCCACGGACGTATGGGTCCAGAACCTGACCGTCTGCAACTTCCTCAGCGGGTCCGGCGATGCCGGCAACGGGGTCTGGTGGAACGGCGGTGACGGCAGCGGCGCGGTGGGAGGCTCGAGTTTCAACGGCTCCTACCTGACCGCGACCAGCACCTTCTTCGATACCAGCGACACGAGCACCGCGGCGGCATATGGGATCTTCTCCAGCAACTGGAGCGGCGGAACGTGGTCCAACGCGTATGCCAGCAACTTCGACGACTCCGGGTTCTACATCGGCGCCTGTCAACAGGTCTGCGACCAAACCGTCGACCACGTCTGGGCTGAGTACAACGCGCTCGGATACTCGGGCTCGAATTCGGGCGGGCAGCTCGTGGTCAAGAACTCCGAGTTCGACAACAACGAGGACGGCTTCGACACCAACAGCCAGAACGGCGACAACCCGCCGCCGCAGAACGGGGCCTGTCCCGGCAACGGGATCAGCTCGATCACCCACACCCACTCGTGCTGGGTGTTCATGGACAACTACGTGCACGACAACAACAACCCGAATGTGCCCTCGGCCGGATTGGCAGCCGCCGGGCCGGTCGGCACGGGGATCTCGATCTCCGGCGGTCGCAACGACACCGTCATGCACAACCGGTTCGTGCACAACGGGGCGTGGGGCACGATCTTCGTGCCGTTCCCCGACAGCGGGCCGCCGTGCACGGGCGGAACCAACGCGGGTGCGGCGTGCGTGTACGACGAGTGGGGCGACGCGCTTATCGACAACACGTATTCGGGCAACGGGTTCTTCGGCAACCCGACCAACGGTGATTTCGCTCTGACCAACACGGAGCCGGGTCCGACCGACTGCTTCAGCGGCAATACCGACACGAGCGGTGCCCTGACCGCTACCCCCTCGAACGCCGAGCAGACGTATCCGAGCTGCAACGGCAACACGGTGCTGCCGAGTGACCTCAATCCTCAGTCCGCGACGTTCACCGAAGAGGTCGCGTGTGACTCGACCCTGTACCTCGCGCTCGTCGGCAAGGCGCCGTGCTCGCCAAGCGATCACTACCCGCGTCTGACGACTGTGGCCATCCACCCGCTGCCAAGCGATCTGGAATCGATGGCGCGCCCATGCGCCGGGGTTCCAAAGAACCCGTGGTGCTCCGCGAAGAAGCATCACCGCCACCGCAAGCACCATCACCGGCGAGCGCATCATCGGCACCACCGCAAGCGGCACGTGCGCGACCCCGACCACGACGGCGACGTCGATAATCCGGCCAGCGGCTAGACCTCCGGGGGCGGCGCCGCCCGCGGTCCCGTACGCGCGGATCGTCCTAACCTCTGGGCAGCCATGGGCATTGTCGTGATCAAGCTCGGCTCGAGCATCGTCGCCGACGATGCCGGTGAGGTGCGCCTCGACGTCCTCGGTGGGATCTGCGATCAGGTCGCGGAGCTCCACCGCAGCCACCGTGAGCCGATCATCGTCACCAGCGGCGCGATCGCGCGCGGCATGGGAATGATGGGGATGCCGGTCCGGCCTCGCACCGTGGACGAGCTTCAGGCGGCGAGTGCGGTCGGGCAGGGCAAGCTCTACCGGGTCTACGACGAGCTGCTCCAGCAGCGGAGCGTGGCCAGCGCCCAGGTCCTGTTGACGTTCTTCGACATGAGCGCGCGCACGCACTACCTCAACGCTCGGCAGACGCTGCGCAAGCTGCTCGAGTGGCGACTGGTGCCGGTGATCAACGAGAACGACACCACGACCACCGATGAGATCTCGTTCGGCAACAACGACTTCCTCGCCGCCCAGGTCGCGATCCTGCTCGGTGCCGAACTGCTGGTGATGCTCACCGATGCCGAGGGGGTGTACACGAGCGACCCACGCGGCAACGGCGGGGCCGAGCTGATTCCAAAGGTGGAGCGCTTCGACGCGCTCGACGCCTACGACATCGGCCACGCCACCTCGCCGCTCGGATCCGGCGGCATGCGCTCGAAGGTGGTGGCGGCCGAGATGGCCACGGCCTCAGGGATTCCGGCTGTCATCGCCAGCGGGCTGCGGCCGGGAACGATCCTCGAGGCCGCCGCGCAGCAGCCGGTGGGTACCCGGTTCCCCGCGCAGTCGGCGCGGTACTCGAGCTTCAAGCTGTGGCTGAAGTACGCCAAGCCGGCACGCGGCCGGGTGCTGGTCGATGCCGGCGCCGCGCGGGCGCTCAGGGAGGGGGGCACGAGCCTACTGCCGGTCGGGATCGTCGAGGTGGTCGGATCGTTCGAGGCCGGCGACGCGGTCGAGGTCGCGCACGAAGAGATTGCGGTCGGCAAGGGGATCTGCAACTACTCGGCCGACGAACTGCGCGAGGTCCGGGGGCTGAAGTCGGCCGACGTCCGCGCCAAGCTGCCCCGCGCCACCGAGGAAGCGGTCCACCGTGACTATTTCGTGCTCGCGTAACCTGTAGTGCCGATGGCCACGACCACCACTTCGGTCTCCGACGTCTGCGCGAGCGCGAAGCGCGCCTCGCGTACGCTCGCCACGCTCGGCTCCGATGTCAAGAACGACGCGCTGGAGGCGATCGCCGCCGCGCTCACCGAGCGCGCCCCTGAGATCCTCGAGGCGAACGCGCATGATCTGGAAGCCGGGCGGCAGAACGATCTCTCGCCCGCGCTGCTCGACCGGCTGGCGCTGAACGCCCAGCGGATCGCCGACATCGCCGCCGGTGTGCGCAAGATCGCCTCGCTGCCCGATCCAGTCGGCGAGGTGATCGATGGCTCCCGCCTTCCGAACGGGCTCGACGTGCGCAAGGTTCGCGTCCCGCTCGGCGTCGTCGCCGTCGTCTATGAAGCGCGCCCGAACGTCACGATCGACGCGGCGGCGCTCTGCCTGAAGTCCGGGAATGCGGTCGTGCTGCGTGGATCGAGTGCGGCCACCCACTCGAATGCCGTGTTGGCGAGCATCGCCGCGCAGGCCGCCACCGCGGCGGGCCTGCCCGAAGGGGCGCTCTCGCTGGTCGCCGGTGGCGGCCGGGAAGAGCTCGCCGAGCTGGCCACCCAGGCCGGCGTCGTCGACTTGATCATCCCGCGCGGAGGCGAGGGCCTGAAGGCTGCGCTCAAGGGCGTGGCCACCGTCCCCGTGATCTACGCCGCATCGGGCAACTGCCACGTGTACGTCGACGCCAGCGCCGATCTACCGACCGCGCGCGAGATCGTGCTCAACGCGAAGCTCCAGCGGCCCGGTGTCTGCAATGCGGCGGAGACGCTGCTCGTCCACGAGCGGATCGCTCACGCGTTCCTGCCCGAAGCCCTGAGCGCACTCAGCGACAACGGGGTTGTCCTTCACGGCGATCAGCGCGCCCGGGACGCCGCGCCCCAGACCCGCATGGATGCCGCCACCGACGAGGACTGGGACACGGAGTATCTGGCGCTCGAGATGACCGTCGGCGTCGTCGACTCGACCGCGGAGGCGATCGAGCACATCAACGCCCATGGCAGCGGCCATTCGGAGGCGATCCTAACCCACGACACCGATTCGGCCCGGGCATTCCAGCTCGGGGTCGACGCCGCTTGCGTGTACGTCAACGCGTCCACCCGGTTCACGGACGGCGGCGAGTTCGGGATGGGGGCGGAGATCGGCAACTCAACCCAGAAGCTCCACGTGCGCGGGCCGATCGGCCTGCGCGAGCTCTGCACCTTCAAGTACCTGGTCGAGGGCGCGGGCCACAGCCGCCCGTGAGCCTCCCCGGCGCACCGATCTAGCACCCGTGCGGCTCGGACTCCTCGGCGGCACATTCAACCCGCCACATCTTGGTCACCTCGTGTTCGCTCAGGAGGCGTACATTCACCTCCGCCTCGATCGCGTGATGTTGATTCCTGCGTCGATACCGCCCCACAAGCCCGTCGAGGAGGAGCCCGGGGCCGAGCATCGCCTGGAGCTGTGCCGGCTGGCCGTGGAGGGCGACGAGCGCTTCGAGGTGTCCGACCTCGAGATCAAGCGGGCCGGACCGTCGTACACGGTCGATACCCTTGGGGAACTGACCTCCCGACTGCCTGATAACGACCTGTTCCTGATCCTCGGTGGCGACATCGCCGCCGGGCTGCGGGACTGGCACGATCCGGAGCGGGTGCTGCGGCTGGCGACGCTCGCCGTGGCCGACCGCAAGGGCACGCCGCGGGCCTCGATCGACGAGGCCCTGAGCGAGCTGGATGGCGGAGACCGGGCTGAGTTCTTCCAGATGCCCACCATCGAGATCTCCTCGACTGCGGTCCGGGAGCGGGCTCGGGCCGGTCAGCCGATCAAATACATCGTTCCCGACGCAGTCGCCGACTACATTCAGGAACATGACCTGTACGGAGGTAGGACAACGGGATGACACCGGAAGAGATCGCGGCCGCAATCGCGGAATACGCATCTGACCGCAAGGCGCTCGACATCGTCCAGATCGATCTTCGCGAGATCGTCGGCTACACGGATTACCTCGTGATCTGCACCGGCCGCACCGACCGCCAGACGAAGGCGATCCATGATGCGGTGCACCAGGGGATGAAGTCCGACCACAGCCTGCTGCCGCGCCGTGTCGAGGGCCTCTCGCAGGCCCGATGGATCCTCATGGACTACCTCGACGTGGTCGTCCACGTGTTCACCCCCGAGACGCGGGCGTACTACCGCCTCGAGCAGCTATGGGGCGAGGCCCCGGCTCAGGCGGTGGGTGCGGCCTCGGGCTAGCCGCCGCCGGCGGGCGTGCCGTCTCACTTCACGCCCGCGATCGCCGTTGGACTGTGTCTGCTGGGGTTCGCTGTGGGCGTCTTCGGCACGCTCGCAGAGGCTTTCGAGCCGGCTGATCCACCGGCTGCTCGCCGCGGCACTGCTCTTGCTCGGGATTCGGCTGGTCCTGAGCGTTGCGCTGTAACCCCTGCTAGAGGCTGGCCAGCAGCTTCGGCGCGACCTGCTTCTTGCGGCTCATCACCCCGGGCAGCGCGATCACGCTGTCCGACGCCTCGGTCCCCAGGCTCCGGGCCACGCCGGCGACGTCGCCCGCCACCAGCAGGTCGGTTCCCTTGGCGAGGACGTCGGTGACCATCAGCGCGTACAGCTCGACATCCCGGTTGGAGCGCGCCTTGCCCATCGCCTCCAGCAGCTCGGTCTTGCGCTCGAGCAGCCCGCGCCCGACGACCTCGACCTGCGCGATGCAGATCGTGCCGCCGCTCTGGGCCTGGTACTGCTTGGCATCGCGGGTCACGATCTCCTCGGCGGCGACCTCGGACACGTCGGAGGTGGCCTCGAACATCTCGCGTCCGAGCTGATCGGCATCGACCACCAGGACGCGTTCGAGGTACTCCACGACAGCGTGGTCACGCTGGGTGGTGGTGGGGGAGTTGAGGATCACCGTGTCCGAGAGAACGGCGCCCAGCAGCATCGTCGCGGTCGGCCGGCTCGGCTCCATCCCGTTCTGGCGGAAGCGCTCAACGACGAGCGTGGCGGTGGAGCCGACCGGATCGAACGTCGCTGTCACCGGAACGCGAGTCTCGATCGACCCGATGTGGTGGTGATCGAGGATCTCGACGATCTCGGCGTGCTCGACCCCAGCCACGCTCTGCGCCTGTTCGGCATGGTCGACGAGCAGCACGCGTCGCCGCGGCGGAGAGACGAGGTCCGAGCGCGTGATCAGACCGACTGGCCTGCGCTGGGCATCGAGCACGACCGCGCCGCCGTAGTGCACCTCCTTGATCTGCTCGGCGGCGTCCGAGACCAGGTACTCCGTGGTCACCGTGAGCGGATCGTCCTCCATGAACGCCCGGCAGGGCGCGGCGAGCGTGATCATCCGGCCGGAGACGTATGAGTCGAGCCCGGACACGATCACGGCGGTGCCGCGGGCGCGGGCCAGCTCGAGGACGTCCTCGGATGGCTCGGTGCTGTTCGAGGTCACGAGCAGCGCCGCACCGCGGCCGATCGCCAGGCGCTGGGCGTCCTCACGGTTGCCGACGACGACGACGTCGCCATCGGAGATGCCGCTGGGCGAGCCCACCTGCATCGCCTGGACCCACACCCGGCCGGCGAGCTGCTTGTCCTCGCCGGTGAGCAGCCGCCCGTCGAGCGCATCAGCGATCGCGGTGAGCGAGGTGGGCGCGTCCTTTAGGGTGGACGTGTGGCGGGATTCGCGCACATAGCGCCGGGCCAGCGCACGCTCGGTGATGACGCCTGCCAGCGCCCCGTCGTCGTCGACGATCGGGAGCAGCTCGAGGTCGGCGTGGACCATCGCCAGACCCGCGTCTCGAATCGACTCATCCTCGCGACCGACTGGGAACTTGGACTCCATCACATCGCACACCCTGAGCATCACGTGCGGCAGGAACCGGGGCTCGGGCGCGCCGCTGCGTTCGAGCAGCCACCGCGTCTGGGCGTTGCATTCCCCGAGCCGGACGGGGACGTATTCGTCGTTCGGATGTAGGCGGCGGCGCAGCTCGGCGTAGCCAATCGCCGAGGCGATCGAGTCCGCATCCGGATTCCGGTGTCCGGTGACGTAGATCGTGCTCACGGCGCGATTATCCCTCGCTCCGCCAAAGCGATAGCGTCTGCGCCATTGGGGTGGCGGGCGCCCGCCTGCCGCGAGACGTGACGAATAGGAGAGACGATGCCGGCGCCGCCGCAGATCCTGCCCACACAGATCACACAGGGCACCGCTCCCGGCTTGACGTACCGCCTCGAGGGCGAGCTCGTGCCAGTCCTGCACATGGCGCTCGACGGCCAGGTGCCGGTGTACTTCGAGCACCACGTACTGCTGTGGAAGTACCCGGAGCTGCAGATCGGGCTGCACCCGCTCAAGAAGGGGCTCAAGCGCCGCGTGTTCGGTGGCATGCCGCTGCTGTTGCTGGAGGCCCAGTCGCAGGGGGAGCTCGCCTTCAGCCGGGACGCGCCCGGCCACATCGCCGCACTCCATCTCCAGCCGGGCAACGGGATCGTCGTTCGCGAGCACCAGTTCCTCGCCGCCACGGCGAACGTCCAGTACGACTACAGCCGAGTCAAGGGCTTCTCCAACATGCTCTACGGCGGAGGTTTCTGGGTCGACGAGTTCTTCGCCGGCGACCAGGAGGGCGTCGTTTGGGTCCACGGCTACGGGAACGTGTTCGAGAAGAAACTCGATGCGGGCGAGACGATCGACATCGAACCAGGCGGCTGGGTCTACCGTGACCACTCGGTGTCGATGTCCCAGGAGGTCTACGGGTTCAAGACCGGCTTTCTCAGCGGCGGTGGCAACCTCGTGTTCAACCGCTTCACCGGGCCCGGGCGGGTCGGGCTCCAGAGCGCCTACTTCCACCCGCCGGTGACCGAGGGCGCGGGCGGGAACGCCCAGCGTGAGGGTGGCGGCAACCTGATCGGCGGGATCGTCGGCGGCCTGCTCGACAAGTAGATGTTCGCTCCGGGTCACCTCGCCGAGCATCCGCTCCCGCCGGGCATCGTCGGCGCGCTCGGGCTGGGCGGCTACCAGCTGCTCGCCGAGGTCGGGGGTGTCGGCGCGGGGCGGATCGGGCCGCAGGCGTTCCTACTCGTGGCGCCCGACCCCGATCCAGCGCTGCCCGACGCCGGCACCCAGGTGTCGCTGCATCAGTCCCGCCTGCGTGAGGAGAGCGAGGTCATGGCGTTCACCCAGCTGGCAGCGCAGCTCGGCTACATGCGGCTGTCGGGGTACCGGCTCGCGCTCGAGCGCCACGGGCTGCGCAGCCGGATCAGCGTGGTCAACCCGGCGACGGGCGGCGTCATGGTGACGATCCCGGACAAGCATCCCGGGCGGCTGCTCGGCGGCGGCATAAACGCGACGAAGCTCCTCGCCGGCGTTCGGGCGCTGCCACCTGCGGGGAGCCCGCCCGACACTCGCGATCCGGAACTGACCCGGCAGGTCCTGCTGGCGCTCGCCCTCCAGGACGACTCGCTCGGCGGGGCGGAGGCGGCCGACCTGGCCGACCGGGCCCTGCCCCTGACGACCGGCGAGCAGGCGCTCGACCCATCCGCCGCCCTCGACGCCGCCAGACGCGGCGCCGGCTGACACCGGTTTACGGTGGGTGTAGGATCCTCGCCCGGGGCTACGAACCGAATGGAGAGGGCAAACGGAGGCATGGCGGGCAGGATGCAGATGAGTCGTTTCGTGGCCCTGGTCGGGCTGGTGGCGCTGGTGTGTTTCGTCGCGGGGGTGCCTGTGGCGGGGGCGAGGCCGGCGCCGACGGGTTCGGGTCCAAGTTTGGGGGCGTTTGGTTCTGGGGCGGCGGCGCTGTTGCCTCCGATGGTGGCGGCGCCGTCTGCGGGTATGGCGGCTCGGAGCGGGCGCTCGAAGGCGTGGGCGGGTCCGGTTGCGCGACGGTTGCGCTGCTCGCGGGCGCGGGCGCGGGTGCGTGGTGTGCATCGCCGGCGTGCGGTTCACCGGGGGGTTCGTGGTCGTGGTCGTGTGGCGCGGCGGCGGTCGCGGTGTCGGCCGGTGCATCGGAGGGCGGCGGGGTCCGGGCCGGCGGCCGGTGCGAGTGGTGGGGCTGGGTCGGCGGCGGTCGGTTCGCAGCCGACGGTGCCGGATGCTCCGCCGGCCGTGCAGCCGGATTTGATCGCGTCGGGTGTGGTGTCGGTGGGGTCGTTGCCGGCGGGGGTGGCGGCGACGAATTCGCGGGGGTATGTGGCGAATGCTGAGGATGACACGGTGAGCGTGCTTGATTTGACCGCGGATCCGGTTGGGGTGGTCGATACGGTGCCGGTGGGGTCGTTCCCGGATGGGGTGGCGGTGAGCTCTGACGGGTCGCAGGTGTATGTGACGAATTTCCGGTCGGGGACGTTGAGCATCATCGATACCTCCACGGATACGGTCGCGCACACGGTGACGGTGGGGAAGGATCCGGATGGGGTGATCCGGGTCGGTAGTTCGGTGTACGTGGCGAACCTGTTGTCGGGGACGGTCAGCGTGGTTGATCCGACATCCGCGACGGTCACGGGGACGGTCACACTGACCGGGTCGCCGGGGACACCGGCGCCGAGTGGGCTGGCCGTGTCGCAGGACGCTTCGACCTTGTACGTCGATGATGCTCAGAACGGGGCGACGGATACGGTGGATCTGGGGTCCGATACACAGACGGGGTCGGTGAGTGTGGGGACGTGGCCGTCCTATCTGGCAGTGGCGGGGTCCACGGCGTATGTCGCGAACGCGACGCGGAATGGGTCGACGCCGGGGACGGTGAGCGTGCTTGATCTCTCCTCGAGTCCGCCGACGGTGGCGCATACAGTGGCGGTGGGTGCGCATCCGTATGGGATCACGGTCGATGCCGGGTTGGGGGAGGTGTTCGCGGCGAACTCGTCGGATGACACGCTGAGCATCATCGATACGGCGACGCACGCGGAGGTGGCGACGGCGGCGGTGGGAACGACCCCGGATGCGCTGGCGCTGACCCCGGACGGGTCGACGGTGCTCGAGACCAACGAGGGGGATAACACGGTCGGGATCCTGCATGTCGATCAGCCGCCGGTGAACACGGTTCCCGGCGCGCAGGCGGTGGACGCGAATGGTCCGTCGGGGACGAACGCGTTGACGTTCTCGTCCGCGCACAGCAATCTGATCTCGACCACGGATCCGGATGCCGGGTCGAGTCCGGTGAAGGTCACGTTGAGCGTGAGCGGCGGGACGCTCAGCCTGTCGGGGACGTCGGGGTTGTCGTTCTCGAGCGGGGGGGACGGGAGCGGGGCGATGACGTTCACCGGCACCCTGACCGACGTGAACGCCGCGCTGGACGGTCTTAAGTACACGCCGGGCACCAACTTCCAGGGGGCGGATGCGCTGAGCATGACGGTCGATGATCAGGGGAACACGGGGCTGGGGGAGCCGCAGTCGGCGTCGAGCACGGTTCCGATCAGCGTCAACAATGTCGCCCCGACGGTCGGCAACGTCTCGTATTCGGGGGCGATTGGGAATACCGCGTTCGGGGTTGGCACGAGTCCGCCGGCGCCGTCGAACAACACGTCGGGGTCGGTGTTGTCGAACTCCAGCGACGCCAACGGCGATAACCTGAGCGCGGTGTCGGGCTCGATCACCACCGCGCACAGCGGCACGGTGTCGATGAACACCGACGGCACCTTCACCTACGACCCGCCGGCCGGGTTCACCGGCGACGATACGTTCACCTTCCAGGTCTCCGACGGCACGACCACGAGCAGCGCCACCGCAACGGTGACCGTTCTCCCCGTGCGCGTGTGGTACGTCGACTCGAGCGCGTCCGGGGCGGGGAGCGGGACCTCGACCGACCCGTTCCAGTCGCTCAGTAGCGCCCAGAGCTCCGACGGCACCGGCGACTACGTGTACCTGTATCCCGGGAGCTACACCGGCGGGTTCGCGATGCAGCAGAGCGAGCAGCTGATCGGCCGCCCCCAGGACCTGGTCGTCTTCAACGGCACGACCAACGTCAAGTTGATCGACGGCTCGGGGTCGACCAACCCGTCGATCGGCAACTCGGGCGGGAACGGTGTCACGCTCGCCCAGGGCGACACGATCCAGCGCGTCGACATCTCCTCGACCGGCGGCGCGGCGCTCGCCGGCAGCGGGATCAACTCGCTGACCACCGGCTCGAACATGACCCTGTCGACATCCGGGGGCGGCGGCGCGGGGCTCAGCCTGACCGGCGGCGGAAACGGGACCGTCGGCGTCGGCGCGGCGGTCCAGAACACCGTGGGCAAGCAGGTCAACATCTCCGGTCGCACCGGCGGCACGACCACCCTCTCGGGCGCCATCGGCGGCACCGGCACCGGCGTCTCGCTGACCTCCAACACCGGCGCCACGATCAACCTGACCGGACCGGTGGCGGTCTCGACCGGCTCCAGCGGCGCGTTCGTCGCCACCGGCGGCGGCACCGTGTCCTCCTCGAATACGGCAAGCACGCTCGCCACCACGACCGGCACCGCGCTCGACGTCGAGAACACGACGATCGGTTCCTCGAACCTCGTGTTCCAGTCGATCAGCGCCGGAAACTCCTCGAGCGCGCCACTCAACGGCATCCTGCTCTCGAGCACTGGCAACGGAGCTCTGACCGTCACCGGCACCGGCACGACCGCCGGCTCGGGCGGGACCATCCAGAAGGCCACCGACACCACCCAGAACGCCACTCACGAGCCCGGCGACATCTCGATCAACAACGCCGGTCCGGTGGAGCTCGACAACATGACGATCGACAGCGCGGCAAGGAACGGGATCGCCGTGCTCGACGTGCCAAAGCTGACGCTGAAAGGCGACACGATCGACGGCAGCGGAAACGATGGCGTCTTCTTCAAGACAAACGCCACGACCGGGACGTTCAACCTCGACAGCAACAAAGTGACCAACAGCACCGGCAGCGCGATCTACACCGAGTTCCAAGGCGGCGGAACCTGGACCGGCCACGTGACGAACAACACGGTCGGCAACTCCGCCGGCGCGAACCCGTCGAGCAACGGTTCGAACGGCGGCGAGGGGATCGATGTCAAATCAACCGGCGCGAACAGCATCGTCACGGCCGACGTCAGCAGCAACAACATCACCGGCGTCAAGCAGTCAAACGGGATCCTCGCAGAAGCGCTCGACAGCGCGTGCTGCACGAATCCGGCGCTCAACCTCTCGCTCGCCAGCAATACCGTCGACCTCGAGTCGAACGCGGCGCAGGATGGGATCAACGTCGTCTCCGGCAGTACCTCTTCCCGCAGCCCGTCGGTGTGCCTCAACGCAACTACGAACAGCTCGGTCTCGAAGGGGCTCGCCGCCGACAACCCCAATCAGTTCGACTCCGACGGCATGTACGTCCACAACGAGGACACCAGCAGCACGTTCGCCGTCGTCGATACGAGCAGCGGGTCGTATACGAACGTTGGCGCCGGAAACGAACAGTCCCAAGTGGAATCCGCGCTGAACTCAGCCAATCCAGGGCTGCAGGCCGGCCCCGGCCCGACCAGCCAGCCGTCGATCGCGCTCCAGGACGGCAGCGCGGCGTTCACGAAGGTCACGACGTGCCCCACCGCACCCGCCCCGTCTATCGCGTTCGCCGCGCCACCGGCACCGGCACCGGTGAAGCGTTTGCGAGGGCCAGCCGCGAGTGCCACGGCCGGATCGGCGACTCCGACGCGCACGACCCGAGCCGCGATCGAGGCGAGGCTCAGGGCACACCTGCCTTAACCGGTGACGTGGGGGCGGCCTCCCGCCGCCGTAGCCTCTATGAGGGCATCATCGCGGGCCCCTCGCTGCAAGGGGGCGGCTTAGCGCCAGCCGAGCGCTGGCGCGACGTGGGTGAGGATGTTTTCGAGAACGTGGGCGTTGTAGGCGACGCCGAGCTGATTGGGCACGGTGAGCAGCAGTGTGTCCGCGGCCTCGATCGCCTCGTCGCGGCGCAGCTGCTCGACGAGGACATCGGGCTCGGCTGCGTATGAGCGCCCGAAGATCGCGCGCGTGTCCTCGTCGATCATGCCGACCTGATCACGGGATTCGCGCTCACCTCCGAAGTAGGCCCGGTCCATGTCCGTGGTGAGCGCGAAGATGCTGCGGCTGACCGACACCCGTGGCTCGCGCTCATGCCCGGCCTCGGTCCACGCCTCGCGGTAGGCCTCGATTTGCTTGCGCTGCTGGACGTGCAGCGGCTCGCCGGTCTCGTCGTCCTTCAGCGTCGAGCTCTGCAGGTTGAGCCCGAGCCGGGCCGCCCACACACTCGTCTCGTTCGATCCCGAGCCCCACCAGATCCGCTCTCGTAAACCGGGCGAGTGCGGTTCGAGTCGCAGCAGGCCCGGCGGATTGGCGAACATCGGCCGTGGGTTGGGTTGCGCGAACCCGTCGCCTTCCAGCAGCTTGAGCGCCAGCTCGGCATGTTGGCGCGCCATGTCGGCATCACTGTCGCCATCCGCCGGCGCGTAGCCGAAGTACCGCCAGCCATCGATCACCTGCTCGGGCGAGCCTCGACTGATCCCCAACTGCAGCCGGCCACCCGCGATCAGGTCGGCCGCCCCGGCGTCCTCCACGAAATACATCGGGTTCTCGTAGCGCATATCGATCACGGCAGTCCCGATCTCGATCCGCGACGTCCTGGCGCCGATCGCCGCCAGCAGAGGAAACGGCGAGGCGAGCTGACGCGCGAAATGGTGCACCCGAAAGTACGCGCCATCAGCGCCCAATTCCTCCGCCGCGACAGACAGCTCGATCGACTGCCGGAGCGCATCCGCCCCCGAGCGCGTCTGCGACTGCGGGGTGTCGCTCCAGTGACCGAAGGACAGAAATCCGATCTTCTTCACGCCGTCTCAGCTCAGCCGCGCGGATAGATTGGTCATATGCCGGTTCAACGCATGGATAACGTTGGCATCGTCGTCGACGACCTTCCAGCGACGATTGCGTTCTTTCGCGCGCTCGGCCTTGAGCTCGAAGGCCAAACCACGATCGACGGGGAGTGGGCAGGGCGCGTCACCGGTCTGCGTGACATGCGCGTCGAGATCGCCATGATGCGCACGCCGGACGGCCACAGCCGGCTCGAGCTCTCGCGGTTCCTCACGCCCCCTGTGGTCGCCGACCACCGGAACGCGCCGGTGAATGCCCTCGGGTATCTACGCGTGATGTTCGCCGTGGACGACATCGACGAGACGCTCGCCCGGCTCCGTGAGCACGGCGCGGAGCTCGTCAGCAGCGAAGTGGTCCAGTACCAAGACGTGTACCGCCTCTGCTACATCCGCGGGCCCGAAGGACTCCTCATAGGGCTCGCGCAAGCACTCGGCTGAGCGCCGGCCCGGTCGCGGCACGGACGCCACAACCGGAGCAGTGGAGCTAGCCGGGCTCGAACCGGCGACCTCCTGCATGCCATGCAGGCGCTCTCCCAACTGAGCTATAGCCCCGGGAGGGGCGAGTGTAGCGCCGCGGCCCCGCCGTGGGGACCGGCCACGCCCCCTTCTACGCGGGTGGGATGAACTCCGGCACGTCGAGCACCTCGCCGTTATCGGGCGGCGGGGGAAGCTCGCGGTCGCGCCCCGCGCCTGACGAATCGCGAGCGCTGCCAGCCGCGGGCCGCGCCCGGCCGCCCTGCGCGCGCTGGGTGGCGGCAAATTCCCCGTCGACGGCGTCGAGCTTGGAGATGAGCTGGGAGTAGACGCGCTGGACGTCGCGGAGCAGGCGCTGCGAGTTCGAGCGCAGGGCCTCGCTCATCTCCTGGAAGTTGCCGACGAGCTCCTGCCCATCCAGGCGGACCTGGAGGGCGGTGGAGCGGGCCTCGCCCATCAGCTCGCGCGAGCGGGTCTCGGCCTCGGCGGTGGCTCTGACCGCCTCCTCCCGCGCCTCGGCGATCACGGTGTCGGCGTTCTCCTGGGCCCGGGCCACGATCGCGAGCGCCTCGCTGGTGGCCTCACTCTTGGCCTGCTCGGCCTCCTTGCGCGCCTCGGCGAGGATCTCCGCCGCCTCCTCCTCGGCCGCCGTGACGCGGTTCTCAGCGGCGCGGTCCGCCTCGGCAATGCGCTGGCGCACCCGCTCCTCGGTCTGCTCGATCATCCGCTGTGCGGACTCCTCGGCAGCACCGAGGATCGCCCCCACCCGATCGGCGGTCGGGGCGGCCGTGCGCGCCGTTCTCCCTGCTTGAGAGCGATCCGTCACGGGGCCATGGTAAAGCGACTCGCGCGGAGGGTCGCAACAAAGGAACCGCAAGTAACCTGAGGAGCGCGATGCCGGACCGCCGTTACGACCCCAAGCAGATCGAGCCCAAGTGGCAGGAGATCTGGGCCCGAGAGCACACCTGGGAGGTCTCGAACGAGGCCTCAGATCACGGCGTGCACCACGATCCGCGCGAGAAGTCCTACGTGCTCGAGATGCTGCCCTACCCGAGCGGCGAACCGCACATCGGCCATCTCAAGAACTACTCGCTCGGCGACGCCATCGCCCACTTCCATCGCCGCACCGGCCGGCGGGTCCTCCACCCGATGGGGTACGACGCGTTCGGGCTGCCGGCCGAGAACCACGCGATCCGCACCGGCGAGCACCCGCGCCGCTCGACTGACGAGTCGATCGCGGCGTTCCAGGCGGCGTTCCGTTCGTGGGGGATCTCGATCGACTGGTCGCGTGAGATCGCCACCCACGAGCCGACCTACTACCGCTGGACCCAGTGGATCTTCCTGCAGATGTTCGAGCGCGGCCTGGCCTACCGCAAGGAGGCCGCGGTCAAGTGGTGCCCGCACGACCAGACCGTGCTCGCCAACGAGCAGGTCATCGACGGGCGCTGCGAGCGGTGCGGCCACGAGGTCGAGCTGCGCCAGCTCGAGCAGTGGTTCTTCCGGATCACCGACTACGCCGACCGTCTGCTCGACGACCTCGACGAGATCGAATGGCCCGAGTACGTGAAGTCGATGCAACGCAACTGGATCGGGCGTAGCGAGGGCGCCGAGGTCACGTTCCGCTGCGAGGCGCTCCGAATCGACTACCCGGTGTTCACCACGCGCCCCGACACGCTGTTCGGCGCGACGTTCTTCGTGATGGCGCCCGAGCATCCGGACGTGTTCCGCCTGGCCGCGGGCACCCCGCACGAGCACGACGTCCATGCCTACGTCAACCACGCGATGACCGAGTCGGCCGAGGACCGCGGCTCCGCCGAGAAGCCGAAGACGGGGGTGCCGCTGGGACGGACGGTGACGAACCCAGTGACTGGCGAGCAGATCCCGATGTTCGTCGCCGACTACGTGCTGATGGAGTACGGGACCGGGGCGATCATGGCCGTCCCCGCCCACGACACGCGCGACTTCGCGTTCGCCGAGGCGTTCGGTCTGCCGATCCGGCGCGTGATCGAGTCCGGGGAGGAGCCGCTGCCCTACACCGGCGACGGCCCGATGGTGAACTCCGGCGAGTTCGACGGCATGCACAACCGGGACGCCTATGAGGCGATCGTCGCGTGGCTCGATCGCGAGGGGCGGGGCCACGCGTCGGTCAGCTACCGGCTGCGCGACTGGCTGCTGTCCCGGCAGCGCTACTGGGGCTGCCCGATCCCGATCATCCACTGCCCGCGCGACGGACTCGTTCCGGTGCCCGACGAGGACCTGCCGGTCGAGCTTCCCAATATCGACGACTACCGACCGCGTGGCCGCTCGCCGTTGGCGGCGGCTGCGGACTGGGTGAACGTCAAGTGCCCGCGGTGCGGCGCCCCGGCGCGCCGCGAGACCGACACGATGGACACGTTCGTCGACTCCAGCTGGTACTTCCTGCGCTACTGCGATCCGCTCAACGACGCGGCGCCGTTCGACTCCCGGATCGCGAACGCCTGGATGGAGGTCGACCAGTACATCGGCGGCGTCGAGCACGCGATCCTGCACCTGATGTACGCCCGCTTCTTCGTCAAGGCGCTGGCGGACATGGGCCTGCTCGACGTACAGGAGCCGTTCCGGCGGCTGTTCACCCAGGGCATGATCCTCGGCCCCGACGGACACAAGATGTCGAAATCGCAGGGCAACGTGGTCAGCCCGATGCCGATCGTCGACCGGTTGGGCGCGGACGCGGCGCGCTGCTACATCCTGTTCATCGGACCGCCCGATCAGGATGCAGCCTGGTCGGAGAAGTCGCTCGAGGGCGTGCATCGCTTCCTGTCGCGGCTGTGGCGTCTCGGCGACGAGCTCGGCAACCACGCGGCTGGTGTGGAGGTGCCGATCGATCCCGCCGGCGACGAGCTGACGCTGGTGCGCAAGGCGAACTGGGCGATCGACAAGGTGACCGCGGACATGACCGGGCGGTTCGCGTTCAACACCGCGATCGCCGCGGTCATGGAGCTGGTCAACGAGATCTACCGCCACCGGGACGCCGACGTCGAGGCCCAACGATTCGCCACGGCCACGGCCGCCTCGTTGCTGTTCCCGTTCGCCCCGCACCTGGGCTCCGAGGTGTACGAGGCCCTGACCGGCCGCCGGGTGTGGGAGGAGCCGTGGCCCGACGCCGACCCGGCGATGCTCGTGGCCGAGACGTTCGAGCTCGTCTGCCAGGTCAACG
>DASXOS010000009.1:0-10623 GCA_036494115.1 Solirubrobacteraceae bacterium | reverse complement strand
CCCGTGGCCCGGCGGACGCGGCGCTCCCGCGAGGCCTTGCGCGCGGAGCTCGGAAGGGCCTTCGTTTGCAGGAACTTCAGCGCTTGGACGTAGAGCAGGCTGGCGGGATTGCGCATGATGTCCGCGTCGCGCAGGGACTGCAGGAATTCCTCCGGGCCGTCGAACTCACGCATCCGGATCCGGACCGACCCGAGTCCCTGGGGCACGTGCGCGTCCGAGCCGGCGCCCGCCGGGATCCGGTACTTGGCGGCGAACCGGACCGCTTCGTCGTTGAACTCTGAGATCGCGATCCGCGGGTTGAACACCTCGATCGCGTCGACGTCGTCGAGCACATCGAGCAGGTGCTCGTAGTCGGGCACGGAATGCATGCGGTCGAACGGATGGGGGACGTACACCAGGCCGCCCTGGCGCTTGATCTCGGCGATCGTCTCCTGGAGCGTCATCCCCCGGGGAATCTTCTCCTTGATGAACAGCCCGATGACCTCGCCCTGATCAGCCGTCTTGACCTCCTCCCCGACGATCACCCGGACCCCGTCGGCCTGGCCTGCGGCCTCGAGCGCGCCCGAGATCTCGTTGTGGTCGGTGACCGCGATCGCGCCGAGGCCTCGCTGCCGCGCCTCGGCCAGCAGGACCTCGACCGGTGTCGCACAGTCGGAGGAGTGGTCCGTGTGCATGTGCAGGTCGACGTCGATCAGCCGGCGATTCGCCAGCTTTGCGCGCAGGCCCGCGTCGCCGCGGCCGTCGTGGCGCCGCGCCACGAGCCGCTCGTAGAGGCCCTCCAGTTCGTCGGCGACCCGCGGCCAGCCGAACGAGGCCCGGAGCTGGTCGGCATTGGCCCGCCGGCGCGCCCGCAGCGCGGAATCGTCAATCAGAGACCTGAGGTGGGCGCTCAGGGTGTCGACATCCCCGGGCTCGAACTCGAGGCCGTATTCCCCGTCCGAGAGGAGCTCGTCGTAGGCGGGGAGGCGCGAGGCCAGGGGCACGGCTCCGGCGGCGAGTGCCCCGACGAGGATTCCCGGCAGCGCGCGGATCCCCTCCGAGGCCAGCACGACCACGTCGGCGCCGGCCAGCGCCTCGTTCTGGGCCATGTCGTCGGCGCCGACGAACCGCACCCGTTCCTGGAGCGCACGGCTCAGCGTCGCCGGGGCTGCCAGTGGGCGTGAGGACCAGATCGTCGCCCGCCAGTCACCCTCCATATCGAGCGTCCGCAGCGCACGCAGGAACATGCGCAGCGCCGCGCGCTCCTCCTCGGCCACCATCACCAGTTCGACCCCGTCGTGCGGCGGTGGCGGCTCGACGACGTCCGCGCCGGGCGAGATCACCTCGTAGTCGCCCGGGAAGTAGCGCTGCATCAGCTCGCGCGTGGAGCGGTAGCTGGCGGTGCGCGCGTCGAGCCGCGCCAGCAGCAGCCGCGACAGGCCGCGGGCGAGCTGGGTGGAGACCACGCGCTCTGTGGGAGCGTGGAAGCTGCCCACGTTGAGTGCGCGGGAATAGCGCAGGGCGGACGCCGAGGCGCTGGGCGCAAACGGCTCGTGCACCTGGACGACGTCGAGCGCCAGGCTGGTCATCGCCTCCTCGATCGTCCGCGCCACGTCCACCGGCAGGGACGCGGTGCGCCGCCGCGCCGGGGAGAACGGCAGCACCCCGCCGACCCCGACCACCACCGGACCGTCCGTGGCGCGCTCGAGCAGCTCCTCGGGCCGGTTGCGGATCGCGCGCCGGCTGTCCCGGACGAGCGACGCCGACTCCGAAGGAGCGACGATCAGCACCCGATGACCACGCGCCGACAGCTCGCCGGACACGCGCTCGACGTAGTCGTTGACCTCGTTACGCGCCTCCCACGCGAAGGGCGTCACCTGCGCGATCGCCAGCGACCCGGCCACGGCCTGAGAATAGATGGTGCTCATCGGCGGCGAGCGCCGCCGCCCGCCGCGGTCAGGAGGAGGCGGCGGCCCTCTTGGTCGCGACCTTCTTGCGCGCGTACTTGCCGATGAACTTGTCGGTCAGCTCGCGGGCCTCGGAGTCAGGCCGCTGGTGCATCGGCGACTTCATCAGGTAGGAGCTGGGACCGTCGAGCTGGCCGGAGAGGCCGTTGTTGAGCGCGAGCTTGCAGCACCGGGTGGCGTCGATCACGATCCCCGCCGAGTTCGGCGAGTCCCACACCTCGAGCTTCAGTTCCGCGGTCAGCGGTACATCCCCGAACGCCTGGCCCTCGAGCCGGATGTGCGCCCACTTGCGGTCGGTCAGCCACGGCACGTAGTCCGACGGTCCGACGTGGACGTCGTCGGCGGGGAGCTCGTGGCCCATGATCGAGGTCACGGCATTGGTCTTGGAGATCTTCTTGGACTCCAGCCGGTCGCGCTCGAGCATGTTGTAGAAGTCCATGTTGCCGCCGACGTTCAGCTGCGAGGTGCGCAGCAGCTTGACGCCGCGGTCGTGGAACAGGCGCGCGAGCGACCGGTGCACGATCGTGGCTCCGACCTGGGACTTGATGTCGTCACCGACGATCGGGAGCCCGGCCTTCTTGAAGCGCTTGTTCCAGTAGTCCTCGCGGGCGATGAACACCGGGATGCAGTTGACGAATCCGCACCCCGCCTCGAGCACCTGCTCCACGTACCACTTGGTGGCCTGCTCGGAGCCCACCGGCAGGTAGGACACGACCACGTCGGTCTTGGTCTCCTTGAGAATGTCCACGATGTCGGCGGTGGGGCCGGGCGCCTTGGTGATCTTCTCCTTGAGGTACTTGCCGAGCCCGTCGTGGGTCATCCCGCGCTGGACCTCGACGCCGAGCTTCGGGACCTCGTCGGCGAACTTGAGCGTGTTGTTCTGACCGGAGAAGATGGCTTGAGACAGATCTAGACCGACTTTCGCTGCATCAATGTCAAACGCGGCGGAAAACTCGATGTCGCGGACGTGGTAGCCGCCGAGGTCGACGTGCATCAGGCCCGGGACGGACTCGCGGGGGTCGGCGTCCCGGTAGTAGTGGACGCCCTGCACGAACGAGCTCGCGCAGTTGCCGACGCCGATGATCGCTACGCGGACCTTGTCCTGCTGATAGCGCCCGGCACCGTTAGTGGAACCGTTGCTGCTGCTCACTGTCAGAAGTCCCTTCTCGAAAGATGATGCGCCCGCGCGCGGGGCCGCTGCGCAGACTTGAGGCATCACAAGATATTCCGCAAACGCGGGTTTGTTACACGCTTGAAGCCTTGATCAGCTGCGAGCGGACGTAGACGATCCGCTGGATCGTGGTCACGACGCTCAGGCCCGCGAGCACGTAGACCGCCGGCGCCAACAGCTCGAAGTGACCGATGCCGGCCCCCTTGGCGAACACCAGCCCGATCGACAGGATCACAACGCGCACGGGCCGCGTCGCCAGCCCGACCTTGCAGGCCACGCCGAGCGCCTCGGCCCGGGCCCGCGTATAGGAGACCATCAGCGAGAACAGCACGGCCGCCACCACCGCGGCGACGGCCGCCTGGTCGTGGCGCGAGGCGAAGTAGGCCCCGACGGCGGTGAGCACGATCCCCTCCTCGAGCCGGTCGAGCGTCGAATCGAGGAACGCGCCGAACGGGGTCCCCTTCCCGGACATGCGCGCGTAGCGGCCATCGAGGGTGTCCATGACGGAGCCGACGATGAACGCGATCCCGGCCAGAAAGAACATCCGACCCACGATCAGCCCGGCGGCGGCGAGATTGAGAGCGAAGCCGGTGAGCGAGATGGCGTTCGGGGTGAGACGCGACTCGATCAGGCGTTCGCGCATCAGCTCCTGGGTGGTGGGGCCGGACCGCGTCGGCCGGGACCGGCGGGGTCGCCTCGGTGGCGCGCCCACGGGAGTCTGCTCTGTCACCGGCGTAAGGCTATTTGACGGCGGGGATCGCTGGGCCGCTGATGCTGACTACGCCGAAGCCGTCGCCGGGCTGAATGCCCACGCCTCTGGCCGCGCCCGCGCCAGCAGGCGGGACGCGAGGAAGGCCGCGACGCCCGCGGTCAGCGCGCCCAGGAACACATCGGTGAAGTAATGGTTCGCGGTGGCGACGACGACGAACGTCACGAACACGGGGTACAGCAGCCAGGCGAAGCGCACGCGGCGGTGGTGGGTCAGCCGGAACATCGAGACACCAACCATCGTCGCAAAGCACACGTGCATCGACGGGACCGCGGCGTAGAAGTTGAGGAACGCCTTGCCGGCCCCGTTGTCGACCCAGCCGGTCCCACCGGTCACGAACTGTGAGACCGAGTCGGTGAAGCCCCACTCGGGCATCAGCCGCGGGGGCGCCGTGGGGTACAGGGCGTAGCCGACGAGCGCCAGCGCCATCGCGATCATGAACATGTTGCGCACGAAGTAGAACGAGTCGTTGCGGCGCAGGTAGATGAACACGAGCACGCCGAAGGTCACGAAGAAGTGGCCGTTCAGGTACGTCCAGTCGGCGGCGTCGATCAGCCAGTGCACGCTGGAGGCCCAGGCATTGACGCTCGGCTCGACGAAGATATGCAACGTCCGCTCGAGGTCGATGATCTTCATCGCATCCCCGAATGGCTTGTAGTGGCTACCGCCGTCGGTCAGCCCACGGACGAGGTTGTAGAGCATGAAGGCGCCGACGAACAGCCCGATCTGACGGATCAGATCGCGCCAGCCGCGCGGCAACACGCGCGTCTCGAAAAGCTGGAGAGGACGCCGCATAGCAGACCTGTCCATCCTACAGACGAGCCGAGTTGGTCCCGGGTTAATGCGCTACGCGCAGCGCGCCGAGCGGCTTCCGATCCGGCCCAGGGAGAACCGGATCACCAGCTCCACCGGGCCCGGGTGCCTGATCGTCACCTTCGTGAACTCCCCGTCCGGCGCCACGCAACCGGAGCCCTGACCGAGCGCCCAATAGGGGGTGAAGCGGACCCTGACCAGTGCCGTCCCGGCGGCATGGGCGCGCAGTGTCACGGAGTTCGGCCCGAGCGACACGAGCCGGGCCGGCCCGCGGACGATGGGGGTCGGATTCGCCACCGAGTACACCCGCCAGTGCCGGGTGCGGTACACGAGGTGCAGGTAGCGCAGGCCGCGGTCGATCAGATGGACCTCTCGTTTGGCCGAGAAGTCGAGGCTGGCGTCCGGCACCGCCACGAACCGCACCGCCAGCGTGTGGAGCCACGCCTCGTAGGTCGCGGGGGTGAGCGCGCCGCCGTAGAACAGGTGGTTGTACCTGATGTCGAGCTGCCGCTCCCAGCCGCGGGCGAGCGGGAACCGCGGCGCCACCTGGTAGGCCTCCCAGTGGAACCGCGTGAACGGGATCTCGACCCGGAACGGTGGCCCGTGCTGGCGGTCCAGGAACGAGAGCAGCGGCTGGTAGAACGCAGCCGACACGGACGGGTCGCCGGCCGAGGTGCGGACGTCGCGGATCGGCGCCTGCCACTGGAACCACAGCAGCGGCAGCGCCACCGCCGCCAGCAGCCACTTCCGCCGCGGCCACCACAACAGCGCCGCGAGCGGGCCCGCGACGAGAGGCCCCAGGCGGGCGGCGTTGCTGCCCACGGGCGTCGCCACCAGGTACGCCGCCACGCATCCCAGGGCGTAGAGCACGACCCCGGCCCGCAGGCCGATCTCCTCGCGCGGGATCGCGAACAGCGCGATCAGCGCGATCGCCGGGATCGGCCACAGCGTGGCCAGCGTGAACGGCTCGCTCCCGCCCTCGGGAAAGGCGATCGAGAGCAACGCGACCGGGAGCAGCGAGCAGACGACCGCGGCAAGCCCGGGGAGGGCCGCTCGGAGGCGACGCTCCCCTGCGTACGCCCAGACCGCATAGGCGGCCGCCGCCACCGCCGCGAACAGCGCCGCCACCGGGCTGGCGAGCGCCGTGATCACCGCCAGGGCCGAGGCGAGAACGGGCCGGCGCCGCTGCAGAGCGAGCGCCATCCCCATCGCCGGGAGCAGGCCGAACGCGAAGGTCAGGCGCCCCGTGAACAGGTTCATCGCCGTACCCGCGCCGAACCAGAGCGAGCCGAGCCAGGCGCGCTCGCCGAAGTGATGGCGGGCCAGCGGCTCGAACAGCGCGGCCGTGCCCGTGGCGGCGATCCCACCGGCGATCTGGGGCGTGAGCACCGCGGCGATCGGCGGGAACAGCACGCTGTAGCCGGGCACGTGGTGCCCCGCGTACCACCAGTTGTTCCAGATTCCGAAGCCCTCGGCCGAGAACAGCTTGGCGCGCAGGAGGTGGGCCGCCAGGTCGAGGCTCGGCGGCGACACGATCACGTAGACCGTGGCGAAGATCGCGGCGATCACGGTCGGCGCGATGCGCTTCAGCAGCCGGTTGGGATCGGGGTGGGCCACCGCGGGGGTGAGCGGAGACTGTTCGACGGCGACGGTGCTCATGGCTGGGGGTGGCGATCAGTCTGCTGCAGGAAGGTAATGACCCGAGCAACGACCGTTGGGTCGTCGTGCCAAGGCCAGTGGCGGGCGCCGGCTATCCGGGCTGGTGTGGCGTTCGGGAGGCGCTTGGCGTAACTGTCCGCGGTGTCGGCGGGCAGCCAGGGATCGAGCTCCCCGCCCAGTATCAGAGCTGGGATGTCGACCTGGGCGAGGTCGGCTCCGGCGGTGGTGAGGACGTGATCGTCGGTGCCGCGGACGATGCGCAGGATGGCGCGCTGCGTGCCCTGGTCGAACTGCTCCCACAGCTCGTCGACCCGCTCGTCGCTGAAGCGCCCGCCGGTGCGCAGGAGCTTCGCGAAGGACCGCTTGGGGACCGAGCCCATCACGAGCTCGCCGAGGAGCGGCCGGCGCAGCCGCGCGAGCGCCGGCGGCCATGTGAAATCGACGGTCAGCGGGACGGGGTCGATCAGGACGAGGCGGCCGATGCGGTGGCGGTTGCGCTGCGCGAACACCATGGCGGCGGCAGCGCCCCACTGGTGGGCGACGACCTCCACCCGGTCGATCCGCAGGTAGTCGAGGAACTGTTCGATGAACTGGGCGTAGCCGTCGAGCGAGTAGTCGAGATGGCCGCCCTTGCCGCTCCGCCCGAACCCGATCAGGTCAGGGGCGACCCCACCGGTGCGCTCGAGAAACGCGGTCCAGTCGTCGGAGCTCGTGGGGATCCCGTGCAGGTAGAGCGGCTCGCGCCCGGCGCTGCCAGGCCGCGGGGCGCGTCGGTAGAACACGGGTGACCCGGCGAGTTCGATCGTGTGCTCGTCGACACTCACCCGCGGGCGAGGATAACGTCCTGCGTCGTGAGCGAGAACAGGTCCGGCGAGCCTGGGCGACCGTCGAGGATCCTGTGTCTCGGCGAGGCCCTGGTCGATCTGGTGTGTGAGCGGCCCGTGGTGGATCTGGCGGATGCGAACGCGTTCGTCCCCCACTTCGGGGGCGCCGTGGCGAACATCGCGGTGCTCGCGGCGCGGGCCGGCGCTGCGGTCGCGCTGGCCGGTGGCGCGGGCGAGGACGACTGGGGAATCTGGGTGCGTCAACGGCTGATCGACGAGGGCGTCGACGTGGAGGCCTTCGAGTTGATGCCGGGGGTGCAGACACCGCTTGCGCTGGTCACCGTCGACGGGGACGGCGAGCCGGTGTACCGAATCTACGGCGAGCAGCTGCCGACGGTGGTGGGGGCGCTCGACGGACGTCTGCAGCGGGTCGTCTCCGGATCCGCCGCCCTGTTCATCAGCTCGAACACGCTGGTGGGCCCCTCTGAGCGCGAGGTCACGATGCGGGCGCGGGAGGTGGCTTTGCAGCAGGAGCGTCCGATCATCTTCGACCCCAATCTGCGGCTGCACCGGTGGCGCTCGCGCGCGGATGCCGCGGCCAGCGCGAACGCCTGCGTACCGGGGGCGCTGCTCGTCCGTACCAACCAGGCCGAGGCGGCGCTGATGACCGGCGAGGACGACGTCGAGCGAGCGGCGCAGGCGCTGTTGAAGGCGGGCGCCCGCATGGTCGTGATCACGCTCGGCCCGGACGGCGCGATCCTCCGCGGCGCGATCCGCGCCACCGTTCCTGGCGTGCCGGTGAAGGTGCTGAGCACGATCGGGGCGGGCGACGCGCTGACCGGGACGCTGCTGGCGAAGCTCGCGATGTCGAACTTCTATCCGCCGGCGGTGGCAGCGTCGCTACGCGATGCGGTGGCGGCCTCGGCGGCGGCGTGCGAGCGTTGGGGGGCACTCGAGTGAGCTCGGGCGCGCACTCGGGCGCGCGGTCGCGCGCGGCGCGCGGCGGCGGGGATTGGCGGCCGCCACCGCCGCGACGGGTCCGGGCGATCCGCGACCGCCTGCGGCTCGTCTACGGAATTCCGCTCGCGTCGCCACACGGTCATCCGATCGCCGAATTGGTGCTGACGGTCCTGTCGCAGTCGACCAACGACCGCAACCGCGACGTCGCCTACCTCGGGTTGCGCTCGCGCTGGCCCGACAGCTGGGAGGCGATCCGGGACGCGCCGGTCGACGAGATCGAGGAGGTGATCCGGCCGGGCGGGATTTCCAAGGTCAAGTCGGCCCGGATCAAGTCGATCCTGCGGGCCATTTCGGAGACGGCCCCCGGCGGGGAGCTGTCGCTGGACTGGCTGCAGTCGCTGTCGGTGGCGGCGGCCCAGGAGTATCTGACGTCGTTGCCGGGTGTCGGACGCAAGACCGCCGCGTGCGTGCTCCTGTTTGCCCTCGGGATGCGGGATGTGCCGGTCGACACCCATGTCTCGCGGGTGGGGACGCGCCTGGGGATGTTCCGTTCGAAGGCGCCGTTCGAGGAACTCCACGACACGATGCTCGCCATCACTCCCGTTGGGGAGGAGCTCGAGCTGCACCTGAACCTGCTGCGGCATGGGCGGCGCACCTGCCACGCGCAGCGGCCGGCTTGCCGGGAGTGTGCTCTGCGGCGGATGTGCCCTTCGGCTTCGCAGTTCTTGTAGTTGCTGCGCTTGGGTGTGGCGGCGCGGCAGTCGTGGGCGATCGGCTTGGAAAACGGCAGCTGGGGAGGGGGTGATCGGGCCGCTGTTGCGTGCTTTTTGCAGACAATCGTCGGCTGGGGCGGATGGGGTGGCGCGAAATGCACGTATGTGGTGCGAGATGCAGCAGGGCTCGGGATTTCCGGCCGAATGTTTGCGTTTTGCAGGTCGAACAAACGCCCCAGCCCCAGCTTCCTCCCCTTCCGCAGCAAAAGGGCCGATGCCCCACGACCGCACGGCATAGGAGCGCCCCCCGAGCCCAGCAGGGGCGAGACATCTGCTACGCTGAGGCTCAGATTTTTGTGAACGTAGAGGAGTAGAACTCAATGGGAAAAACGATCGGTATCGACCTCGGAACGACCAACAGCTGTATGGCCGTCCTCGAGGGCGGCGAGCCGACGGTGATCGAGAACTCCGAGGGCGGTCGGACGACCCCTTCGGTGGTCGCGTTCACGCAGTCGGGTGAGCGTTTGGTGGGCACGGTCGCCAAGCGTCAGGCCGTTACCAACCCGCAGAACACCGTCTTCTCGATCAAGCGCTTCATGGGCCGCAAGGAGGCCGAGGTGAAGACCGAGGAGTCGATCGTGCCGTACAAGGTGGTCTCTGGCCCCAACGGCGATGCCCGTGTCGAGGCCGGCGGCAAGCAGTACTCGCCGCCCGAGATCTCCGCGATGATCCTGGGCAAGCTGAAGTCCGACGCCGAGGCGTATCTCGGTGAGACGGTCGACAGCGCCGTGATCACCGTTCCGGCGTACTTCAACGACGACCAGCGCCAGGCGACCAAGGACGCCGGCAAGGTCGCCGGACTCGACGTCAAGCGGATCATCAACGAGCCGACCGCGGCGTCGCTGGCGTACGGACTCGACAAGGAGTCCGATCAGACGATCCTGATCTTCGACCTCGGCGGCGGCACGTTCGACGTCTCCGTGCTCGAGATCGGCGACGGCGTGTTCGAGGTCAAGGCGACCGCGGGTGACAACCACCTCGGTGGCGACAACTTCGACAAGGCGTTGGTGGACTGGCTGGTCTCCGAGTTCAAGAAGTCTCAGGGGATCGACCTCAGTGCCGATCCGATGGCGCTGCAGCGGCTCTACGAGGCGGCTGAGAAGGCGAAGATCGAGCTCTCCACCACTCAGGAGACGCAGATCAACCTGCCGTTCATCACTGCCGACGCGAGCGGCCCCAAGCACCTCGACACCCGCCTGACGCGTGCCAAGCTGGGCGAGCTGACCTCCGACCTGCTCGACCGCACGGTCGCGCCGGTGCGCCAGGCGCTCGATGACGCCAAGGAGAAGGGCGTCGGCCAGGTCGACCATGTCGTCCTCGTCGGTGGTATGACCCGTATGCCCGCCGTCCAGGAGAAGGTCAAGGAGCTCACCGGCAAGGAGCCGCACCGCGGCGTCAACCCGGATGAGGTCGTGGCCGTCGGCGCCGCCATTCAGGCCGGCGTGCTGGCAGGCGACGTCAAGGACGTCCTGCTGCTCGACGTGACCCCGCTGACGCTGGGCATCGAGACCAAGGGCGGCGTCATGACGAAGCTGATCGAGCGCAACACGACAATCCAGACCCGCAAGTCGGAGATCTTCTCGACGGCCGAGGACAACCAGCCGTCTGTGGAGATCCACGTCCTGCAGGGCGAGCGCGAGATGGCCACCTACAACAAGTCGCTGGGCAAGTTCCAGCTGACCGGCATCCCGCCGGCGCCGCGCGGCAT
>DASXOS010000008.1:0-24754 GCA_036494115.1 Solirubrobacteraceae bacterium | reverse complement strand
GCCACCGACGCCTTGATCAGGAAGGCGACCATCGTCACCTTGACGTCGCTCTGCTCGGAGTTGAGCTGCTTGCGCCAGGCCTCGAGCTCGGTGATGTCCGCCTCGTCGTTATGGGTGACGTGCGGGATCATCACCCAGTTGCGCGCCAGGTTCGGCGCCGAGATCCGCTGGATCCGCGAGCGCTCGGTGCGCTCCACATCGCCGAACTTTGAGAAGTCGATCGACGGCCATGGCGCGAGGTCGAGGCCCACACCGGGCCCGGCCGGCGAAGCCGGGGCCGGGGTGCGCGGGGTGCCCGGGGTGGACGGGCCAGAATCAGCAGACTGCTCGACGTCCGATCGGATGATCCGGCCCTTGCGCCCGCTGCCCTTCACCTCTCGCAGGTCGACGCCGAGCTCGCGCGCCAGGCGCCGGACGGACGGGCTCGCGTAGACGGGGCCGCCACCGTTCGTCGTGGGCTCATGAGCAACGGGCGCCTCAGGCTGCTCCGGCGCCTCAGGATGCTCCGCTTCCAGCGCGCTATTGATCGCATCCGGCGCCGAGGCTTCGTTCGGGGCGCCGTTCGACGCGACCGAGGAGGCCTTCGAGGCACGACCGCCGCCACCGTCCGCGGGTTCCATCGTCAAGAGCACGGTGCCCTGCCGAACCCGGTCTCCGACCTTGACCTCGATCTCTCGAACGACGCCGGCGAACGGGGCTGGCACGTCCATCGTCGCCTTGTCGGACTCGAGCGTCAGCAGCGGGTCGTCGAGCGCGACCTCGTCGCCCTCGGAGACCAGGATCTCGATGACCGGCACGTCATCGAAGTCGCCGATATCCGGGACTTCGACCTTGAGGGCGTCGGTGGCACTCATACGGTCGTCGGCAGCGGGGCGTCAGGGTCGATCTCGTAGCGCTCGATCGCCTCGCGCACCCGCGCGGCGTCGATCTTGCCCGCATCGGCGAGCTCCTTCAAAGCCGCGACGGCGACATAGTGGCGGTCGACCTCGAAGAACCGCCGCAGCGCGCTGCGGAAGTCGCTGCGGCCGAAGCCGTCGGTGCCGAGCACCCGGTAGGGACCAGGGACCCACTGGCGGATCTGGTCCGCGAACGCCCGGATGTAGTCGCTCGAGGCGACCACCGGCCCGGCGTCCGCCGAGAGCTGCTGCGCGACGTAGGCCGTCCGCGGCTCCGAGGCCTCTGGATGCAGCATGTTCCAGCGCTCGACCTCGAGCCCCTCGCGGCGCAACTCTGTGAACGAGGTCACGCTCCACACGTCGGCAACCACCCCGAAGTCCGCAGCGAGCAGCTCAGCGGCCGCCATCACCTCGCGCAGGATCGTCCCCGAGCCGAGGAGCTGCACGTGGGGGCCGTCACCGGAGCCGGACGAGAGCTTGTACATCCCCCGCAGAATGCCCTCTTCGGCGCCCTCGGGCATCGGTGGATGCCGGTAGTTCTCGTTCATCAGCGTCAGGTAGTAGAAGACATCCTCCTGCTCACCGATCATCCGGCGCAGGCCGTCCTGAATGATCACCGCCAGCTCGTAGCCGAACGCGGGGTCGTAGGCGCGGACGTTGGGGACGACCGAGAACAGGACGTGGCTGTGGCCATCCTCGTGCTGGAGACCCTCGCCATTGAGCGTCGTCCGGCCGGCCGTGCCCCCGAGCATGAACCCCCGCGTGCGGTTGTCAGCCGCCGCCCATACGAGATCGCCGACGCGCTGGTAGCCGAACATCGAGTAGTAGATGTAGAACGGCACCATCGGCACGTCGTGCGCGCTGTAGGAGGTGCCGGCGGCGATGAACGACGAGATCGAGCCGGCCTCGGTGATCCCCTCCTCGAGGATCTGGCCGTGCTGGTCCTCCTTGTAGAACATCAGCTGCTCTGAGTCCTGCGGCTGGTAGAGCTGCCCGAACGGCGCGTAGATCCCGACCTGCCGGAACATTCCCTCCATCCCGAAGGTGCGCGACTCGTCGGGCACGATCGGGACGATGTGCTTGCCGATCTGCTTGTCGCGGAGCAGCGCGGCGAGGACCCGTACGAACGCCATCGTGGTCGAGATCTCGCGGTCGTCGGTGCCGCCGAGCTGGGACTCGAACAGCTTCAGCTCTGGGACGGGCAACGACTCCGACCGGCGTCGGCGAGCCGGCAGGCTGCCGCCGAGTGCCTCGCGGCACTCGCGTAGGTACTGCATCTCCGGCGAGTCGTCCGGCGGGCGGTAGTACTCGGCCTTACGGACCTGGTCGTCGGTGAGCGGGAGCTCGAAACGGTCGCGGAACGCGCGCAGCGCGTCCTCGGTCATCTTCTTCGCCTGGTGGGTGATCATCTGGCCCTCGCCCGAGACGCCCATCCCATAGCCCTTGATGGTCTTGGCCAGGATCACCGTCGGCTGACCGGTGTGGCGGACCGCGTCGTGGTAGGCGGCGTATACCTTCTGCTGGTCGAGACCGCCGCGGTTGAGCAGCCAGATCTCCTGGTCGGACATGTCAGAGACACGCTCGAGCAGCGCCGGATCCTTGCCGAAGAAGTGTTCGCGGACGTAGGCCCCGTCCCGTGACTTGTACGTCTGGTACTCGCCGTCGACGCACTCCTCCATCACGTTCACGAGGCGGCCGTCGGTGTCGGCGGCCAGGAGCGGATCCCAGCGCGATCCCCAGATCACCTTGATCACGTTCCAGCCGGCGCCGCGGAAGTCGGACTCGAGCTCCTGGATGATCTTGCCGTTGCCGCGCACCGGACCGTCGAGGCGCTGAAGGTTGCAGTTCACGACCCAGATCAGGTTGTCGAGCTGCTCGCGTCCGGCCAGGCCGATCGCGCCCATCGTCTCGGGCTCGTCCATTTCGCCGTCGCCGAGGAACGTCCAGACCTTGCGCCCCTCGGTGTCAGACAGGCCGCGCGCCTGCAGGTAGTGCATGAACCGCGCCTGGTAGATCGAGGTGATCCCGCCGATCCCCAGCGACACGGTCGGGAACTGCCAGAAGTCGGGCATCAGCCACGGGTGCGGATAGGAGCTGAGGCCGCCCTCCGTCGAGACCTCCTGCCGGAAGCCATCGAGCTGCTCCTCGGTCAGCCGTCCCTCCAGGTATGCCCGTGCGTAGTTCCCCGGCGATGAGTGGCCCTGGAAGTACACGAGGTCCCCGCCGTGGGCGTCGGATGGCGCGTGCCAGAAGTGATTGAAGCCCACCTCCATCAACGTCGCCAGCGACTGGAAGGTGGCGATGTGGCCGCCGAGCTCCGAGGAGACCTTGTTGGCGCGCACGACCATCGCGATCGCGTTCCAGCGGACGATCGAGCGCAACCGGCGCTCGATCGCCGGATCGCCTGGAAGCTGCGCTTCGCGATCAACAGGGATCGTGTTCACATACGGCGTGTTCAGGCTCGCGATCGGACCGGTTCCGGAGTGCTGGGCGCGCTCGACGACCCGCCTGAGGATCTGCCGCGCGCGGTCCGGACCGTCGTGGGCGACGACCGCGTCGATCGCCTCCAGCCACTCGCTGGTCTCGACCGTGTCGAGGTCCGCTCCCGCGCCGTTTGACCTGGCTGTACTGACTTCTTCTCTCATGGCGCTGTGGGGGTGATGTTTCCTTGGCGAGCTACGCGATCACTATACCCTCGCCCTCCTCACCCCCGAACGGGGGGTTCGCTACGGTCCGAGGATGGCGCTGACAGAGGTGAGAGACGCTCCGGCGTCGCCCTGGGCCCGCCCGCTCGAGGGCACGCTGGACGAGCTCGTCGTCGAGTCCGAAGTCCTCGCGGACAACCCGCTTGGCGACACCCCGCGCCGCCCGCTGCTCGTCTACAGCTCGCCCGGGATCGGCCGGACGGGTGCGCGGGTCCCGGCGGTGTACCTGATCCAGGGCTACGGCGGCCAAGCGGACACGTGGACAGAGCGCCCTCCGTTCGACCCGACGGTGATCGAGCGAATCGACCAGATGTTCACCGCCGGCGACTGTCCCGACGCCGTCGTCGTATTCGTCGACGCCTGGACCGCGGTCGGCGGCTCCCAGTTTCTGAACTCGGCGGGCATCGGGCGCTACATGGACTATCTGAGTGACGAGGTGCCGGCGTTCATCGACGAGCGTTATCCGACGCTCGCCGCGCGCGAGCACCGCGGGCTGGCGGGGAAGTCATCCGGCGGTTACGGGGCGATGGTCGTCCCAATGCTGCGGCCCGACATCTGGGGTGGGCTCGCCTCGCATGCCGGCGATGCCCTGTTCGAGTGCTCCTACCAGCGCGACTTCCCCACGATCGCGCGCCAACTCCGCGACCACTTCGACGGCTCCTACGACAGGCTCCTGGAAGCCGCGCGCGAGACACCGGCGTTTGACTGGGAGAAGTTCGGCGCCGGTTTCGCGCTGTACGCCTACGCGCTCGCGTACACGCCCGATCCCGACCGCCCCGGCAAGGCGCTGATCCCGTTCGAAACCTCGACCGGCAAGGTGATCGAAGACGTGTGGGCGAAATGGCTCGAGCTCGACCCGGTGCGGATGGTCGCCCGTCACGCCGATGCGCTGCTCAGCATGCGCCGCATCTACCTCGAAGGCGGCAAGAGCGACGAGTGGTTCCTCGATCTGGGCGCGCAGGCGGTGTCCGAGGAGCTCTCGAAGCTCGGGATCGAGCACACGCTCGAGCTGTTCGACGGCAAGCACGGCGGGATCAGCTACCGGTATCCGGGCGCGATCCGCGAGCTGGTGCTGGCGCTCGGCGAGTGAGCGCAGCTTGCCTGCGGCGCCCTCGCCCTGCGAAGCTACCCCAATGACCGCCACCGCCGATGACGCGCTCGTCTTCTCCGGCCCGTTCGAGCTCGCCGAGCAGGTCCGCGCGCGCCAGATCAGCGCTCGCGAGCTGGTCGAGCTGTGCGTGCGCAGGATCGAAGCGCTCAACCCGAAGCTGAACGCGTTCCGCACGACGATGCCCGAGGAGGCGCTCGCCGCCGCCGAAGCCGCCGGCGACGCGGGCGGGATTCTCGCGGGCGTGCCGATCGCGGTGAAGGACGACCTGCCGGTGGCCGGCCAGACGGTGACGCGGGGCTCGTGCAGCTTCGGACCGCCCGCGACCGAGGACTCCGAGGTCGTTCGCCG
Source organism: Solirubrobacteraceae bacterium (assembly GCA_036494115.1). Lineage (GTDB taxonomy): Bacteria > Actinomycetota > Thermoleophilia > Solirubrobacterales > Solirubrobacteraceae > Palsa-465. The sequence continues at coordinate 19,694 of DASXOS010000008.1, read as the reverse complement.
GCTGCGCGCCGCCGGCGCGATCCCGATCGGGATCACCAACGTCCCCGAGCTGATGATCTTCCCGTGGACGGCCACCGACGCGAACGGGATCACCCGCAACCCATGGGACCCCACCCGCACCCCGGGCGGGTCGTCCGGAGGGTCAGCGGCAGCCGTCGCGTCGGGGATGGTGCCGTGTGCGACCGGCTCGGATGGAGGAGGCTCCATCCGGATCCCCGCGGCCTGCTGCGGGCTCGTCGGCATGAAACCGACCCGTGGGCGCGTCTCGTCGCTGCCGGTCACCGAGGGCTGGCTCGGGCTGAGCACCTACGGCGGGCTCGCCCGCACGGTCCGTGACAGCGCCCTGCTGCTCGATGCGGTGCACGGGCCGGCGCCTGGCGATGCTCATCACGCCCCCGCGTTCGCCGGTAGCTACGTCGAAGCCGCCGCAACGCCGCCCGGTCGGCTGCGGATCGCGATCTCCCGCAAGGTTCCGCCCGGCTTGATCGCCAAGGTGTCAGCTGACCAGCGCCATGCCTGGGAGCAGACCGGACAGCTCCTCGGCGAGCTCGGGCACCAGGTCGTTGAGCGTCACCCGGCCTACGGCCTGGCGCAGCTGGAGTTCCTGCAGTTCTGGCTGCGCGGCGTCTACGAGGAGTCGCAGGAGATTCCGGACCAGTCCAAGCTCGAGCGTCTCACCCGGCAGATGGCGGCCGCAGGAAAGCGGTTCGTCTCCGACGCCCGCAAGGCGAAGCTGCTCGACAAGCGCCCGCACACCAGTGCCCGGATCATGTCGCTCTGGAACGAGGTCGACGTGGTGATGACGCCGGGGCTGGCGTCGACCGCGATCGCCGCCGAGGGCGCCTACGGCAAATCGGCGCCGCTGGCGATCGACAAGGCGGGGCGGTTCACGCCGTTCACGCCGCTGTTCAACTTCACGGGCCAGCCGGCGGTCACGATCCCGGCGGGGTTCGGGCAGGATGGGCTGCCGCTGAGCGTGCAACTCGTCGGGCGGCCCGGGGCTGAGGACGTGCTCTACTCGCTGGCGGGCCAGATCGAACAGGCCCGGCCGTGGAGCGAGCAACGGCCGCCGATCAGCTGACGCCCCACTCGACGACCGTCGCGCCCCAGGTGAAGCCGCCGCCGAACGCGGCGAGCAGCACCCGATCGCCGCTGTGGAGCCTGCCCTCGGCCTGGGCGGTCGACAGCGCGATCGGGAGCGTCGCGGTCGAAGCGTTGGCGAAGCGGTCCACGTAGTCCGCGACGCGCGCGGGATCGAGGCCCAGGCGCCGTCCCACGGATCGGATGATCCGCGAGTTCGCCTGGTGGTAGACGAACAGATCGATGTCCTCGACCCGGAGCCCGGCGCGCTCGAGTGCCTGGGTGGTGACCTCGGAAAGCCGGCTAACTGCGGCCCGGAACGTGGCCTGCCCGTCCATCCGGATGCGATCGCCGCGGGCGAGGCGGATCAAGTCCGCTCCCGCGTGGTCGGCGCGGAGCACGATCGGCCCGATCCGCCCGGTGGCGCCCTCAGTGGCCGAGATGACGGCCGCGCCCGCGCCGTCGGCGAACAGCGGTGCCGTTTCGCGGTCGGAGAAGTCGAGGAAGCGCGACAGGAAATCCGCCCCCACGACGAGCGCATGACGCGCGCGCCCGGACTCGATCTGGCCGCTGGCCACGCCGAGCCCGGCGAGCCAGCCGGTGCACGCCGAGCCAAGATCGAACGCTCCGGCACGCTCGGCGCCGACGAGCCCGGCGACGAGCGGGGCCGCGTTGGGCGTGATCTCGTCGGCGGTCGAGGTGGCGACGAGCACCAGGTCGAGCTCGAGGGGGTCGAGCGCGGCCTGCTCGAGCGCGATCCGGCCGGCGGCCGCCGCGAACGTTGACATCCGCTCGCCGTCCTGCGCCCAGGGGCGCTCGCTCGTCCCAGTCCGCTTGGCGATCCACGCCTCGTCGACGCCGATCTTGGCCGCGATCTCGGCGTTGGCGACGCGGCGCTCCGGTACCGCCATACCGATCCCGGCGATCGCGGCACCCGGCCGAGCGTCATGGCCCGGTTGAGGGTGTCCCGCATCGTGCGGGGCGGTGCGCTGGGCAATCGACACGGCCTCCGCCAGTCTACGGCGGCGCTTAAATGAAGGCATGCCGGCGATGGAGCTGATCCTGGTGATTCGTGCCCGGCTGGCGGCGCTCGAATCCGGCAGCCGCGACGCGTTGATCGGTGGCCACCGCGCCGCATTGTGGCGGGCGCAGCAGCACGCCGCGCGGCGCGGGAGCTCGCTCGAGGACGTCCGCCGGTACTGCCTGGAGTCACTCCGCCCGCGCCTGCTCGACGAGCGCTACGAGAATGACTACCTGCGTGGGTTCCGCCAGGGATTTCAGGCGGTGCTCAGCGACATCCGCCGCCTCGAGACCCGCCGCCGCTAGAGGTTCATGTGCACGCCCGCGTCGGCCAGCACGTCGCCGAGCCGCGCCACGATCTCGTCGAGGAGCTCGCGGTCGCTGATCAGCGGCGGGGCGATCTGAAGCACGGCGTCGCCGCGATCGTCGGCACGGGCGATCAGCCCGGCTTCGAGCAAACGCCCCGGAAGGAAGCCGCGGAGCAGGCGATCGCGTTCGGACTGGTCGAAGCGGGTGTTGTCCGCGTCTTTGACCAGCTCCATCGCCCAGAAGAACCCGCGCCCGCGGACGTCGCCGACGATCGGGACCGAGCGCAGCGTCGCCATTCGCTCGGCCAGATGGCCCTCGAGTGCGCGCACATTGGCGAGCACGCCGTCGCGCTCGAAGATCTCCATGTTCGTCAGAGCGATTGCGGCGCTCACCGGATGGCCGCCGAACGTGATGCCGTGACGCAGCACCGTGCCGCGCTCGGCGATCGGCTGGATGACTCGTTCGGCCGCGACCACCGCGCCCATCGCGGCGTACGCGGAGGTCAAACCCTTGGCGATCGAGATCAGGTCCGGGACGACGTCCTCGCGCGCGACCCCGAACCACTCGCCGAGCCGCCCACAGCCGGTGATCACCTCGTCGGCCATGAGCAGCGCGCCGTACTTGTCGGCGAGCGCGCGCAACCCCGGCCAGTAGCCCGGCGGGGCCGTGAGACAACCGCCCGCGTTCTGGACCGGCTCGGCGATGATCAGCGCCACCTCATCGGGGCCGGCCGCGAGGATCGCGTCCTCGACCTCCGCCAGCAGGCGGGTGCAGAACGCGCCCGGGTCGTGGCCATCCGGGGCGCGGAACGCGTTCGTGTTGGAGACGTGGGTGACATCGATCGCGGGGCGTCCGAACGGCTCCTTGAACCGGTCGACGCCCGTGAACGACAGCGCCCCCAGCGTTACGCCGTGGTAGGCGATGTCCCGCGCGATCGCCTTCGTTCGCTGCGGCTGGCCGAGCGCCAGGAAATGCTCGCGGACGAGTTTCCATGCTGCCTCGACCGCCTCCGAGCCTCCCGAGGTGAAGAACACGCTGCTGCCGGGGTCGGGGGCGACGCCGGACAGCCGCTCTGCCAACTCGATCGACGGTGGGTGCGCGGTTCCCCAGTTGGTGTTGAAGGCGAGCGTCGTCAACTGCGACGCCGCGGCCGCCGCCATCTCCTCGCCGTAGCTGTAGCCGAGCTGTGCGCAGAACAGGCTCGAGAGCGCGTCGATGTAGCGGCGTCCCGCGGTGTCGAACACGTACGGTCCCTCTCCGCGTTCGAGCACCAGTAGCTCGTGCGGGCGCTGCTTGGCGAAGTGCAGCAGCAGGTGGTCCCTGGCCGACGCCTGGAGCTGCTCGTGCGTCACGCTGGCCGCCACGTCCTCACCGGCGCCGACCGTACCATCAACTGTCGAAGCCGAGCCCGACGCGGTCGAGGAGGCCGAGCCAGATGCCGCGACGTCCATCGCGCCGGTCAGCGGCCGCGAGGCGATTGCGGGTGAGCTGGATCGCCGCGGTGCGCAGCGGCTCGGGCGGGAACGGGACGGGCTTGCGGCTGGCGTAGCGCGTGCGCGTGGCTTCGGTGCTGCGCCCGTCGAGCAGGTCGAGCGCCACCCGCGCGCCGAACCTGGTGGCGCCAACTCCGAGTCCGGTGTAGCCGATGGCGTACGCCACTCGTCCGCGGTGCGCGGTCCCGAAGAACACTGAGAATCGGCTGCAGGTGTCGATCGCGCCGCCCCACCGGTGGCTGAAACGGATCCCCTTTAGCTGGGGAAACACGGTCAGGAAGTTCTGCGCCAGACGGCCGAACGTGGGGTCGTGATCGTCGAGCTCGTCGCGCACCGGACCGCCGAAGCGGTACACCGCGTCGAATCCACCCCACAGGATCCTGTCGTCGTCGGTGAGCCGGTAGTAGTGGAACTGGTTTCCACCGTCGCCGATGCCCTGCCGCCGGCGCCACCCGATCGCGTCGCGCTGCTCGCGCGTGAGCGGCTCGGTGACGAGCGCGTAGTCGTACACCGGGGCCACGTAGCGCCGCATCGCGCGCACCAGCGGCGGGAACGCGCTGGTCCCGAGGAGCACTCGGCGGGCTCGTACCGCTCCGTCGTCTGTGCGGACCTCCACGCCGTCGGATCTGTCGTGCAGCGCGGTCGCGGCGGTCAGCTCGTAGACGCGGACTCCTTGGCGGACCGCGGCGCCCAGCAGGCCGACGGCAAGCTTCGCCGGATCGACGATCCCGCCCTCGTCCTTGATCCAGAGACCCGCCCGGAAGATCGGTGAGGCGACCTCGGCTTGAATCGATGCGGCGTCGCCGAACGTCTCCACCTCGTAGCCATAGCGCTCGGCGAGTTCGCGCTCCTCCTCGAGCAGGGCGTCCTGGTAGGGGGCCACACTCGGCAGCAGATCGCCGGTGAGCTCGAGGTCGCACTCGATCCCGTAGCGATCGAGGTCGGCGATGAGCTCGCGCAGATTCTGCCTCCCGAGGCGCTCGAGCAGGTCGATCTCGTCCCGGAATCTGGCCAGCCCGTTGTTGCGGCCGTGCGTCAACGAGGGGAGGATGAAGCCGCCGTTTCGACCGCTGGCCCCGAAGCCGACCGTACGCGCCTCGAGCAGGACGACGTCACGGTCGGGCGCGTCGACCTTGGCCTGCAGGGCCGCCCACAACCCGGTGAAGCCGCCGCCGACGATGCAGAGATCAGCGTCGGCGGTTCCATGCAGGGCCGGTTGAGGATCGCGTGCCGGCAGGCGATCGAGCCAGAACGGCCGCGCGATCGCGTCGGCATACGTCCGGCGCTCGGCTGCCGTCGGCGGTGCCATCGGCCACGGGGTCGGCATCAGGCGGTGTGTGACACGAGCGAGATCGGCGCAAAATACCTCCCAAGCGCGTCAGCGACCGCTGGCGATGGCCGCCGGGACCAAACTGTCCGGGCAACGTTCGTCCCGGTGGACAAGTCGCGGTCGTTCCGTTGAAGATATGGTCCCCGCGGTGACGAATTGTCACCGCTGCGACGGAGGGGAGCAGGCATGTCCGTGAAAGCACCGTCCGACGCTGGCGTGGAACTGCCGGCGACGACCGCTGACGTCCGCCTCGAGCACGTCACGAAGCGGTTCGGCGAGACGGTCGCGGTTGACGACATCGTGCTCGACGTGTTGCACGGGGAGTTCTTCAGCCTCCTGGGTCCCTCCGGCTGCGGCAAGACGACGACGCTGTCGATGATCGGCGGATTCGAGGCGCCGACGAGCGGAACCGTGTATCTCGGGGATCGTGACGTGAGCCGGGTGGCGCCGTACCGCCGCGACGTCAACACGGTCTTTCAGTCCTATGCGCTGTTCCCGCATCTGAACGTGTTCGAGAACATCGCGTTCGGCCTACGTCGGCGCCGGCTCGGCAAGGAGGAGATTGGACGTCGGATCTCGGATGCGCTGGTGCTCGTCGATCTTCCGGGCTTCGAGCATCGGACCCCCGGACAGCTCTCGGGGGGGCAGCAGCAGCGGATCGCACTCGCCCGCGCGCTTGTCAACGAGCCGCGCGTACTGCTGCTCGACGAACCACTCGGCGCGCTCGACCTGAAGCTGCGCAAGCAGATGCAGCTCGAGCTCAAACGGATCCAGCAGGAAGTCGGGATCACGTTCATCTACGTCACGCACGACCAGGAGGAGGCGATGGTGATGTCCGATCGCCTCGCCGTTATGAACGGGGGTCATCTCGAGCAGCTCGGGTCTCCCGAGGACGTCTACGAGCGGCCGTCCACCGAGTTCGTTGCGTCGTTCCTCGGCGCCTCGAATCTCATCGCCGTGAAGGGCATGGATCGACGGTCGGGGGATCTCGCGCACGTCGCGCTCGAGGGCGGTGATGCGGTCAGCGTGCCCGCCGACCGGCTCCCCGATAGCGACCGCCCGGTCAAGGTCGGCGTGCGGCCGGAGAAGCTCCAACTCCGGCCGGCGGCCGAGCCGGCGCCCGACGGCTGCAACAGCATCACGGGCCGCGTCGTCGAGGCGAGCTATCTCGGCGTCAGCCATCAGTACACGATCGAGGGGCCGGGCGGAGCGACCGTGACCGTGTACGTCCAGAACCTTGGAGCGGGACCGCCGCCCGTGCTCGGTCAGGCGGTGCGGTTGACCTGGCTTCCCGAGCACACGTTCGTCGTCCAAGCACAGTGAGGAGAGCCCCCATCATGGATGAGACCCACGACCGACCACAGGTCATCGACGCCGCGTTGACGCGCGGCCTGACCGAGCCGCGTTACACGCGTGCTCAGCTGCTGAAGGCGGCCGGCGCCGGAGCCGGCATGCTCAGCCTCGGGGGACTCCTAAGTGCGTGCGGGGTCCAGGGCACCGCCTCAAAGGCCACGAACACCAGCTTTGACTGGAACGCCTGGTGGAAGAAGCAGCACCAGACGGGCACGCTCGATTTCGCCAACTGGCCGCTGTACATCGATACCGAACACGGCAAGCACCCGTCGCTCAAGCAGTTCACTAAGCAGACCGGGATCAAGGTGAACTACTCGGAGGTCATTCAGGACAACGCACCGTTCTACGCCAAGATCTCGCCGACACTGCAGGCGGGACAGTCGGTCGGCTACGACATCGTCGTGATGACGAACGACACGTGGCAGCTCACCGAGATTCTTCACGTCAACGGCTGGGCGATCCCACTCGATCACTCACAGATCCCCAATTTCTTCAAGTACGCCAGTCCGCTGGTCAAGAACCAGCCGTACGATCCGGGCAACAGGTACACCGCGGCGTGGCAATCGGGGCTGACGGGCATCGCCTACGACCCCCGGCTCACCAAGCGGGAGATCACGAGCGTTCACGACCTGTTCGACCCCGCGTTCAAGGGCCACGTCGGCATGATGAGTGACAACACAGAGCTCGGGTCAGTGGGGATGCTTGCGCTCGGGATCGATCCCGTGCACTCCACGCAGGCCGACTGGAAGAAGGCCGCGACGATGCTCACGAAGCAGCGCGACCAGGGGCTCGTCCGCCAGTACTACGACCAGAGCTACATCAAGGCGCTACAGAACGGTGACACGTGGATCACCCAGGCGTGGTCAGGCGACATCTACCAGGCCAACAACAGCGGCTATCCCCACCTCAAGTTCGTGGTGCCGAACGAGGGGGCGATGATTTGGACCGACAACATGCTGATCCCGAAGCACGCCCAGCATCCCGTCGACGCGCTGAAGTGGATCAATTTCTACTACCAGCCCAAGATCGCCGCCCAGGTCGCCGACTGGGTGAACTACATCACCCCGGTCCCGGCGGCCCAGCCGATTCTCGAGCAGTCTGATCCCGCCGTCGGGAAGAGCCCGCTGGTGTTCCCGACCGCGCAGATGAGCGCCAGGACCCACCAGTACTACACCTACAAGAACTACAGCGACTTCCAGGCCTGGAACAACACGTTCAACCCGATCATTCAGTCGTGACGACTGATTCGATCGCGTGAGCGCACTCGCCCGCCCGATGCGCCTGCGCCGGGGCGCGACGCCGTATCTGCTGGGACTGCCCGCCGGGCTGTGGCTCGGCATCTTCTTCGTGGTCCCAATCGTCACCGTGCTGTCGGTGTCGCTGCAGACCGGCAATCCCGACACAGGCTACGCGCTCACCTGGAACTTCTCGATCTTCGGGACGGTCATCAACCAGTACCACACCGAGCTGTTGCGCTCGTTCGAGTACGGCCTGATCTCCACGGTGATCGCGCTGGTGATCTGCTACCCGATGGCGTACTGGATCGCGTTCCACGGCGGCCGGCACAAGTCGACGTACCTGTTCCTGATCCTGCTGCCGTTCTTCGTCTCGTTCGTGATCAGGACGCTTTCCTGGCAGTTCATCCTGTCCGATCGCGGGATCGTGCTCGGGAACCTCAAGAGCTGGGGAATCATCCCGTCGAGTCTGCACGTGCTCTCGACTCCGTTCGCGGTGATCGCGGGGCTGACCTACAACGCGCTCCCGTTCATGGCGCTGCCTCTGTACGTGGCGCTCGAGAAGATCGATCGACGTGTGGTGCAGGCGGCGAATGACCTGTACGCCAGCCCGCGCGCCACGTTCACGCGGGTGATCGTCCCGCTGTCCTCCGCCGGGATCTTTGCCGGCATCCTGCTCGTGTTCGTGACCAACGTCGGCGACTACGTCAATGCCGCGATCCTCGGAGGGCCGGGCACGACGATGATCGGCAACGTGATCGAGACCTCCTATCTGGAGAATCTCGACTATCCGACCGCCTCGGCGCTGTCCTCGATCCTCATGGCCGCGATGCTCCTGATCATCTGGCTGTACGCGCGGACGTTCGGGACCCAGGCGGTCGAGGAGGCGGTGACGTGAGCGCGGTCGACGCTCCTGCCCCGGCCGTGGCCCCACGGCGCGTGCGCGTGCGCACCCGCGGGGGCGCCCGTCGCCTGATCTTGCCCGTGTACACCTGGCTGGTCCTTCTGTTCACGGCGATCCCGATCGCGGTGATGATCGCCTACAGCTTCAACCAGGCGCCATCGGGGAGGCTGACGTTCCACTGGACGGGCTTCACCACCCAGTGGTACCAGCAGGTGTTCGACATCTCGGACCTGACCAGCGCGCTCGTGCACTCGCTCGAGGTGGCACTGGCCTCGACGGTGATCTCGGTGCTGATCGGCACTCCGCTTGCGCTGGCGCTGGCCCGATACCGGTTCCGGGGGAGGGGCGCCGCCGATGCCGTGATCTTCACCGACATCGCCGCTCCCGAGGTGGTCGTCGGGGCGTCGTTGCTGTCACTGTTCATCAGCCTCGGGGTGTCGCGCGGGCTGGTGACGATCGTGATCGCCCACGTGGCGTTCAGCGTGGTGTTCGTGGTGGTCGTCGTGCGCGCCCGCGTTCAGGGGCTCGATCGATCGATCGAGAAAGCCGCCTACGACCTCGGGGCCGGACCGTGGGTCACGTTCCAGAAAATCACGCTGCCGCTGATCCTGCCTGGGATCGTCGCCGGGGCCCTGCTCGCGTTCGCGATGTCGATCGACGACTTCATCATCACCGAGTTCGTCGCTGGCCAGACGCTGACGTTCCCGCTCTGGGTCTACGGGGCGGTGAAGGTGGGGATCCCGCCGCAGGTGTTCGTGATGGGAACGCTGATCTTCGTCGTCGGGATCGCCCTGGCGATCATCAACGCGGTGCTTCAGCGTCGCGCGCCGGCGTGAACCCAGCGGAGCGGGACTCCGGGTAGCGCGGCAGTCCGTCGTCGGGGATCGGCTCCCACGGCGCGGCGTAGGCGACGAATTGGTGACCGGCAGGCCGGACCCCGGGATCGCCGTCGATCACACCCAGCCGGACGCCGACGCGCCCGGTCGCCGGATCCCGGCTGAACATCGCGGACCCGCAGTCGCCGCAGAACCATTTCTCGGCGCCGTCGCCCGGCTTCCAGGCCCGGAGCCGGTCCTCGCCGGCGATGAGCCTGAACGAGCCCGGTTCGACCGAGCCGTTGGCCGAGGCGCCGGCGCCCGTCCGGCGCTGGCAGCGCGTGCAGTGGCAGTACACCGACCCGGTCAGCGGAGCGTCGATCTCGAACCGCACCGCGCCGCAGTTGCAGTGGCCAGAGAGGGGGAGGGGAGGGTGATCGGTCATCGCTACGGCTGTCTCGCCGGGGTCCATTCCCGGGCGAGCATCGAATACACCGCGTGATCGACGAACCGGTCTCCGACGCGCTCGGCCTCCCGCAGCACGCCCTCCTGGACGAAGCCGAGCCGCTCGGGTATCGCCCGGCTGCGCAGGTTCTCGACGCCGGCCCGGATCTCGACCCGGTTGAGCATCCAGGCGTCCAGTGCGTGACCGGTGAGCGCGTGCACGGAACGGGTGACGATGCCGCGGCCCTGCGCCTCCTGCGCGATCCAGTACCCGATGCTCGTCAAGCGGTGCTCCCACTCGACTCGGTGAAAGCCGATCGTGCCCACGATCCTGCCCTCGTCGGTCATGGCGCGCTGAAAGCCCAGGTTGTCCGCCGCCTGCTTGCGCGCCTGGCGGATGAACTCGAGCGTCCCGTCGAGCGTCTGGCCCGCCGCCCACGGCATCCAGCGGGCTAGATGGTCCCGGCTCTTGGCGATCACCGCGGAGAGCTCGTCAGCATCCTCCTCGTTGATCGTGCGCAGCCGCGCGCCCCCACCGAGGTCGAACTCGGGCTGGTGGGCGGGCGGGGCGGTGGCGGCGAGCCCACCCGAGCCCGATGTGCCGTCGCGGGAATGCGCGCCGCTCACGAGACGCGGGGAGCCAGCTCGGACCCCAGGAGCGCGACCGCTTCGAGGTCGTCGTGGACGTAGTGCTGGCACATCACCCGGCTGACCCCGGCGTCGCTCAGCGCGGCGAGCTGCTCGGTCGCCTGGTCGAGCGTGCCGGCGATCCACGGCTCGGGCGGGTCGGCCAGGAGCTCATCGGCGTCGGCACCCATCTTCTTGGCGCGGGCCCGCATCCGGTCCTGGTACTCGGGCTCGGTGGCCCCGACCACGAAGCCGGTCATCACCGAGAACGGGATCGGCTCGCGTCCGGCGTGTTCGCAGGCGTCGTCGATTCGCCGCTTCCGCTCCTTGACGTCGGCGATCGTGGGAAAGGGCGTGTTGTATTCGTCGGCGTACCGAGCGGCGAGCCGCGCGCTCCGTGCTGCGGCGTTGCCGCCCATGATCAGCGGTGGGTGCGGGCGCTGGACGGGCTTCGGCTGGGCATCGAGGTCCTTGAGCGTGTAGTGGTCGCCGTCGAATGAGAACGGACCCTCCGCCCAGCCGCCGAGCACGATCTGAAGCTGCTCCTCGAGCACGTCGACCCGCTCCTTGACGGGCAGGAACGGGAACCCGTAGGCGCTGTGCTCGCCCTCGTGCCAGCCGGCGCCGAGGCCGAGATCGATCCGACCGCCGGAGACCTGGTCAGCCGACGCCACCATCTTCGCCAGCACCGACGGGTGCCGGAAGCTGGTTGGCGACACCATCGTCCCGAGCCGAAGCGTCGAGGTCACGGCGGCGAGCGCATTGATCGTCGCCCAGGCGTCGAGGGAGACCCGGCTCGGGTCGAGGCCGTCGAGGTTCATGTAGTGGTCGGAGCGGAACATGCTGGGCACCCCATGCTCCTCGCAGGTGCGCGCCAGCCCAAGCCAGTGCTCCCAGGTCACGCCCTCCTGGCCTTCGATCATCAGGCAGAGCTCCATCGGTCCTCGGATCCTAGTGGCCGTAGCCTTCGCGACGTGGTCATTCGCCGCGCCACCGCCGAGGACGCCCTGCCGATGGCGATGCTCATGAAGGACATCGCGCCCGAGGGCTTCGTCGGCACCGAGCCGCCGGTCGACGTCGAGGCACGCGCCGACCGCTTCCGAGAGACACTCGAGGCCGGTGAGCCGAATGCGCTCTGGGCGCTGGACGACGAGGGCCGGATCGTCGGGAACCTCGGCATCAGGCAGACCGTCCCCGGAGTGCTGAACCTGGGAATGGGCCTCCTACGCGACGCGCGGGGACGGGGCTGGGGCCGCCAGCTCCTGCAAACCGCGGTCGAGCACGCGCGGAGGAGCGGCGCGCACAAGCTGGAGCTGGAGGTCTGGCTCGACAACGCGCGCGCCATCGCTCTGTATGCGTCCGAGGGCTTCGAGGTCGAGGGGATCCGTCGCGACCACTACCGCCGGCGCAACGGAAGCCTGCGAGGCACATTGATCATGGCGCGGCGGTTCCCGGAGAACTTCGAGCCCCGCGGCTGAGCGGCGCGGCCGCGCGGCGCCACGGGCCCGGAGTCGGCGGCTGGCGCTCTCCGGCGCGCGATCGTGGCCCGTCAGAGCAGGCGCACGATCGCCGCGACCCCCACGACCACGATCACGGCCCGCAGGACGGTCGGGGGGAGGCGACGCCCCGCCCTCGCGCCGACGAAGCCGCCGATCGTCGACCCGACGGCGATCAATGCCGCCGCTCCCCAGGCGATGTGCGCGGCGAACACGAACACGATCGCCGCGACCAGGTTGACCAGCCCGGCGAGCACCACCTTCAGCGCGTTGATCCGCTGCAGGTCGTCATCGAGCCCGAGCCCCAGGATCGCCAGCAGCAGGATCCCCTGAGCCGCGCCGAAGTAGCCGCCGTAGACGCCGCTGCAGAACACCCCGACCGTGGCGGCCGGGCTGGCGCGCGCGCCGGCAGGGCGCCGGTGGCGCTCGAGCAGCCGGGACAGCTTCGACTGGAAGATGATCAGCAGCAGGGCAATCGCGATGAAGGCCGGCACGATCGATTCGAACGCCGACGCCGGCAGGACCAGCAGCAGCGTCGCGCCGGTCACGCCGCCGACCATCGATGCCGCCGCCAGCGGGATCGTCCGCCGCCACTGGCCGCTCAGCTCCTGCCGGTAGCCCCACGCGCCCGTCGCCGAGCCCGGCACGAGGCCGACCGTGTTCGACACGTTCGCGGTCACGGGCGCGTACCCGAACGCCAGCAACACCGGGAACGTGAACAGCGTCCCGCTACCCACGACCGTGTTGATCGTGCCGGCGACGATTCCCGCCCCGAAGATGGCAGCCGCGTGCCAGAAGCTCACGGTCCCGTGGACCTCCCCGTCCCGGTCACGAGCTGCTGAGCCACGCCAGCGAGCTCCGGCGCCTCGATCGACTCGATGACCGCTCGCGCCAGCAGCCAGGCCTCAACCCGCTCGGCGTCGAGCCCGCACACCTCGGCCATCCGACGCACCAATCCCCGGGGATCGGCCCCGAGCCGGACCGGGCAGTTGAGCATGTGCTGGAGAACGTCGTACGCGGGGTCGCCGACGTACGGCTTGGGGTCGATGACGAGCCACGGCTCACGCTCCGCCGCCAGCACGTTCCCGGCGTGCAGGTCGGTACACAGCAGCACGCGCCTCGCCGATGTCCGCGGGAGCTCCCGGAACAGAGCCGCGCCCTCCCAGGCGAGCCCAGGGTCCCTCACGCCACGCGCACCCGGCTCCGACGCGGAGCGCTCCCACGCGCCCTCGAACCCGTCCGCCCAGCGGTCGCACATCTCCTCGAGAGCACGAAACGCCCCGCCGATGGGCCGCCAGGAGCGAGTGTCACCAGACGCCTCCACGTTGCCGCGACCGTCGGCCTCGGGGCGGGAGGCGCCCGCCGCGGGCTCGATCCACAGCCGCTGCAACAACCCGGCGACGATCTCGTCCTGGCTGTATTCGGTTTTCAGTTCGGCCAGCGCCGTGCCCGGAACGCAGCGCTCCAGCAGCAGCGCGTGAGTCGGCCCGAGGCGACACTCTGCGAGCAGCCTGACCGCGCCGGCGCCGTTCCATGTGCGCAGCCCGTCTGCTTCGTGTAGCGCCTCGTCGTGCACCCAGGCGATCTTCAGCACCGCGTCCGGCGCCTGATCCAGGCCCTCCCGCGCTCCTCCCAGACGCGCCGGAGCGACCCACGAACAGGAGCCGCCTGGCGAGTACGGATCACCCACCTGGAGCGCCCAGCGTTCCGAGAGGTCGGCGACCGTCGCGGGGAGGTGCGCGAGCCATGCCCGGCGCTCCGCGTGCTTGTCGTCCCCAGCAATATCGGCGGCAAGGTTGTCCGGGATGGGAATGCTGGCCACCCCTGGATTCTTCCCGCTCGGGCACGGACGCGAGGCGTGGGGTGATACGCGCGAGACTCGAGGTGATCATCAGCCAGCCCATCAGTCCGGTAGCAGGGGCACCCACACGCCCGGATCGCGGCCGACCAACGCACCACGTGTGATGGCTTTCGAACCGAACCGCTCGCGAACACGGTCGACCGTGTCGTCCAGCCGGCCGGCCCGGACGCGGTCGAACGGGAGGACGAGCTGGATCGCCCCGCGGTCTGCCAGGTTGGCGAGCGCGATCCCGATCAGGGTCAGCCCCCGCCGCCCGATCATCGACATTGACGCACCGAGGAGCGCGTTGGCGACCTTCAGAAGGGTCTGAGTGTGCTCGGTGGGCTCGGCCATCGTGTGCGACCGGGTCGCGCGCGAGAAATCGGCGAACCGCATCCTCAGCACCACCGTCCGGCAGACGCGTTGCGCCGCGCGCAACCGCCGTGCGACGCGGTCCACCAGCGCGATCAGCGTCGTCTCCAGCTCCCGTCGCGGCTTTGGGCTGCGGCCGAGGGCTCGCTGGGCCCCGATCGAGCGCCGGCGGCTGCGCCTCTGGACGGGCCGTGGGTCGTAGTTGCGCGCCAGCGCATGCAGGTGGCGGCCCGAGGCCCGCCCCAGCATGGTCACGAGCACGCGCTCGTCGACCGCAGCCACCTGTCCCACGGTGGTGATGCCGCGCGAGCGCAGCTTCTGCGCCGTCACGCGCCCCACGCCCCACAACCGCTCCACCGGCAGAGGGTGGAGGAAGGCCAGTTCGGCGCCGGGCGGCACGACGAGCAACCCGTCGGGTTTTGCCACGCCGCTGGCCACCTTGGCCAGGAACTTCGTCCGCGCCACCCCCACCGTGATCGGGAGCCCGACCGCCTCACGGACGCGCTGGCGCAGGCGGGCGGCGATCTCGGTTGGGGTGCCAGAGATCTGCTCCAGGCCGCGAACGTCGAGAAACGCCTCGTCGATGGACAGGCCCTCCACCACCGGCGCCATGTCCTCGAAGATCTCGAACACAGCCTTGCTCGCCTCCGAGTAGGCCGACATCCGCGGCGATACGACCGCAGCGCGGGGGCACAGCCGCCGCGCCTGCGAGCCGCCCATGGCGGTGCGAATGCCGCACGCCTTGGCCTCGTAGCTGGCCGCGAGCACGACGCCGCCACCCACGATCACCGGCCGCCCCCGGAGCCGCGGATCGTCGCGCTGCTCGACCGACGCATAGAAGGCGTCGAGGTCGGCGTGAAGGATGTTCGATCCAGCAGTTCCCATGCGAACACATGTTCGTATTCACGTCGGACGGAACCACCGCGTAGCGCCGATGCCCACCCCGGAGACGTCTCTACGATCGAGGGCCATGGCCCAGACGCAACCAGCTGGGCGGGAACGCGGCCTGCTCGCGCGCGCACCGTCGACCGGACTTGTGGTCTGCGGCATTGCGTCGGTGCAGTTCGGCTCCGCGATCGCCGCGACGCTGTTCCATCAGGTGGGGCCCGGCGGCGCGGTGCTGCTGCGCCTGCTCTCAGCGAGCATCGTCCTGCTTGCCATCTGGCGCCCTCGGATCGCCCGTCGCACCCGTCGAGAGCTGCTGCTCGCGTGCCTGCTTGGGGCGGTGCTGGCCGGAATGAACCTGACCTTCTACCACGCGATCCACCGCATCCCGCTCGGGATCGGGGTGACGATCGAGTTCGTGGGACCGCTGGCGGTCGCGATCGCCGGCTCCCGCCGGCCGCTCGACGCGATGTGGGTGGCGCTCGCCGCGACCGGCATCATCGCCCTGGCCAACGGGGGCACGCATGGTCTCGACGGTCTCGGAGTGGCGCTGGCGCTGGCGGCAGGCTGTCTTTGGGGCTGCTACATCCTCATCCAAGCCCGCGTGGGCAGATCCTTCCAGCGCGGCGACGGGCTCGCCCTGGCGATGTGCGTCGCCACGGTCATCGCGCTCCCTGTCGGGATCGGCGAGGGTGGGAGCAACCTGCTCGAACCTCGATCGCTCGCGCTGGGCGCGGCGGTCGGCATGCTGTCCTCGGCGATTCCCTACTCATTCGAGCTCGAAGCTCTGCGACGCATTCCACCGTCAGTGTTCGGCGTGCTGATGAGTCTCGAACCCGCGATGGCGGCACTCGCGGGATTCATCGTGCTGGGGCAGGGCCTCGATGCCCGTCAGCTGCTGGGCATGGCGCTGGTGATCACCGCCTCGATCGGGGCGTCCCGCCGGACGCGCGCCGCGTCCATCGACCTCTGACGGCAGCGAGCCGCCCAGAGGAACTGGTAAACACCATGGCATGGCGAAGATCCCAGTCGAGATGCTGCTGTTACACGAGGACAGCCCCGTCGACGAGCAGGCCCGGACCCGGCTCGCTGAGGCGCTGCCGGACGCCAGCGTGGGGGAGGCCGACGAGACCGGCGCCTTCCAAATCGAGGTCGAGGCCGATGATCTCGATCAGGCCCTGATCAAAGTGTGGGACGCGATCGCCGCCTCCGGCACGGACGATCACATCGTGTTTCTCGAGCACCCCGAGCTGCCCGAGCACTGGCGCACCCGCGCCCGCCCCGCCGGGCGCTGACGACCTCGCGTCCCCCCGGGGCGCTGATGAAGCTGGTCAGTCCTTCGGCGCGTAGCGGTGATGGATCGCGAGTGTGTTGCCGTCAGGGTCCTCGAAGAACGCCTGATGGCAGACCCCGGAGTCGAGGATGTCGCCCTTGAACACGACTCCGCGCGCTTCGAGCTCGGCGCGAGCCGCCGGGACGTCGTCGACTCGGAGGGCGACCGGGTGATTGTTCGTCTGAAACGCGACGCCGAATGCGTCTGACTGCATCACCGCGATGGTCAGGTTGCCGGTCTCGAACTCGCCGGCCGGCCGCTGTCCCCATCGTTTTCCGAACGGCAGCCCCAGCACCTCGCCGTAGAACCTCGCGGCGGCGTCGTAGTCCCTCGTCGCGATCGTAATGAAGTCGGTGCCCGTCACGAGCTGGGTCTGGGTGGCCATCGGTCTCTCCTCGGTCTCGCCGCACGGAGCGCGGCTGCTATCAAAGTTGACTTGCCTGCTGGGACGATACGGAATGCCGAACAGCGCGATATCGCGGCGATCCTGCACCTCTGGCGGGACGCCGGCAGCGTCCCCACGGTCACCGACAATGCCGACTCGCTGGCGCTCCTGATCGAGCACGGACCCGGGACGCTGCTGGTCGTCGACTTCGATGGCGACCCTGTCGGCACGCTCATAGTCGGGTGGGACGGATGGCGCGGATCGTTCTACCGCCTCGCCGTGCACCCCGACCATCGCCGGCGAGGGATCGCCGCGCAGCTGGTCGCGGAGGGCGAGCGCCGGCTCCAGGCCCGAGGTGCACGACGTTTCAACGCGGTGGTGGTCGGCGACGCCGATGCCGCGAACGGCTTCTGGGAAGGGATCGGCTACGAGCGCCAGGTGAACCGCGCGCGCTTCATCCGGAACCTCCGGCGAAGCTGAACTCGCAGGCCGCCGCGTCGAAGATTGGCGCCGTCGCCAGCCGAGGGCGGCGGTGGCCTGCCGTGGATAGGGTGTGCCCGATGGCCGAGATCCACGGGAGATACGAAGACGGATTCGCCGGCGTTGCCGAGACGCTGGCCAAGCAGATCGACACCGGTCTCGACGTCGGTGCGTCGGTGGCGGTGATGCGCGACGGCGAGATGCTCGTGGATATCTGGGGCGGGCACCAGGACGTCGCGCGGACCGTGCCGTGGGTGCAGGACACGATCGTCAACGTGTTCTCGACCACCAAGACGATGGCCGCGCTGTGTGCGCTGATGCTCGCCGATCGGGGCGAGCTCGATTTCCACGCGCCGGTGGCGCGGTACTGGCCGGAGTTTGCGCAGGGCGGAAAGGACGACGTCGAGGTTCGCGAGTTGATGGGCCACACCGCGGGTCTGAGCGGTTGGGAGGAGCGGCTGGACGTCGAGGACCTGGCCGACTGGGAGCGCTGCACGTCGCTGCTCGCGGCGCAGGTGCCGTGGTGGGACCATGGCACTGCCTCCGGCTATCACGCGGTCACCCAGGGGTACCTGATCGGCGAGGTGGTCCGGCGAATCACCGGAACGACGATCGGCCGGTTCTTCAAGGAGAACGTCGCCGATCCGCTTGGGGCTGACTTTCACATCGGCCTGCCACCCGAGGCGGACGACCGGGTCGCACCCCTGATCCCTCCTCCGGCAGTCGACGTGCGCAGCGCCGGGTTTCCGGAGATCGCGGTCCGGACGCTCATCAACCCTCCGGTCACCGGGGAGGTGACGGCGAACAAGTGGTGGCAGCGCGCGGAGATCCCGGCCGCCAACGGCCACGGCAACGCCAGGTCGGTGGCGACGATCCAGAACGTCGTGGCGTGTGGCGGCGAGGCACTGGAAACCCAGCTCCTCTCCGCTGACGGCGTGGAGACGATCTTCGAGGAGCAGTCGAACGGTCGCGACCTGGTCCTGAACGTCCCGCTCCGCTTCGGGATGGGCTACGGGCTCGCGAGCGAGACACTGCCAATGGGACCACGTTCGTTTGCATGGGGTGGATACGGCGGCTCGATCGTGGTCAACGACCGTGACGCCAGGACGACGGTGGCGTACGTGATGAACCGGATGGAGCCCGGTCTCGTCGGCGACCAGCGGGGCGCCTCGATCGTGATTGCCGCCGTCATGGGGCTGTCGAAGGCCTGAGCCCTCGGTTGACAACCCCGGGCGCCAGCGCGAAGCTGCAAACATGCTGCGGCCAGCCGCCTCGCGGCAACGGATGGCACGAACCCTGAACGCTGCCTACGGGGACGGTTTGCTCAGTCACGACACGCTCGTCCGCCGGCTCGACGCGCTGCTCGGAAACCGCCTGATCGATCCGGCGAAGCTGATCGGGGACCTCCCGTTTCGCGCGCCACGGCGCACCTGGTCGGCGACGCTCGCGGCGGTGCTGCCACAGCCGTTCCGGCGGCGCGCGACGGGGGCGGTCGTCCACCCGCAGGTGCTCGGGCTCGACTGGACCGGCGCCACCGACGAGCTCACGGTCGGGCGGCATCCCGCCTGCGACATCGCGCTGGGCGACCCGTCCGTGTCCCGCCGCCACGCGCGTCTGCGCTTCCGCGACGGCACGTGGATGCTGCAGGACCTCGAGTCGCGCAACGGGACGTGGGTCAACGACGTCCGTGTCGGTCGCTGCCTGCTTCGTCCAGGCGACCACGTCGAGTTCGCCGGCGAGCACCTGCTCGTCGACTGAGGAGCGATCGGTGGACGAGGCTCCGAGCGTCGTCTGGATGCCCGGCGGGGTGCGAACCGAGATCCACCTCGACCGGGTCGACACCCAGGGTGCGTTCTGCCTGCTGGTCGACCATCCCCCCGTGGGCTGGTCGTTGCCGCCCCACGTGCACCACGGCGTTGCGGAAACGATTCACATCGTGGATGGCGAGTTCGAGCTGATGCTGGGCGGACGTCGGTTCCGGCTCGTGCCGGGGCAGACGATCCATGTACCCGCGGACATGATCCATTCGACGTCGAATGTCGGAGCAGGACCGGGCCAGCGCGTCCTGATCTTCAGCCCGGCGGGAATGGAGGAGTTCTTCCTGCAAGCCGGCGCCCCCTCGGCTGAGGCCGAGGTGGATGGCGCGGCGGTCGTCGCAGCGGCCGTGCGTCACGGCTGGGAGTTTGTGCCCGACGCCGTTCAAGGCTGATGGGGTTTCGCGTCCTCACAGCCGCGGACGCGTTCTGGCGTCCGTCCAACCAGATGGGCATCCTCAACACGGATCTCTCCAAGC
>DASXOS010000007.1:0-13926 GCA_036494115.1 Solirubrobacteraceae bacterium | reverse complement strand
GCCGGCTGCGCGGCCGTATACGAGCGGTCGCGCAGCCGGTACACCAACCGTAGCCCGGACCACACCTCGTCGATCGCGCACACCTTGTTGTCGACGAGGCCGGCGGCCAGCCCGAGCTCGCGAACCACCCCCTCGCCGACGTCGGTGGCGACCCCCGAGGTCTGTTTCGGCCAGGCGATCCACAGGCCCGCGCTCGGGGTCATCGCGCGCTGAAGCGTGGGTAGCCGGCGCGCCAGCGAAGCACGTGACGTGAAGAACGCGACGATCACGTCGAGCGGCGCCCGCGCCTGACCAATCACCGTCACGCCCGATGGCAGGTCTCCCAGAGTCGCCTCGAACCCCGACGGCGCGCCGAGCAGCCCGAGCCGCGACCCCGGCTTGACTCCGAGCTTCTTCGGGAGCGGCGTGCCCGAGTATCCAGCTCCGCCGCTCACCGCGACCTCACGACAGCCCGGTTTCGGCTGCCACCTCGGCGATCACCTTCGACAGCTGGCTCCCCTGCCACGCCACCGGCGAGTGCCCCGGCTCATCGAGCACCAGGCGCGCACCGGGGATCGCGGCGGCGTACGCCTCCCCGACCGCCTGCGGGTGCTCGGGGTCGGCCTCGTCGGCGCTGGCGACGACCGCCACCGGTACCTCGATCGCCCCCAGTTCGCTGACCGCGCCGAACGGCCGAGAGCGCGGTACGACCTCCAGCGCGTCGGCGACCGCCTCCGGGTGCTCGTGCACCGCCAGCCGCTGGCGGATCACCTTGACCACGGTGTTCCGCCACGCCTCGGGCACCCCCTCGAGGTCGTAGGCCGCGAGGAAGCCCTCGATCCCGCCCTCGCGCAGCCCGTGCGCCAGCGCGTCCCAGTGGGCCAGCCGCCCGGGCTCCTCCTGAGTGTTCGGGTCATACGCCGGGGTTATGACAACCAATCCCCCCACCCGATCCGAACGCTCCAGGGCCATCCACAACAGCGTGTGCGCCCCCATCGATGCGCCTGCCAGCACCGCTCGCTCAACGCCGAGCGCGTCGAGCACCGCCTCCAGGTCGAGCCCGAGCTCCTCGTAGCCGTAGGCCCCCGAATCGAAAGCCGGCGACGACCGCCCATGCCCGCGCGCGTCGTATGAGATCACGCGATGGCCGGAGCGCTCGAGCGCTCGCGAGCCCATCACGACGTAGCGACGGCTCGCTGTCAGACCGTGCAGGAGGACCACCGGGATCCCTTCGCCGGCGTCGTCGACCGAAAGGGTCGTGCCGTTGCGCTCCACAGCCCGTTCGCTCACTCCAGCCTTCTACCATCAAATGCAGAGATGGACGTCACCGACAGCACATTTCAGACCGCCGTCATCGAGCGTTCGCACCAGCTCCCCGTGGTCGTCGACTTCTGGGCCGAGTGGTGCGGCCCGTGCCGGCAGCTCGGCCCCGTGATCGAGCGGGCCGTGGCCGCGCGCGAGGGCAAGATCGAGCTCGCCAAGATCGACGTCGATGCAAACCCGACGGTCGCTCGGACCTTCCGGATCCAGAGCATTCCGGCGGTGAAGGCGTTCAAGGACGGCCAGGTCGCGACCGAGTTCGTGGGCGCGCAACCGCCGGCCGCCGTCGAGCGCTTCCTGGACTCGCTGCTCCCCTCCGAGGTCGACCAGCTGGTCGCGCGCGGCGACGAGGAGTCGCTGCGCCGCGCGGTCGAGCTCGAGCCGACCCGCGCCGATGCGGCTGTCCCGCTGGCCCGCATCCTCTACGACCAAAAGGAGCCGGACCAGGCCCTCGACATCCTCGCCCGCGTCCCCGGCAGCTTCGCGGCCGACGGACTGACCTCGCGGATCAAGCTCGAACGCGCGGAGAACGGCCTCGATCTCAGCGAGGCGTTCGCCGCGCTCGACGTCGGCGACCAGGAGCTGGCCCTCGACCTGCTGTTGAACGCGCTCCCGAACGCCGACGGCGCGCGCGACGAGGTGCGCAAGATCGTCGTCGGGATCCTCGACGAGCTGGGCGTGGAGCATCCGCTGGCGCGCGACGCTCGGCGGCGCCTCGCCGCGGCCCTGTACTAACGAGCCTCAGACCGAGAGCGTCAGCTGCTCGTCGGCGTGCTCGGGGATGTCCTGGAGTCCGGCCACCCGGACGCCCAGCAGCCGGACCGGCCGCGGCGGCGCGAACCGGCGGAGGAGGTCAAGTGCCACCGGCCCGACCCGTTCGGCGGTGAACACAGGCTCGGGCAGCGTTCGGGCACGGGTGTGCGTTGAGAAGTCATCGAGCCGGACCTTGATCCCGACCGTGCGACCGCACTTGCGCTGCTTGTCGAGGCCGGAGCACAGCCTCCCGACCAGCTCGTCGAGGACCTGCTCGAGCCGCCCGAGGTCCGAGATGTCGTAGTCGAACGTGGTCTCGCGCGACTCCGAGACCACCTTGCGCTCCTCGGTCACCGGCGAGTCGTCCTCGAACCGGGCCCGGCGCTGCAGCTCGGCCGCGAACCGGGACCCGAAGCGCTGCGCGAGCGCCACCGGGTCAGCCGCCGCCAGCTCACCCAGACGCGCGATCCCAAACGCGCGCAACCGCTCGGCCGTCTTCGGCCCGATGCCGGGCACGAGCCCGCACGGTGAGTCCCCGAAGCGCGAGCGCGCCTCGGCGGAGCTCAGGACGACGAAACCGCGCGGCTTCTCCGCGTCAGAGGCCACCTTCGCGACGAGCTTGTTCGGCCCGATCCCGACCGAGCAGCCCAGCCCCACCGCGCGCTCGATCTCGGTGGCGATGCGTCGCATCGCGGCGTGCGGAGCCGGCAGCCCGGTGAGCTCGAGGTAGGCCTCGTCGAGTCCGACGACCTCGACCGTTTCCACATGCGAGCGGACGATCGCCATCAGCTTGCGCGACATCTCCCGGTAGTACGCAAAGTCGGGCGTGAGGAAGATCCCGTCCGGGCACAGCCGCCGGGCGCGGGACGCCGGGATCGCCGAGCCGACGCCGAACTTTCGGGCCTCGTACGAGGCCGTCGTCACGACTGCGCGCGGTCCCGAGCCGGCCACAATGACCGGGAGCCCACGCAGCTCCGGGCGGCGCAGCAGCTCGACGGACACGTAGAACGCGTCCATGTCGAGATGCGCGACGCACCGGTCGGCCACGAAACCAGGCTAGGCGACCGGCCAGACGGCGCGCTGCCGCCCGGCCGGTGCCAGCCAAAGCCGAGGCCGCAACCTAGGACGTCGACCAGACGGTGCCGACGCCGCCGAAGCCGAGGGCGCCCGCGGTGGTCTGGTTGAGGTCCCAGGTACGCCCGCCGACGTACGGTCCGCGGTCGTCGACCGTGGCGGTCACGGTGCGGCCGCCATAGCGGAACGTCACCTTGGTGCCGCACGGCAGCGACTTGTTGGCGACGCCCATGCCGGCGTGGAAGCCGCACGCGGTGCTGCCGCCGTCGTCGTACCACGACGCGACGCTCTCGGTGAACGAGGTCACCTTGCCGGCATCCTGCACGGCATGACGATTCGCCTCGTCACCGCGGAAGCGGACCCGGAGCTGCTCGCCGCCGGCGCCAGTCGTGCTGGTCGGCCGGTAGCGGATGTTGAAGGCGCCGCTCGGAGCAGTGCGATCGGTGCTCAGCAGGCGCCACTGGCCCCCGGAGCGCCCCTCCAGGCGAACCTTGCGGCCGGCGATGCTGGGGTACAGATGGCCGAGGACGTGGACGGCGTGGCCGTCGAGCGTCGAGATCGACCGCTGGCGGACCGACAGCTTCGACCCCACCGAGACGGAATGAGCCGAGCTCGGCGACAGCGAGGCCCCGCCACTTGAGTCCGTGACCGCCGACCCGGTCGGCGTCACCCCCGAGCGTGGCGCCGACGCAGCGGCCGGAACCGCCCGGAGCTCGCCGGAGCGGCGCAGCGGGGTCACGAACCGGAAGTGGCCGTCGCCGGCGATCCGGGTCGAGCCCAGCCGCTGCCACCCGTTCCCGCCGGCCGGCGAGAACTGAACCTGGAGGGTCTGGCCCGCATCCTGCACGGGCGCCGACCCCTTCACCGTCACCGGGTGGGCGTACGCGACGTGGTCGCTGGGGACGTTGATCTGAATTGCGCTCTGGGCATCAGCCTGCCCGGCGGTGAGCGCGACCGCCGAGGTGGGAACTGCCAGCAATACTGCGCCAGCGACCGCGTGAACCGGCCGGGGCGCGCGCATCATGCGCTTGGGTCTCATCGAAGAAGACCTCCTGTTGGTCTTCGACCTGATGCCTACGGGGTTAGCTGACGGGCTCGTGGCCGGACCCGGCGTGCACACGGCACGCCTCAGTCCCGGTCACTACGACCGCCAGATGACCGTCAGGCCATGCGGTCGATTCGCCCCGGCCGGATGCTTTTGTGCGCGAGATCCGGCTCTGGGTCCCCCGTTCGTCCTCGCACCGGGCAAGGCGATTCGGCGGGTCGAACTTTCGACGCGCCTGAGAGTCGCAGCGCCGCAGCCCAAACTGTGTGATGCTCGTCACACATTCACAAACATTTCAGTACGCGGCCCTCTGCTGCGCGCCCTGCCAAAATCAGGCGCGTGGCGAACCAGGACCGGCTGACCGGACTCGACAGCTCGTTCTTGCACCTCGAGCGGGACTCCGCCCACATGCACGTGGCCGGCTGCTGTGTGTTCGAGGGCAGCGCGCCGGCCTACGAGGATCTGCTCGCGGAGATCCTCTCGCGGCTGCACCTGGTGCCGCGCTACCGGCAGCGGCTGGCCTTCGTGCCGCTCGCGCAGGGCCGTCCGGTGTGGGTCGATGACCCCCACTTCAACGTCACCTTCCACGTGCGCCATACGGCGCTGCCCCGTCCCGGCGGCGAGGATGAGCTCAAGCGCCTGTGCGGCCGGGTCTTCTCCCAGCAGCTCGACCGCTCGCGTCCACTGTGGGAGCTGTGGCTGGTCGAGGGCCTCGCCGACGACCGCTTCGCCGTCCTCTCGAAGACCCACCACGCGCTCGTCGACGGGGTCTCGGGAGTCGACATCGCCACCGTGCTGTTCGACACTTCACCCGATCCGATGCCCGTGGCCCCACCCGACACCGAGTGGGTGCCGCGGCCGCTGCCGAGCTCGGCCCAGCTGCTCGCGGACTCCCTGCTCGAACGCGCCACCGTGCCCGCCGAGATCGTCCGCGGCGCCCGCGCGGTCCTCCGAGGCCCCCGCCAGGTGGCGAACAGAGCCGGCGGGTCGCTCGCCGGCCTCGGCGCAATGGCGTGGTCCGGTCTGCAGGCCGCGCCGCCCAGCCCCTTCAACGTCCGGATTGGCCCGCACCGTCGCTTCACCTGGGTGCGCGGCGACCTGGCGCAGTTCAAGGCCGTCAAGAACGCCCTCGGCGGGACCGTCAACGACGTCGTCCTGGCCGCGGTCGCCGGGGGCCTCGGCCGCTACATGCGGCTGCACGGCGATCCCACGGACGCCGACCTGAAGGCGATGGTCCCCGTCTCCGTGCGGGCGGAGGTCGAGCGCGGCGCGCTCGGCAACAAGGTCGCCGCGATGTGGGCTCCGCTGCCGGTGGGCGAGACCGATCCGGTGCAGCGGCTGCACCGTGTCTCGGCCGCGATGAACGGCGTCAAGGATTCCGGCCAGGCCGTCGGGGCCCAGGTGCTGACCGAACTCTCGGGCTTTGCCCCACCGACGATCATGGCCCAGGCAGCGCGGCTCCAGGCGCGCCAGCGGCTCTTCAACCTGGTGGTGACGAACGTACCCGGGCCGCAGGCGCCGCTCTACATGCTGGGCCGCGAGCTCGAGGCCCTGTACCCGATGGTCCCGCTCGCCGAGAACACCGCGCTCGGGATCGCGATCATGAGCTACAACGGCCAGATCAACTTCGGCCTGGTCGGCGATTACGACGCACTCGCCGATCTCGACGTGCTGGCCGAGGAGCTGCAAGGGTCGATCGAAGAGCTGGTCGCCGCAGCCGGAGTCGATGGCGGCGCCAGATCAGCCGACGGCCGTGCCGCGCGCACGGGTGCCCTGCCCCCGCGCGAGTGAAGTGGACAGTCATCCTCGAGCGAGTGGCGATCGTGGTCGCCTCGCTCGCACTCTCGTTCGGACTGATCGCGCTGCTGTCCGGCTTCTTCGCGGGTCGTGACCAGGCCGGCGTGTCCGTCGCGTCTCCTCCGGTCGGCGCCCAGTACCCCGACCAGGGCGATGCGCAGCTGAAGCCGGGCCAGCAGCATCCGCCCTACGACTCATCGCCGCCGACCAGCGGTCCGCATGTCCCGACGCCGGTGTTGCGCGATCAGACGCAGCTCTCAGACGATCAGCTGCTCACCGCGCTGGCCGCCGGGAACGTGGTCGTCATGTACGGCACCTCCACCCCGCCGCGGTCGCTCGTCGCGTTCGCCCGGCAACAGGGTGGCCCCTTCTCCCCTGCCCTGGCCCAGTCAGGAGGGGCCGTGATCCTCGCCCACCAGCCCGGCACCGTGGGGCTGATCGGGCTGGCGTGGGCGCACATGGTCCACGTCACCGCGGCCACCGATCCTCTGCTCGGACAGTTCACGCAGTACTGGCTGGGGCGAGGCGCCCCCGGTCACTGAGCGGGTCCGCGATTGAGCGCCGCGGCGCGCACGAACTCGCCCGCCGTGCTCCGCAGCCAGGCGGCCTCAGGACGGGGCAGTCCCGCCGTGTAGGTGCTCGCCTCAGGATTCGGCATCCGTGTGTCGTGCGAGTACGCGTAGCGGATCTCGCTGCTCAGCACCGCCGCGCCGAGGTAGGCGCCCGCGAGCATCGCGTGATTTCCGTCCGTCGCCCACAGTTGGATCGAGGGGCGCCGGCCGAGGGCGTACCCGAACGTGTCCCCGACGAGCGCCACGTCGACATGCTCCGCGGCTGCGACTCGCAGGTAGTTCTCACTCGCCCGGGTATTCGGCAGCTTGGGACAGCCGGCTCCCGCCCGGTGCGTACTGCGCGACCAGCAGGCGGGCGTGGGACGTGGTGTCGTCGGCCGCCATCTGCTTGACCAGCTCCGGCACCTCCCAGAACGAGGTCAGGCTATTGCCGATGAACAGCACGTGAATGCCGGGCGTGCCGCTGCGGAGTGCCTGAGGATCGACGGCGATGGACGGGCCGGCGGCACTCGCCCCCGTCGCGGCCGGGGCCGCCGTGGGCCGGAACGTGCGCCAGACCAGGAACCCGAGGGCGATGGCGATCAGCGCGGTCGCGAGCAGGAGCAGCCAGCTCGCCTTGCGCGAGCGATCCCACGGCTCGAACAGCAGCGACCTCACACCGGGGGAATCGACCCGCTCGTCGGGTGCCTTGATCGATCGCGCTCGGCGCTGGACCGAATCTCAGGAGAGATCTCGGACGGCGATCGTCATCCGGGTGAGCACACAGAGCTGACCGTCGCCGTCGAAGATCTCGACCTCCCACACCCAGGTGGTGCGCCCGCGGTGCTTGGGCGTGGCTTCGGCCACGATGACGCCCTCGGTGATCGGCCGCAGGAAGCTCGTCTGGTTGGAGAGACCGACCGCCATCTTGCCCTCCGGGAGCACCGTCATTGCTGTCGCCAGCGAGGCGAGGCTCTCCGCGATCGAGGCGTAGACGCCGCCGTGCACGAGCCCCGCCGGCTGCTTGAGCTCGTCGCGGACGGCGACGCGGCCGCTGGCGCGCTCGGCGCTCAACTCGGTGACCTCTAGGCCGTACAGGCCGTCGAAGCCCTGGCCGAGCTGGAAGGGGAGCTCTGTCAAGTCCATGCGCGCGGCAGACTAATAGTTCCCGAAGCGCTACCCCCATTCCGCCCCGGCCTTGTCTACGCTACGCCAGGCTATGGCGCCTCTTGACAGCCTTCCCGCCGATCAGCGCGCTGTCCTGCAGCTCGTGCTGCAGCGGGGCCGTACCTACGACGACATCGCCAAGCTTCTCTCGATCGATCGCGGCGCCGTGCGGCAGCGCGCCCTCTCGGCGCTCGACACGCTCGGCCCCGAGACCGAGCTGCCGGCCGACCAGCGCGCGGACATCACCGACTACCTGCTCGGGCAGTTGCCCGCGGGCGCTGCCGAGCAGACGCGCGACCGGCTGGCGGACTCCGCCCCGGAGCGCGCCTGGGCGCGGGTGATCGCCGGGGAGCTCGCCGACATCTCCAAGGACCCGCTGCCGGAGATCCCGGCCGCCGGCGGGCGGTCCGAGGCGACCGAACCCACCCCGATGCCCACCACCGGCCCCGCGGCCACCGAAGCCGAGGCCACCGAGGCCGAGGCCACCGAAGCAGAGGCCACCGGAGCCAGGGCCACCGAGCCGAGGGCAATCGAAGGCGCAGGCGTAGCCGCAGCCGGAGCCGCGGCGGCCACCGGCCCGTCCGAGCCTTCACAGAGCGCAGCCAGCCGGGTGACCCGAGCCCTGCGCGGCGACAAGGCCGAGCCGGCCGAGGATGGCGATGGGACGGCTGCCGGCGGCCCCGCCGCCAGCGAGCGAGCCATCTCCCGGCGCGGCGGCGCGATCCTGCTCGGGGTGGTGGCGGTCGTCGTCATCGTGGTGGTCGTGATCCTGGCCACGAGCGGCGGCGGCTCGAAGCACCCGACGACCGCAGCCACGACGCCCCCGACGACGACGACTCCGGCGGCCACGACCGGCACGACCGGAACCACCACCACCGGGACCACCGGGACGGGCACGACGACCACCCCCACCCAGGTCATCGGCCAGATCAACCTGACCGCGCCCACGGCGGGCACCAAGACGACCGGGATCGCCGAGGTGCTCAAGCAGGGCGCCACGGACGGGATCGCGATCGTCGCCCAGAACGTCCCCGCCAACACCAAGAGCGACGCCTACGCGGTGTGGCTCTACAACTCGCCGAGCGACGCCCACCTGCTCGGCTTCGTCAATCCGGGCGTGACCAGCACCGGCCGCCTCTCAACCGCCGGACCGCTTCCCTCCAACGCCAGCCACTACAAGACGCTGATCGTCACCCGCGAGACGCAGGCCAGTCCCAAGGCGCCCGGGACGATCATCCTCCAGGGCACGCTGACCGGCGTCAGCTAGCCGGGACGGGCGTCTAGCCCACGACCCGTTCGAGCCCGTCGAGCGCCTCGTCGAGCTTGCTCCGGGTGGCGCGCTTGAGCAGGAACCCGCCGGTCCGCGAGTACCCCCGCAGCTTCTGGCGCTGGGCGATCGTCACCTTCGTCTGATCGCCCTCGGGCTCGAGCACGACCTCGATCACGGACTCGGTCAGAACCCGCTCGAACGGCGAGCCTTCGACCTCCTGAGACCAGACGCGCGAGCCCGAATAGCCGGCGCCGGGCGGCTCCGAGGCGACCACCTGGAAGTCCATCCGCACCGAGCGTCCCTTCTTGGTCTTGAACACCTGGGTGAAGCGCTCCTCCTCGACGCCCTCCATCCGCGTCACCCCGGGCCACCAGCGCGGCATGTGGTGGGGATCCTGGAGCACCTCCCACACGCGTTCGGGCCGCGCCGCGATCGTTCGTGTCCGCTTCGTCGTCGCCATCAGGAACCGCTCATTCGGTGTCGTACTCGATCAGCGTCTCGACCGGCACCGGAGCCAGTCGCTCGCGGCCGCCCAGGAAGCTGAGCTCGACGAGGAACGCACAGCCCGCGACCTCACCGCCGAGCCCCGACACCAGCTCGCACAACGCCGCCGCCGTCCCGCCGGTGGCGAGCAGGTCGTCGTGGATCAGGACCCGTGCCCCGTCGGCGACCGCGTCGGCGTGGACCTCGAGCGCGTCGATCCCGTACTCGAGCGCATATTCGGCGCTGATCGTGTCCGCCGGCAGCTTCCCCGGCTTGCGGGCCGGGACGAACCCGGCACCGATCTCGCGCGCCACCGCGGCGCCCAGGATGAACCCCCGGGCCTCGGCGGCGACGACGAAGTCGACCTCCAGCGGCACCGCGCGCGCAGCCAGCCCCGCCACGGCCGCGTCGAGCCCGGACGGATCGAGCAGCAGCGGCGTGATGTCCTTGAACACGATTCCCGGCCGCGGGAAGTCGCGAATGTCGCGGATCAGCGCGCGCAGGTCGACCGCGGTCATTCCAGGCCAGCGAAGACTACGTCGCGATCTTGCGCAGATCGCGGATCAGCAACAGGTGCTTCAAATATGTGGTGACCGAGGCCAGGTTCTCGAGCGCCTCGATGGCCTCCTTGCGGCGCTCGGGATTGCGGGAGCGCAGCGCCGGCGCGAGGATGCTCTGCAACAGCTGCGCCTCGCGGTCGGCCGAGCTGCGGAACACGCGGAGGTTGCGCCCGCCGACGCCGTACCGAGCGAGCTCCGACACAGCTCGGACGATTTCCCTCTCGGTCTCGTCGAAGTAGCGGATGCCGCCGCGGTTCTCGCCCTTGATCACCCCGAAGTCGACGAGCTCGCGGATCAGCTGGGGGTCGGCGCTGGTCTCCTCGACGACGTCCTCGAGCGAGTACAGGGCGCCCGAGTCGCTCGCCGAGACGGTGGCCCGCCGCAGCGAGCGGGGCTCTCCGGGGGCGGCCACGTCGCGCTCGGCCCGGCCGCCGGCGAGCTCCTGGCGGATCACCCGCAGGGGCAGGAACTCGTCGCGCTGGAGGCGGAGGATCGTGCGCAGCCGGTCGACGTCAGCCTGCGTGTACAGCCGGTAGCCACCCTGGGTGCGGCGGGGACTGATGAGCTTCTGGTCCTCGAGGTAGCGGATCTTCGAGATCGAGATGTCGGGGAACTCCTGCACGAGCGCCTTGCACACCGCGCCGATCGTGACCGACTTGGGAGGGGGGGCGTCCTTGGCCGCGGGCTCCGGGAGCTCCATGTCCGGGGTGTGGGTCTCGGGGATCGCCATCAGCGGCTCAGGAACGCGAGCTTGTACTTGCCGACCTGCAGTTCGTCGCCGTCGGTGAGGCGGTGCGACTCGATCCGAGACCGGTTGACGTAGGTGCCGTTGAGCGAGCCGCAGTCGTCGAGGTAGTAGTCGGTGCCCCGGCGGACGAGGATCGCGTGATCGCGGGAGACGGTGACGTCGTCGAGGAAGATGTCGCTGTCGGGTCGGCGGCCCACGGTCAGCCGGTCCTTCTCGAGCGGAAAGCTCTCCCCCGCCCTGCCTCCGCCGGACCGAATCACGAGCGCCGCGCCGCGCGAGACCACCTTGTCGAGCTCGAGCTCCTCGATCTCACCGGTCTCCCCCACCTTGTAGGTCGCGGTCGTCGCTCCGGGCGGGGGCTCGGACTGCGCCAGGAACGCGCCGCAGCGCTGGCAGTAGTTGGCGCCGTCGGCGTTGGCGAAGCCGCACTCTGGACAGTGCTGGGCCACCCCCGACCCCAGCCTATTCGCCGTCCGTGTCCGGCACGCGGCCGGCGAGGATGTCCGTGAGCTGCTGAACATCGGCCCCGGTGATGACGAGCTCACCGCTCTCGTCCTTCTTGCGCAGCCGGTTGACGAGCTCCGCGCGGAGGATGTCGATCTTGCCGTGGAGGATCCGTCGCCGGTAGGAGATCTCCATCTCCTCCTCGGTCAGCTGCTTGATGAGGTCCTTGAGCTCCTGGTCGGTCAGCGAGCCGAGATCAGGAAACGTGTCCATTCGATGAAATTCCTTCCGCGTCCGGGATAGGGTTGTGTCGCGCGGGACCGAAGGGGCGAGTATACCCCCGGATCTCGTAGGGTCAAGCTGAGCTTGAGGCTTTCCCGTTGTCTGCTTGTCGTGCCCGTAGCTGCCGCACCCCATCACGAACGTACAGGACCGTGGCGGTCAGCGATAGGGCAATTCCGACATACAGCAGGATCAGCGCCAGCCAGTGCACGCCGGCCATCGCGAAGAACGGCGCCCCCATCGTCGGCGCCACCCCCACCCGGCCGGGCCAGTTGATCTTGAGCTCGACGCCCCGCCGCAGCCCGTACCGGCTGAGCCCGAGCATGAACAGCTCGCGTGCCACCACGACCGCGATCGCCCACCGGGGCAACAGCTGGAAGTGCCAGCAGACGACCATCCCCGAGACCACCAGCAGGCGGTCGACGATCGGATCGAGCAGCGCGCCGAGGCGGCTGTACTGGCCGGTGAGGCGCGCCGTGAACCCGTCGAGGTAGTCGGCCCAGCCGATCACCGCGAACAGGACCACGGCGAGCGCGTCGTGCCCGCCGTCGCTCGACAGCGCGACCACCAGGAAAACGGGGATCGCGGCGAGCCGCAGGTAGCCGATCGCGTTCGGGATCGTCCAGGGATTCAGGGGCTGGTCGGAGTGGGTCTGGGTCGGCGGCGGCCCGGAACGGTCGATTCCGAATAGCCGCCGCTTGGTGATCGGGCTCATCGCGGCCCCGGCAGGCGCCTCAGGGCAGCCCTCGCCACAGCTCCGCGATCGCCTCGGCGGCACCCTCCACGGGCACCGTGCGCGACTCGCGGCCCCGGCGGACCTGCACCTCGACCTCGCCGGACGCGAGCGTGCGCCGGCCGACCGTCACCCGCAGCGGGCATCCGAGCAGCTCGGCGTCGGCGAACTTGGCGCCGGGGCCCTCGTCGCGATCGTCGTACAGCGTGTCGATCCCGGCGTCCGTCAGCTCGGCATACAGGCGGTCGGCCACGGTGCGCTCCTCGCTGCCCTCCTTGCCGAGCGTGACCACCTCGATGTCGAACGGCGCGATCGACCGCGGCCACGAGATCCCGTGCTCGTCGGCGTACTGCTCCACCGCGGCCGCGGCGGCGCGCGCCGGCCCGAACCCGTAGGACCCCATCCAGATCAGCTGCGAGGTCCCCGACTCGTCGAGGTACCGAGCGCCGAGCGGGTCCGAGTACCGCGTCCCGAGCTTGAAGATGTTGCCGACCTCGATCGCCGGCTCGATCCGCACGGCCGAGCCGCCCACCGTGTCGCCGGCGACCACCTCGCGGACGTCGACCGGCTCGAAGCGGAAGTCGCGCCCCGGCTCGACGCCGCGCAGGTGGGCGTCGGGCGCGTTGGCGCCGACCACGTAGCTGCCTTGGGCCACGCCCTCGTCGAGCAGGATCGGCATCTCGGCCCCGACCGGGCCGATGAACCCGGGCGGGCCGAGCCGCGCCTCGATCTCGTCCGTACGGGCCGCCCGGAAGTCCTGGCCGAGCGCGGTTCGGAGCTTGATCTCGTTGACGCGATGGTCGCCGCGGACCACGACCAGCTTCATCGCGTCCTCATCGACGATCACCGGGAACGCCTTGAGCAGCGCGCCCTCGGGCAACGCGAGCTCGGTGGCCACGGCATCGATCGTCGTCATGCCCGGCGTCGGCACCGACTGCGGGGCGTCGCTGCCGCCGGGCAACTGCACGGCCTGGGCATCGGCGCTCGCCACCTCGACGTTCGCCGCGTACCCCGGAGCGAGCACCACGTCGTTCTCGCCCGCGGCGCACGGTGCCATGTACTCGTGGGCCCCGATCCCGCCCATCACTCCCACGTCGGCCTCCACGCGGTACCACTCGAGCCCGATCCGGTCGCACATCCGGTCATAGGCCCGCATGTGCTTCTCGTATCCCGCCTCGAGGCCCTCGGCGCCGCGGTCGAAGGTGTAGGCGTCCTTCATGATGAATTCCCGCGTCCGCAAGACGCCGGCGCGGGGGCGGGCCTCGTCGCGCTCCTTGACCTGGAAGTGGTAGAGGATGAGCGGCAGGTCGCGGTAGGAGCGCACGGCTGCGGCCACGTGACCGGTGACGATCTCCTCGTGGGTCAGGGCGAGCACCATGTCGGCGCCGCGGCGATCGTTGAGCTTGAACAGCTCGTCGATGCCGTAGCGGCCGGTCCGCTTCCACGGATCGGCGGGAAGCAGCACCGGCATCAGCAGCTCCTGGCCGCCGATCGCGTTCATCTCCTCGCGGACGATCTGCACGACCCGCTGGTGGATCCGCCAGCCCGCGGGTAACCACGACCATAGCCCCGACCCGACCTGCCGGATCAGCCCGGCGCGCACCATCAGCTTGTGCGAGATCGCCTCGGCATCGGCGGGAGGGTCGCGTTCGGTGGGTAGGAAGTAGCTCGACAGACGGGTCATCGGCTGGGCGCGAAAGCCTACCCGTGGCCATCTGAT
>DASXOS010000006.1:0-7416 GCA_036494115.1 Solirubrobacteraceae bacterium | reverse complement strand
ATCCGCTCCGCCTTCGAGCGCGTGTAGCCACGGTCGTCCTCGGCGTCGAGCAATCGGTTGAGGATCACGGCGCCCTTCTTCGTCGGGGTCCGGTTGGCGACCGCTCTCAGCCATGCGTCCGTGACCAGCTTCTTCACCCGCGCCTCCTGCAGCGCGTGCTCGACGTCGTTGGTCGGCTCGGTGCCCGCGAGGTCGGAGATGGTGCGGGCTGGCGAGGTGATCGGGAGACCGCCCGCGTGGCGGATCTGCCAGGCCGGGAGGTCCGTTGACCGGTGGATCGTGATCCCGGGCCGCTTTCTCGGCGCGCCCGCAGTCACGGTCACGTCCACATCCCGGGCGGTCGGCGGCAGCAGACCCCAAAGCTCAGCGGCGCTCCGGTGGCTGACTGTCGCGCCGGCCGGGCATGAGAGCACCGCCGCTCGCGCCCTTCCGCGCTGCGTCGGAGGAGCGTATCCGACCAGGTAAACACCGCTATGAAGGCGACGCATCCGTCCGGCCTTCGCGCGATGGCGGATGGCACCGCGCCCGAGCCCGGCGGCCAGCAGCTGGACGGTCGAGATGACGTTGTCCTGCGCGCCCGCAACCTCGGCGATCCGGCGTTCAACCGCGTGCATTTCGCAAACAATCGCCCCGGAATCGGGGAGTGGTCGTGCGTTCTGGTTGCTGTGCGCGCGTGGTGCAACAGGGCTCGGATTTCCGAGGCGATTGTTTGCGTATTGCACGCTCTTTCCGCGCCACCGGGCCAGTATCCACCCACCCCACGCCGCCCGGGCGGATTGGCACACAAAAGCCACCCCCTCGTAGCCAAACCGCACACGACCGTCGCAGAGTCGTGACATCTGAGGGCGGCCAGTGGCTCGCGGTGGCGCGGAGGCAACGCGGAGGCAACCTTTTCCAAGCCCACGCCCGTTTACCGTTGTGATGGGACTGCCACTGATGCGTCGAGCCCAACGAGCGCAGAGACGCGAGGAGTTCGAGCGGTTCGTCGCCACCGCGACTGACCCGCTGCTGCGGACCGCGTACCTCGTGGTGTGGGATCTCGGCGAGGCCGAGGACCTGGTGCAGGAGTGCCTGCTGCGGGTGGCGCGGCATTGGCCGCGGGTGCGCGCGATGGAGCATCCGACCGCGTACGCGCGGAAGATCCTGATCAATCTGGCGCTCGACGGGGCCGACCGGCGGCGACGCCGGCGCGGAGAACTGAACGCGGTGCCAGACCTCGACGGCGGCGATCCCAGCGAGGACACGGCCGGCCGACTTGAGGCGCGCTCAGAGCTCGCGGGCGCGCTGCGCCGGCTCCCGCCGCGGCAGCGGGCGGTGCTCGTGCTGCGCTACTTCCACGACCTGTCCGAAGCCCAGGTGGCCGAGACGCTCGGCTGCTCGGTCGGGACGGTGAAGAGCACCGCCTCGCGCGGGCTCGACCGGCTCCGGGCCGTGATGGACCCCGAAACCGAAATCGATCAAGGAGTACAGATCCGATGACCGATCAGCTCGAACAGCAACTGCGCGACACCTTCAACCGCGAGGCCGACAGGCTGCCGGAGAACGCCACCGCCCACCTGCGGCGCGCGGACTATCGACCGCGAACCACCCGGATCGAGCCGCGCATCGCGCTCAGCGCGCTCGGCGGCACGGCGCTCGCAACCGGTGCCACGGTGGCGGTCGTGGGACTCGGCGCCAGCGCCCCGTCCGCGTTCGCGGGTTGGACTGCGACGCCCTCCAGACCGCCGGCCGGAGGCTTGTCGCTGGCCATGGGCACGTGCGGGAAGCAGCTCCCCCAGACGTCACAGATCAGGATCGCGCCGCCCGGGTCGCGTCCGACGCAGGGTCCGCCGCCGGGGGCGCCGAACGAGCTCGGCGGCAAGTGGTCGACGGCGCTGACCGACACGCGCGGCCCCTACACGTTCGCGATCTACACGAACGACCGGGGGGCCAACGTGACCTGCTTCACCGGGCCGCACTTCTCGATGACCCAGGGGGGCGTCTCGATCCACGCGGCAACCACGCCAGCTCCCGATCAGATCGCCCTGTCCGGACCGGGCCCGACTGCCCGGGGCGGCGCTCCCTACACCCTGGCCGAGGGCCGGGTGGGATCCGACGTGCGCGCGGTGACGCTCGTGCTCGCCGACGGCAGCAAGGTCACGGCGAGCATCGGCGGCGGCTGGTTCCTCGCGTGGTGGCCCGGCGCGACGCAGCTGAGCGCAGCCGAGGTGCAGACATCAACGGGAACGACGACGCAGCCGCTCCACTTCCCGGATCAACGGCCGGGCTATGAGCGGCCGGCGAGCAGCGCCCAGGCGACGAACGCTCCCTGAAGCGGGAGCCGCGCCAGCAGCGCGCGGCGGCCGCCCGGGACGTTCCGGTAGCGATCGGGATGCATCGCCATATGGACGTTGGCCGGGAACACGGCGATCAGCGTGGCGATGCTGAGCCAGCTCCCAAAGCGGCGCGTGCGCGGATGGATCGTGCACGCGCCGCCCGCGATCTCGGCCACTCCGCTCGCGTACACGAGCGGCCGGTGGGCCGGCATGTAGTCGGGCATGATCGACTCGTACGCCCGCGGGATCACGAAATGGAGGATCCCGGCGAGCATGAACACGGGTCCGAAGAGGCGCCGCACGGGCGGGAACTGTAACCGCGGGGGCAGCGAGGCGCGGCAGGCCGGCGATACACAGCGCCACCCGCGCGCAGCTCTCGAGGCAGAGCCCAAAATTCGGCCACAGAGCGACTACGGTAGTTGTGTGGACAAGCAGGGGATCAGCAACCGCCTGGTGCTGCTGCTCGCGGTGGCGTGCGGCGCGGCAGTGGCGAACATGTACTACGCGCAGCCGCTGCTGCACACGATCGCGCGCGCTTTCCACGTCTCCGACGCAACGGCCGGGCTGCTCGTGACCGTGACCCAGGTCGGGTACGTGCTCGGACTGGCCTTCCTGGTTCCGCTCGGAGATCTGCTCGAGCGCCGCCGGCTGATCTCGACCACGCTGCTGGTCGTGGCCCTGGCGCAGGCGGTGGCGGCCGCCTCTCAGGGATTCGCGTTGTTCGCCGCCGCGCTGGGCGTCGTCGGCGTCAGCTCGGTGGTCGCGCAGGTGATCGTGCCGATGTCCTCGTCGCTGGCCGCGGACAGCGAGCGGGGCCGGGTCGTGGGCCGGGTGATGAGCGGCCTGTTGATCGGGATCCTGGTGGCGCGCACGGTGAGCGGGCTGCTGGCGGGCGCGTTCGGCTGGCGGACCGTGTTCGTGCTCGCCGCAGCCGCGATGGTGGTGCTCTCGGTGGCGCTGTGGCGAGCCCTGCCCGAGGTGCCGGCCACGGCTGACATCGGCTACTGGAGCGCGCTGCGCTCGGTGCTCGCGCTGGTCCGCCAGGAGCCGCTGCTCCGCCAGCGCATGGCGCTGGGGGCCGTTGCCTTCGGGTGCTTCAGCGTGCTGTGGACATCGCTGGCGTTTCTGCTCTCGGGCCCGCACTACCAGTACGGCAACACCGTCATCGGCCTGTTCGGGCTGGCCGGGCTCGCCGGCGCGCTGGCTGCGCCGGTGGCGGGCCGGATGGCCGACCGGGGCCACGGGCGCCTGGCGGCCACGTTCTCGATCCTGATCCTGCTCGGGAGCTGGGCACTGCTGGTCCTCGGTGAGACATCGCTGCCAGCGCTGGTCCTCGGAATCGTCGCCCTCGACCTCGGCGTCCAGGCGCTGCACATCTCGAACCAGAGCACGATCTACACGCTGCACGCCGAGGCCCGCAGCCGACTGAACACGGCGTACATGGTCGCTTACTTCCTGGGGGGTGCCGCGGCGTCGGCGGCGAGCTCGGCGCTCTATGCGTCCGCCGGATGGGGCGGCGTGTGCGTGCTGGGCGCGGCCGTCTCCTGCGTCGGGCTCGTGATCTGGGCGGTGACCGAGTGGCTCAGCAGCCGAGCGCCCGCGACGGGAACCCCTCAGCGAGCGAGATCAGCCGCCTGACCGCCGCCGATCCCTGCGTGAAGCGCAGCCGCCCGCGGTCGCGCTCTTCGGCGGCGTGCCGGGCGAGCACGCGCAGCGCGGCCGCGTCCATGAAATCCACCTGATCGAGGTCGACCAGGATCACCGAAGCGTCGCTGGCCTCGGCCTGGAGCAGGCCCGCTTCGAGGCCGCCGGTCGCGGCCGCGTCGATCTCGCCGACGACGACAAGCACGACCTCGTCGCCGTGATTCACGACATTCACGTCGAAGCTGCCACTCGCGCCACGCACACCCATCCACGGTTCCCGCCGCCGGTTGGAGGGCACATGTTACGGAGCGTGGGCGTCGAAGGGAAGGCCCCGGGACGGACGGTTCAGCGGCTCCGTCATGCTTGGAGGCATGCGTTCCCCTGAGGTACGGCCGTTCGCGGCAGCCGACATCGACGCCGCTGCCGCCACCACGGCCGCCGCCTTTGACCATGACGTCGCGAACGACGAGGAGTGGCAGCAGTGGCGCGAGCGGATCGCCCACGCGCTCGAGACCGACCCGGATGGCTGCTTCGTGGCCGAACGGGACGGCGAGGTGTTGGGCGTCGCCCAGGCGATCGTGCGCGAGCGGCTGTGGTGCCTGACGATGCTGGCCGTGCGCCCGGGGAGCCAGAGCGCCGGCGCCGGACGGGCGCTGCTCGGCCGCGCGCTTGAGTACCGGAACGGGAGCGACGCCGGCCTGATCGTGAGCTCGAACGACCCGCGCGCGATGCGCCTCTACGGGCTCGCCGGGTTCTCGCTGCGGCCGACGTTCGAGGCGACGGGTGACGTCGACCGCCGGGCCCTGCCCCGCCCCGACCCGGCGATCGTCGAGAGCGACGGCGATGAACTCGAGGAACTCGCCGACATCGCCCGCGCTGTGCGCGGCGCGCCGTACACCCCTGAGCTCGCGTTCACGCTGGGCCGCGGACTCCGTCTGCTGCGACACGGCGACCGCGGCTTCGCGGTGGCAAGCGAGTCACGCGGCGTGTGGATGTTGCTGGCGCGGGACGAGGCCGCGGCCAGCGCGCTCCTTTGGAACGGGCTCGCGCTCGTCGAAGCCGCCGCCCGGCCGGTGGCGAGGTGGGTGACCGGCGGCCAGGACTGGGCAATCGAGATTCTGCTCAAGGCTGGGTTGCAACTCCGGCCCGCCGGCGCTCTGTGCGTCCGCGGCGATCCCGGCCCGCTTCACCCCTTCATCCCGAGTCCGCCGTTCGCTTAGGCCCTCCCTGTTCAGGCCGTAACCGCTTGACGGGTCAGTCCGGGTCCACGTGGTCAGCCCGCTTGCGCAAGCGCCGACGCCCCCGAAGAGGCGGCGACCAGGCACTCGAACAGGGGCGCGTGGGCGCGGAGGCCCTCGGCGTGCCACTGGACGCCCAGGACGATCCGCGGGCCGGGCTCTTCGATCGCCTCGATCGTGCCGTCGGGCGCCCACGCCGTCACCACGAGGTCCTGCCCGAGCTCGTCGACGCCCTGATGGTGGAAGGAGTTGACGCCAAGCGTTCCCGGTCCGAGGAGCGCACGCACCCGGCTGTTCGGAGCAGTGGTGAGCCCGTGGGTGGGAATGCTGCCGTGGACCTGCTGGCGGTGGCGGATGACCTCGCCGACCGCGTCGGGCAGGTGCTGGTGGAGCGTCCCGCCGCGGGCGACGTTGATCACCTGCATCCCCCGGCAGATGCCGAGCAGCGGGAGACCGCGGGCGTCGGCCTCCGTGACCACGGCCAGCTCGAGCGCGTCGATCCGGGGTTCGGTCGGACCCAGCTCGGGGTGGGGAGCCTGGCCGTAGCAGCGCGGCTGCAGATCGGGGCCGCCGGGGATGCACACGCCGTCGACCGTGTCGAGGAGCGGCCCCACCGTGTTCGGTCTGAGCGGCGGGATGATCACCGGAATGCCGCCGGCGCGCTCGATCGCCTGCGGGTAGAGCGTCCCCAGCGCCAGCTCGAGCCGCGGGGGCTCTCCCTGCGGCACCGGCTCGGTCTCCGGCCGTCGCAGCTCCGAGGTCGTGACCGCGATCAGGGGGCGTGCTCCCACGATGGTCACATCGTCGGCGGCCCGCGGCCGGCGGACCATGGCCATCGGGACAAAGATCCGGCGATGGGTTCGACCAGCCGGACGAGCGCCCGCAGAAGGCTTGCTAGCGCCAGCCCTCCCTCAGCGGCCCGCTCTCCCCATACACCGGGTCCGCGTCGGGCGGCGGAACCGCCCGGATGTTGGCCACGACCTCGTCGTGCTCGATCGGATCGCCGTGGCGGACGTCCCACGACATCCCGTTCGGATAGGCGCCGATCACGAGCAGGTCATCGCTCGCGCCCGCGTTGCAGTGGCCGGTGCCGGCGGGGAGCACGAGTACATCGCCCGGCCCCACGTCGAACCGGCGACCGTCCGGGCCGCCCAGGACAACTGTGGCCGACCCGGCGACGATGCCCAGGACCTCATGCGCGGTCGAGTGGAAGTGGTGAAAGGGGAAGATCCCGTTCCGCCAGGCGCCGCGCCAGCCATTGGCGGCGAACAGCCGCTCGCAACTCGCCGCGTCGAAAGCGTCCGATACGTCGTGGTAGACGAGCACCGGGAGCGCGGAGTTCGGGATGCCCCCGTCGTCCTCGAACGTGTGCCGCTCGACCGCAGCCGGTTCAGAGCTGCTCACGGACGCCTGCCTCGTGCTCCAAGGCGTCGAGCTGAGCGTCGATCCCCCCGACGAACGCAGCCCGTGCGTCGCCCCTCCGTCCGATCGGGAGGATCGTGCGGAGCGTGACCCGCGCGACTGTGCGACCGGGATCGACGTAGCCGCCGGCGCCGTCGGAATGAGGAGTCATCTGCTGCACCCGGCCGACTTACCCTGCGCCGGAGGCCGTAACCAGATTCGGCGCCGTCGAAGCGGGCAAGCTGGAATCCGTGGCCGACCGACCCCGGGCAGAGGTGGGATCGAACTACAAGTGGATCGTCCTCTCGAACACGACGATCGGGATGTTGCTGGCCACGATCAACTCGTCGATCCTGCTGATCGCGCTGCCCGACATCTTCCGCGGGATCAACATCGATCCGCTCGCGCCCGGGAACACCAACTACCTGCTGTGGATGATTCTCAGCTTCCTGATCGTGACCGCGGTGCTGGTGGTGAGCTTGGGGCGCCTCGGCGACATGTACGGGCGGGTGCGGATGTACAACCTCGGCTTCGCGGTGTTCACCGCGTTCTCGATCCTGCTCGCGGTGACCCCGTTCAAGGGGTCGGCAGGCGCGCTGTGGCTGATCGGAATGCGGGTCGGCCAGGGGGTCGGCGGCGCGATGCTGTTCGCCAACTCGAGCGCGATCATCACCGACGCGTTCCCGGAGAACCAGCGCGGCATGGCGCTCGGGATCAACGGGGTGGCGGCGATCGCGGGGTCGTTCATGGGCCTGATCATCGGGGGCCTGCTCGCCCCGGTGAACTGGCGCCTGGTGTTCCTCGTCTCGGTGCCGTTC
>DASXOS010000005.1:0-2824 GCA_036494115.1 Solirubrobacteraceae bacterium | reverse complement strand
TCGAGGTACAGGGCGATCGCGCCGACCCCGGCCGAGCCGGCCAGGGACGCCAGATAATCGGCCGCGCCCAGCACGGCCTGGTTGCCGCTCGCGATCACCGTGTGGAAGCGCAACCCGCGCCGGGTGGCCAGCGCATTAACCGCCACGTTGCCGCTCTGGGAGACCAGCGCCACCGGGCCAGGCTCGCGCGGGGTGAGCGCGTCGCCCCACAGGGTGGCCCGGGCGTGCATGGCGACGATCCCGTTGCAGTTGGGACCGCACACGGGGAGTTCGTGACGCATGGCCGCGTCCACGAGGTCTCGCTGGAGCGCCGCACCCTCGGGCACCTCGGCGAAGCCGGCCCCGATCACCACGGCGCCGCCGCAGCCCAGCGCGCCGGCCTGCTCGACCGCGGCGGGCACGCCCGCGGCGGGGATGGCCATGACCACCGCGTCGACCGGCTCGGGCAGGTCGGCCAGCGTCGGCGCGCACGGTCGCCCGAGGACCTCGCTGCGCCGCGGATTGACACCCCATACGGATCCGGGGAATCCGATCGCGTCCAGGTTGAGCAAGGCCTGGGCGCCGTAGCTGGCCGGTCGGTCGGTGGCGCCGAGGACCGCCACTGACCGGGGGCGCAGGAGGCGGGTGAGGTCCATCAATGGATTGTCGCCTCGACCCCGCGGCGCTCGAGCGCGCGGGCGATGATCAAGCGCTGCACCTCGCTGGTGCCCTCCCAGATGCGGTCCACGCGCAGCTCGCGGTTGAACCGCTCGGCCACGTTCGAGCGCAGGTAGCCGCGCCCGCCGAACGCCTGCACGGCCCGGTCGGCGCAGCGGCCGGCCGCCTCAGAGACGAACAGCTTGGCCATCGACGCCTTCGCATGGATCAGCTTGGGGTCGGCGCCTGCGTCGACCATGCCGGCGACGTGCAGCGCGAGCAGGCGGCCGAGCGCCGCGTCGGTGGCCGAGTCGGCCAGCGGGAACGAGATGCCCTGATAGTCCATGATCCGCCGTCCGCCCTGCACGCGGTTCAGCGCCCACTCCGTGGTCTCGTCCAGCAGGCGCCACATCGCGCCGAGCCCGTGGGTGGCGATGCCCAGGCGCTCCTCGGTGAACCAGGCCCGCTGGAGCGCCTCGCCGTTGCCGACCCCGCCGATCACGGCGTCGGACGCGACCTCGACGTCGGTGAAGCGGATGGTCGGATGACCATGCGGATAGTTGTGGGTGAACCGCGGGTCCTCGACGAACTCCACCCCGGAAGCGCCCGGATCGATCAGGAACAGCGTCGGCAGTCGGTCTGACCCGTCGATCGCCAGGGCCATCACGATCAGCACGCGGGCCACGTCGCCCGAGGTCACGAACCACTTCTCGCCGTTGATCCGCCACCCACCATCGGTCGGCGTGGCGGTAGTGGATATGCCGCTCGGATCGGAGCCCGCGTCGGCCTCGGTCACGGCGTAGGCGTCGCCGCCCTCCCCGCGCAGGGCGGGGATCAGGTAGCGCTCGATCTGCGCGGGCGTTCCCTGAATCAGCACGTTGTAGGCGCTCGGCACGTGCCAGTGCAAGCCGTTGGTCACGCGCCCGAATTGCTCGTTGACCATGAACCACTCGAGCATCGTCCAGCCCTGGCCGCCGTACTCGGGGGAGAACCGCCCGCCGTTCAGACGCGCGGCGATCGCCTCCTGCTTGACGTGCTCGATCGTCTCCTCGGGCAGCCGGCCGCCGCGTTCCTCCGCCTCGAGCTCGAGCGGCATCAGCACGTTCTCCACGAACGTCCGCGCGCGCTGCGTGAGCTCGAGCTGATCGGCAGTGGGGTCGTGACCGGGCGTGGTCGACATGACGGCTGTGCTCATAGTTGGTCCTCGTTGGTCGTGGCGAGCAGCTGGGCCAGCCGCCGCCGATCTGTCTCGGTTCGTCGTGCGCCGCGCCCGGGGAGCGCGAGCAGGAGGTTGTGGTGGTTCGAGATCACGGCGATCGCGACCTCTCGCGCGCGCGCCACGTCGGGGTCCGCGTCGGCCGCCCGCTGATCTATCAGCGAGACGACGTCGTGCAGGTAGCTGTCCCAGCCGCGCTCGCTGCCGCGCAGGACCAGCTGCTCGATTCGCGCGGCCTCTTCGGCGATCGCCTCGGCGGTCGCGGGAGCGCCGGAACGAAGCGTCGTCACTGCCTCCGGAAGCTCGCGCTCGGGCTCGGGCGTGACCGACAGCCAGGACGCGCGCTTGACCATGGGGGGTTAGACTAACGCAAACTGATCACAAAGTCAGGATGGTTGCTCATGACCGCTGTCACCGACGTTGGAGCCCCCCTCGGCGAGGCTCTCGAGCCCCGGCTCTACCTCGATCCGGAACTGATCGAGGTCGAGCAGGAGCGGATCTTCGAACGGACCTGGCAGCTCATCGGCCATGTCTCGGCGCTCCCGGGGCCGGGCAGCTACACCACCGGGTTCGCGGGCTCGCAGCCCGTGCTCGTCGTGCGCGATGAGGCGAACGGGCTGCGCGCGTATCGCAACGTCTGTCGCCACCGGGGCTCGTGCCTGCTCAGCGGGTCCGGACAGTCCAAGGGGGCGATCCGCTGCCGCTACCACGGCTGGACGTACAAGTTCGACGGCACGTTGATCGGCGCGCCCGAAGCCCTTCAGTTCGGCGAGCGCCTGAACAAGTCCGCGCTTGGGCTGATGCCCGCGCGGGTCGAGGAGCTATGCGGTCTCGTGTTCGTCAACCTCGACCCCGACGCCACGTCTCTGGCCGAGCTCACCGGGGACCTGCACACGCGTCTGGCGCGCTACCGGATCGCGGATCTCGAGTCGTTCGCGCCCGGCGGCGGAACCCAGCCCGCCAACTGGAAGG
>DASXOS010000004.1:0-23137 GCA_036494115.1 Solirubrobacteraceae bacterium | reverse complement strand
GCCGAGGCCGGGCCCGTTTCGCCGTGGGCGGATGGGTCGCCACGGTGGCGCCCGGCGGCGCTACTCCAAAAATTGCGACATCGCTCCCGACTGGATCAGCGCCACGACGGTGGCGATGTCCGCGTCGAGATAGCGATCGGCGTCGAGGAAGTCAACGTGCTGGCGCACCAGATCGAACGCCGCCCGGGTCCGCGGGCTGGCGCCTGCGACGCCGCGCAGCTCCAGCGCCTGGCAGCAGGCGATCAGGTGGATGGCGGCGATGTTCTGCGCCAGCTCGACGATCGAGCGGGCGTCGCGGGCGGCGATCGTGCCCATCGAGACCTTGTCCTGGTTGTGGCACTCGGTCGAGCGCGAGTGGATCGTCGTCGGGTTGCAGTAGTTCATCGCCTCGGCGGTCA
Organism: Solirubrobacteraceae bacterium; assembly: GCA_036494115.1. Lineage (GTDB taxonomy): Bacteria > Actinomycetota > Thermoleophilia > Solirubrobacterales > Solirubrobacteraceae > Palsa-465. The sequence continues at coordinate 22,739 of DASXOS010000004.1, read as the reverse complement.
TCGCCGAGGAGCACAGCTGCATCCCCTTGAACCCGTGGTGCAGCCCGGCCTCGGGGTGATCGGCATCGAACCGCGGGATCAGGTTCGGAGTCAGCCCGTTGTTGAACTTCTCGTCGACGACGAGCTCGAGCTGGCGGTCGATCAGGTCGCACAGGTTGGCCAGCGCCACCTTCAGCGAGTCCATCGCCTGGCCGATGTGACCGCCGTAGAAGTTGCCCCCACTCTCGACCCTGCCGCCCGCGACGTTGAACAGCGGGTTGTCGTCCGAGGAATTAATCTCCGTGGAAACCCAGTCCCCGATCCAGCTCAGGACGTCACGCAGCACGCCCGTGACGTGCGGCGCGCAGCGGATCGAGTACTTGTCCTGCACGTGGCGGTCGAGCTCGAGGAAGCCGGCTCCCTCCATTCCTCCGGCGAAGATGTCCTCGCTGTCGAGCGCCAGCTGCGACGCCGACAGCAGCTCGCGGATGTGGCGAGCGCTCGTGACCATGCCCGGGTGAGGCTTGGCCTGGTCGAACAGAAACGCATTGAAGTGCCCGCGGTTGCCGAGGATCGCCTCGGAGGCCATCGCGGTCAAGAGATCGGCGAGGTCGGCCAGCTCGCGCGAGGCACCGACCGCGAGGCAGGCGAACGCGCTCATGAACGACGTGCCGTTGGTGAGCGCCAGCCCTTCCTTGGCCTCCAGCTCGAACGGCTCGAGACCCAGCTGGGCGAGCGCCGCTGAGGCGGCCATCGTCTCGCCCTCGAACGCGACCTGCCCATCGCCGGACAGGGCCCGACCCACGTAGGACAGCGGTGCCAGGTCTCCGCTCGCCCCGCATGACCCACGCTCGGGGATGAACGGCAGCACGTCGTGGTTGAGCAGGTCGAGCACGCGCTTCACGAGCGCGGGGCGCACGCCCGAGTTGCCCTTGGCCAGGCAGTTCGCGCGCAGGAGCATGGTCACGCGCGCGACCTCGGGCGGAGCGCTCGGGCCGGTGCCGCACCCCATGAAGCGCAGGATGTTCTGCTGAAGCTTCGCGGTCTTCGCGGGGGCGATCTGGCGATGGGCTGAGTCGCCGAACCCGGTGGTGACGCCGTAGATCGGGATCTCCTGATCGATCAGTGCCTGCTTGAGCGTGCGGCTGGCCTGGAGCGCGTCGACCGCAGGGCGCGAGAGACGCACGGAACGGCCCCGTCGCGCCACGTCGAGCGCGTCCTCGATCGTCAGCCCGGTTCCGTCCAGCTCGAGCAGCCCGCCCTTCCTCAGCTCGGCTGACATGCTGCTGACGGCCATGAGCTGACTGTCCCACGGTGTTAGGCTGCACGCAACCGGTACGCAGTCAGACCGCATTCAGATGCAACTCAGTCGCCCTCTGGACCCGATCGACCGCAGGATCGTTGCGCTACTGCAGGAGGATGCGAAGCTGACCTTCGGCGCAATCGGCGACGACGTCGGCCTCTCCCCGACCGCTGTGAAGCGGCGGGTGGACCGCCTCGAGCGCGACGGCGTGATCATCGGCTACGGCGCCCGCGTCGAGCACCGGGCGCTCGGCGACACGATCGAGGCGTTGATCGAGATCTACTGCTCGGACAGCACCGCGCCCGCCGATGTGGCCAAGTCGATCGCCGGTCTCGACCGCGTCGTCTCGGCGTTCACGGTCTCCGGCGAGCCGGACGCGCTGATCCGGGTGCGCGTCGAGGGCATCGACCATCTCGAGAAGCTCGTGGAGAAGCTCCGGCGCGATCCGAACGTGATGCGCACCCGGACCCTGATCGTGCTCTCGACCCTGATCGACGGAGCCGGCTGACCGGATCAGGCCTGCGAGCCGAGTAATTCGGGCGGCGCGGGACGCACCGCGAACACCACGTCGACGAGCGCGCACAGCTTGCCCTGCTCGTTGTGGAACTCGTGGCTCCACAACCACTCCCGGTCGTCGTGTCCGCGGAGCGTCGCGGTGACCTCGACCGTGCCCGACAGCACCGGGCGCAGGAAGCTCGCCGTGTTGCTGAGCCCCGATCCGGTCTTCCCCTCTCGCCACACCGCGGCGACGGTCGCGACCGATGCGATCGTCTCGGCGACCGCCGAGAAGATCCCGCCGTGCAGAAGGCCGAGCGGCTGGCGGAGGTTGTCACGGACCTGGAAGCGGACCTTCGCGGAGGTCGGGGTGAGCTCGAGCCACTCGAGCCCCAGGAAGCCCTCGAACGTGTTCTCGAGCGGGAGCAGCGGCGCCGGGAGCTCGGCCAGGTCCCAGGGGACCTCCACGCGCGGGTCAGCCTCGGCCATGGCTACCCCGCGCCGAGCACGACGGATTTCGTCTCGGTGTAGAAGTCGAAGGCCTCGTTGCCGTGCTCCTTGCCGTAGCCGCTCGCCTTCCAGCCGCCGAACGGCAGCTCGTCGTAGACCTTGGTGCGCGAGTTGATCCAGGTGTAGCCGGCCTCGATGCGCTCGGCGGCTCGGCGCGCACGAGCCAGATCGCGGGTCCACACCGAGGACCCGAGCCCGAACTGGGAGGCGTTGGCGCGGGCGATCGCCTCGTCGAGGTCGGCCACGCGCCAGATCGGCAGCGCCGGCCCGAAGACCTCCTCGGTGGCCATGGCCGAGTCGTGCGGAGGATCGACCACCACCGTCGGGCGATAGAAGAACCCGCCGCCGAGATCGTCGTCATCGGGCGGCGCACCGCCCGCGGCCAACTCACCGCCGGCGTGGATCGAGCGCTGCACCTGACCAGCCACCTCGTCGCGCTGGCGCGCGGTGTGGAGCGGGCCCATCTGCGTGCCCTTGACCTCGCCGCGACCGACCTTCAGCCGGTTCGCCTTGCCCACGATCGCCTCGGTCACCTCGTCCGCGACGGACTCGAACACGTAGACACGCTTGATCGCCAGGCAGGCCTGCCCGCAGTTGTAGAAGCGGCCCATGCTGGCCGCGCTCGCGGCGGCGGCCAGATCGGCATCGTCACAGATGATCATCGGGTCGGAGCCGCCGAGCTCGAGCGTGACCCGCTTCACCCCGCTCGCGCACAGGGCCATGATCCGCTCCCCCACCGGCGTCGACCCGGTGAAGGCCACCTTGCGCACTCGCGGATGCGTCACGAGCGCCTCCCCGGTGGCGGAGCCAGGGCCGGTCACGACGTTGAAGACCCCGTCCGGCAGTCCGCCCTCGGCGAGCAGCTCGGCGAAGCGCAGGGTGGTCAGCGGTGTCGTCCCCGCCGGCTTGGCCACCACCGTGTTGCCGGCGACGAGCGCCGGCGCGAGCTTGTTGCAGAGGAGCGTCGTCGGAAAGTTCCAGGGCACGATCGCGCCCACGACGCCGAGCGGGCGGCGCAGCACGTAGCCCTCGACCCCGGGATCGAGCCCCGGCGTGTGCACTCCACGGAGCGCCTTCGAGAGCCCGGCGTAGTGCAACAGGGTGTCGATCGCTTTGGTGATCTCGATCCGCGCGTCGCGCAGGGTCTTGCCCTGCTCACGCGTCAGCAGCGGGATGAGCTCGTCGAGGTGCCCCTCGACGTGGCCCGCCGCCCTGGCCAGCGTCTCCCCCCGCTTCGACACCGCGAGCGCGGACCACGCGCCGAACGCGTGCGCCGCCGCGGTGACAGCGGCGTCGACGTCGGCTTTTGTGGCGGACGCGACGGAAGCGAACTGCTGGCCATCGGCCGGGTTGACCACCGGGACCGGCTCGCCCTGGTTCGTGTGCTGATCGCCGGCGATGAACGAGCCCGCGTACGCCTGATCCGCCTGAAGCGTGGTCATGCGCCGACGAACTCCGGCGTGCGCTTCTCGCTGAACGCGGTCAGGCCCTCGCGGGCGTCCTGCGATCGGAACAAATCCTCGATCAGCGCCCGTTCCAGGGCCAGGCCGTCGTCGAGCGGCTGGTCCACCCCCTCGTACACAGCCCGCTTGATGTTGGCGATCGCCAGGGGTGGCAGCGTGCGGAGCTTCGCGACCTGCTCCTCGAACGCCGCCTGGTCCGCGAACACCTGGGAGACCAGGCCGATCTCGCACGCCTCCCGGGGCGAGAGCTGGCGGCCGGAGACCAGGAGCTCGACCGCCGGGCCGACGCCGATCAGGCGCGGCAGTCGCTGCGTGCCGCCGTTGCCGGGCAGCAGCCCCAGCGTCACCTCGGGCGTTCCGAGCCGGTAGCGGCCCTCGACCGCGTAGCGCACGTCACAGGCCAGCGCGATCTCGAGCCCACCGCCGAGCGCGTGCCCGGCGACGCAGGCCACGAACAGCTTCGAGGAGCGCGCGATCGAGGCCAGCGCCTCGTGGGCGAGGCGGATCATGTCCATGTTGGCGTCGACGTCGTTCGCCAGGAAGCGCTTGATGTCGGCACCGGCCGAGAAGAACTTCTCGCTCGCCGAGCGAACGACCACGACCCGCGCTCCGGCATCCTCGCCGGCTGCCTCGATCGCACCGGCGAGCTCCCCCATGAACGCGATGTCGTACGAGTTGGCCGGCGGGTTGTCGAGCGTGATCGTGCCGCTCTCGTAGGCGACGGCCATCAGGACAGCCCTCCGACCACCACCGACTTGAGCTCGACGTAGGAGTCGAGCGCCTCCAGGCCATGCTCCTTGCCGTATCCCGACGCCTTGACCCCGCCGAACGGCAGCTCGTCGTAGCCGTAGTGGATCTGGTTGACCCAGGTCATGCCGGACTCGATCTCCTGGGCGGCGCGGTGGATCAGGCGCGCGTCGTGCGTCCAGATCGAGGACCCCAGCCCATACGGCGTGTCGTTGGCTCGCTGGATCGCGTCGTCGAAGTCGCTGAACCGGAACACCGGGAGCACCGGACCGAACACCTCTTCCTGCGTGACGCGCGAATCCGGGCTTGGCTCCGCGATCACGGCCGGCTCGAGGAACCAGCCTTTTGCGCCATCGCCGGTGCCGCCACCGATCAATAGCTCGCCGCCGCTCGAGACGCCGTGCTCGATCTGCTCGAGCAGCTCGTCGCGACCTGCGCGGGTGTGGATCGGGCCCATGCGCAGACGCGGCTTCTCGGCCTTGACCGTCCCGTCCCCGGGCTCGTAGCGCCCGACGCGCTCGACGAGCTGGCCGACGAAGTCGTCGTACGCCGAGTCGTGCACGAACACGCGCTTGCATCCCAGGCAGGCCTGGCCCGCGTTCCAGTAGCGACCGATGATCACGGCCTTGACCGCGGCGCCGACGTCGGCATCGGCGCAGATGATCACGGGGTCCGAACCGCCGAGCTCGAGGGTGACCCGCTTGAAATCAGGCGCGGCGAGCTCGGCCACGTGGCGGCCGACTGCGGTCGAGCCCGTGAACGCGATTCGGCGAACGTCCGGATGCGAGACGAGCGCATCGCCGATGGTTGCGCCACGACCCGTGACCACGTTCAGGACCCCGTCGGGAAGACCGGCCTCGGCGAACAGCCGCGCCACCTCAAGCGTGGCCAGCGGTGTCGTCGCCGCGGGCTTCGCCACCACCGTGCTGCCCATTGCCAGCGCGGGCGCGGCCTTCGTGCCGAACAGCGTCAGCGGGAAGTTGTACGGGGTGATCGCGGCGCACACGCCGACCGGGCGGCGGATCACCAGCCCGTAGGCCGAGCCGAGCGTCGAGGGGAGGTCCTGATAGCTGCCACGGACCTTGGTCGCGGCCTCGGCGTAGTAGTGGACGCCGTGCGCGAGATGGGTGACCTCGCCGCGCGCCTCGGCCAATGGCTTGCCCTGCTCGGAGGTGAGGATTCCTGCCAGCTCTTTGGCGTTCTCCTCGATGAGCTCGGCGGCTTTCAACAGGATGGCAGCGCGCTTCTCGACGTCGGTACGCGACCAGTCGGCAAACGCGCGCTTGGCGGTCGCCACCGCCAGCTCCACGTCCTGCACCGAACCGGCGGGCACGGTGTCGACGACCTCCTCGGTCGCCGGGTTCACAACCTCGATCTCCTCTTTGGCCGTCGCCTGGCGCCACTCGCCGCCAATCAGCATCTCGGGCACGCGGACCTCCACTCTCTTGACCTCATCGGCAAGAGACTATACGCTGGCGATCGTTAGTCAAGTGTCATACGTTGTGAACACGCTCTCGATCGAAGAACTGGCTCCCTGGAGCGAAGAGCAGGTCAAGGCCCACCTCGCCGCGGGAAAGCTGGTGGAGGGCCTGCAGCACATGTCGCCCAAGTACCTGGAGGGGATGCGGCGGATCCTCACGGTCTCGGCCGACACCGAGTTCGTGAGCGCCCCCGCCTACCTGCGCGCCGCCCAGCACGCGCCCGCGCTCAACAACTTCGGGTCGGCCATGTCGATCATCCAGGACGAGCTCGCCCATGCCCACATCGGCTACAGGCTGCTCGGCGACCTCGGGGTCGACATGGACTGGCTGATCTACGAGCGCCCCGCCAAGCAGTTCAAATACCCCTACGCATTCGACGTGCCGCTGAACTCGTGGGTCGAGCTGGTGTGCGCCAACGCGCTGTACGACCAGGCCGGCTTCGTGCTCCTCTCCGACGTCTATCAGTCGAGCACGTTCGGGCCCTGGAAGCGCGCGCTGGCGAAGGTCGACAAGGAGGAGACGTTCCATCTCCGCCACGGTCGCACCTGGCTGCGCAAGCTCGCCAAGGACCCTGAGGGCAAGGCCGAGATCCAGCGTGCGCTCGACTGGATGTTCATTCTCACGCTCGAGTGGTTCGGGCTGCCGGACGAGCTCAAGCAGCACTCCGAGCAGCTCGACTACGGGTTCAAGGGCAAGAGCAACGACCAGCTCCGGCAGGATTGGATGCGCGAGGTCGTGCCCTTCATGGAGGAGATCGGGATCCGCGTCCCGGCGCATCTCGACGCCGAGACCGACGTCTACGTGATCGACTGCCCGTTCCCGGCGGTGTTCGACGAGGAGCGACGGGAGTGGCTGCTCGATCAAGGCCAGAGCGACTGGCAGACCGTCATCGCGCGGTGGCGAGCACGCGGCCCGATGAACCGCGACTACGTGCGCACCCTTCAGCGCGGGTACCAGACGACATCGCTGCGGGGCGCCGCGTGAGCGTGGCCGCGCTGAGCGCTGCCGAGCAGGTGCGGGCGCGGCTGTGGGAGGCCCTGCGCACGGTCCAGGACCCGGAGATCCCGGTGTCGGTGCTGGGGCTCGGGCTGATCGTGTCGCTGGGGTATGCGCCGTCCGAGCGCCGCGCTTCGCTCGAAATCACATTCACCGCGATGGGCTGCCCCGCGATGGACTTCATCCAGGACGACATCCGCGAGGTGCTGCTCCGCGACCCGGATGTCGACGCCGTCGAGATCGAGGTCGTGTGGGACCCGATGTGGACCAAGGACCGGATCCGCGCCGACGCGCGTGCGGCGATGCGGAGCCTGGGCATAGCCGTATGAGCCGAGCTGACGAGACCGTGTGGGAGGTGTTCGCCCGCAAGGAGTACGAGGAGCCGCTGCATCACGTGGGAGCGGTGACCGAATCCGACGAGGAGCTCGCCGTCGTCTCCGCGCGCGCGATCTATGACGAGCAGCCCTGGATCGAGATGATCCTCGTGCCCCGGCCCTCGATCCGCGAGGCGATCCGGGCATGAGCGCCACCATCGACACCGCGACCGCGACCATGGTCTCGCTCGTCGGGTCGCTGGCCGACAATAAGGGTGCGCTGGGGCGCCGCTACGGGGAGTGGGCGGTGAGCGCGCCGACGATCGAGTCGGCCGTGGCGGCCGCCGCGATGGCGCAGGACGAGCTGGGGCACGCGCGTGCCACCTATCCGGTGCTGGCAAAGCTCGGGGTCGAGCGCGACGACGAGGGTCTCGCCACCGGCCACCCCCTCCCGGTGCTGGAGCATGAGTTGCCGGATTGGGCGTCGTTCATCGCCGCCAACCTGGTGATCGACGGCGTACTCACCACGTTCGTGGCCTCGGCGCGCGAGAGCTCGATCGAGCCCCTTGCCCAGCGGGCCCGGAAGATCCTTCAGGAGGAGGGTGCCCACAAGCTCCACGCCGAGGGCTGGGCGCGCCGGTTCTGTCGCGCCGGGGGCCACGACCGCGAGCTGCTGCTCGAGCGGATCGGCGAGATGTGGGCATTGGCGGCTCGGTGGCCGGGTCCGGACGACCAGCCGGGCTACGCCCAGGCGGTCGACCGCGGCATGGTGAGCGAGGGCCCGGCGATGGTCCGGGGCCGCGTGCGGAGCTGGCTCGACGCGTTGCTCGCGTCCGAGGGCGCCTCGGTGGCGCTGCCCGAGCCGCGTCGGTTCGATGACTGGGACGAGCGGTGGCGACGTTGAGCTCGTCTGAGGTGCGCTGCCCGTTCTGCGCGTCCGAGGACGTCGAGCAGGTCGGGGCCTGGGGCGGGCAGATGATCACCGCTCAGCTGCGCTGCCGCAGCTGCAACACGTACTTCGAGGCGATCCGGGAGGAGTTCGAGGCGCCCACGCGTCCCCACGGTCATGGATGACCAGCTGCGAAGACGGTCGGTGGGTGCGCCGGCGGCACGGTCGCTGCTGCTGACGGTGCTCGGGGAGTACGTGCTGCCCCGGGGCGGCGGCGTCTGGCAGGAGACCCTGGTCGGCGCGCTCGTGGCGGTGGGCTACACCGAGCATGCCGCGCGCCAGGCGCTCTCGCGCAGCGTCCGCGAGGGCTGGCTGGAGACCGAGCGCCGCGGCCGGCGCGCCCGGATCACGCTGAGCGCGGCCACCGTCGAACTGCTGGGCACCGGCGCCGAGCGGATCTACTCCTTCGGCAAGCCGAGGACGTGGGACGGGCGATGGCTCGTGCTCGTCCTGCGCGTGCCCGAGGCGCGGCGCGAGGTCCGCCATCAGCTCCGCAGCCGCCTGGCCTGGGCAGGGCTTGGGTCGCTCGGTGGCGGGGTATGGCTGACCCCGCACGTCGAACGCGAGACCGAGCTGCGGTCGGCGATCGCGTCAGCTGCGGTGGCCGAGGCCACGTCGTTCGTGGCCGGCCTGGGGCAGCTCGGCACCCCGCGAGGGGTCGCGGCGAGCGCCTGGGATCTCGACGGTGTCCGCGAGGGCTATACCGCGTTCATCGAGGACTTCGCGCGCCTGCGCCCGGCGTCGGGCGAGGCCTGCTTCCGGGCGCAGACGCTGCTCGTGCACGCCTGGCGGAAGTTCCCGTTTCTCGATCCCGACCTGCCGCCTGAGCTGCTCCCAGCCCGCTGGCCTCGCCGGCGCGCCCACGATCTGTTCGTGGCGCGGCATGCAGCCTGGTCGGTCCCGGCGCGCGCGTACCTCGAGGAACTCGAGGGCGGCGAGGCGTCGCGCGCGGCTTGACCGTTTCGGCCGTGGATTTGCCGGGAGGGTCGCTCGAGCTGCTCGACCTCCCGGGTGAGGAGCCGGCGCTCCTGCTCATGCACGAAGGACTCGGGTCGGTTGGGGTGTGGCGGTCGTTTCCGGAGCTGCTGGCGCAGGCCAGCGGGCGCCGCGTGGTGACGTTCTCGCGCTTCGGCCACGGGATGTCCGATCCGCCTCCGGCGCCGCGGACGCCGCAGTTCATGCACCAGGAGGCGCGGGAGGTGGTGCCGGAGCTGATCGACGCGCTCGAGCTGGATTCGCCGGTCCTGGTCGGCCACAGCGATGGCGCGTCGATCGCGCTGATCTACGCCGCTGAGCACGAGTGCCGGGCCGTCGTGGCGATCGCGCCGCACGTGTTCGTCGAGGAGAAGTGCCTGACGGAGATCCGCCTTGCCCGCGACGCGTACCTGGATGGCGGGCTGCGGGATCGGATGGCTCGCCACCACCGGGACCCTGACGCCGCCTTCTTCGGCTGGAACGACGTGTGGCTCGACCCCGCGTTCCCGGACTGGGATCTGCGCGGACTGCTGCCCAACATCCACTGCCCGCTGCTGCTGATCCAGGGGCTGCGCGATCAGTACGGCACGCTCGCGCAGCTGGACGCGATCGAGCAGACGGTGGCCGGTCCGGTCAAACGCGTCGAGCTCGACTGCCGCCACTCGCCTCCGACCGAGCTGCCGGACGAGACGGTGACGGCAGTCGCCGCGTTTTTGGCTAACGCTTGACGGCCACCCAGCCGAGTGTGAGCGCGACCGCCTCGCCTGCGGGTCCGGTCTGCTTCGCCGCCGGTGACTGACCGACGACGAGCAGCTTCCAAACCTTGTGCTTGCCGGCGCCGTGCCGCGGCTTGTGGCGAGGCTTCTTCACCTTGCCCACCGTGCAGTGCGCCGCCGAGAGCAGCGTGCGCGCCTTGGACAGGCTCTGGTGCCGCAGCGCCGGGACCGTGCACGTGGCGGCGCTCTGATTCCCGCCGGTGTTGCCGCCCCCGCCGGTGTTGCCGCCCCCGCCGCCGTTGCCGTTGCCGCCCCCGCCGCCGTTGCCGCCCCCGCCGCCGTTGCCGTTGCCGTTTTTGGCCGGGGTGATCGTGATCGAGTGGCTCACGCTCGCGGACTGCCCGTCGCTGTCGAGCACGGTGAGCGAGACCGTGAACGTCCCGGCCGTGGCGTACGTGTGCGAGGCGTTGGCGCCCGATCCGGTACCGCCGTCACCGAAGTGCCATGTGTAGCCCACGATCGATCCGTCGGGATCGTGCGATGCACTGCCGTTGAATGACGCGGCGGTGCCGGCAACGACCCCCGCCGGCGGCGTGAACGCTGCGGTCGGCGGCTCGTCGCCCACGATCACGGCGTGGGTCACCTCCGCGGTCTGGTTCTCATGGCTCGTGACCGTGAGGGTGACCTGATAGGTGCCCGGCTTGGCATAGGTATGCGGTGGCGCCACGCCGGTGCCGGTTGCGCCGTCACCGAAGCTCCAGCTGTAGCTGTCGATCTTTCCGCCCGGGTTCGGATCGCTGGAGGTGCCGCCGTTGAACTGCACGGCGGTGCCCTCGAGCGGCGAGCCCGGGGAGAACGTAAACGCGGCCGTGGGCGGCAGTGAGCCTCCGGCCGTGACGGTGTGCGCGGCGCCTTCGCTCGTCCCGTCACTGGTCATCACGGTCAGCGCCACGTGGTAGTCCCCCGCTTGGGGGAAGGTGTGGCTCACCTGCGGGCTCGTCGTCTCGACGCTGAACTGCTGCGGCGTGTCGCCCACCTTGGTGTCGTCGTTGAACTGCCAGACGTACTCAGCGACGCCGCCGGATCCGGTCGATGAGGATGCGTCGAACGAGACCGAGTTGGCTGCGCCCGGCGTCTGGGTGAAACTGGCGTGGGCGGCGCTCCCATCAGAGGACCAGCTGTCCAGGCAGTGCCCGGGTTGGCCGACCTGGTGACTGGGGTCCTGGTTGCTCCATTCGGGCTGCAGCCAGTACTTGCGGCCGTTGATCACCTGGTTGTACGCGGTGTTGTTGCCGAAGTTGCTGTTCGGGTCGTCCTGCAGTTCGTAATAGGCGCACTTGTCGCCGTCCTCACCGCCGCAGGTCTCGTCGCCGCCGGTACAGCCTGACTGCCAGTCCGTCCAGGCGTTGTTCGGTTGTGGATCGGTGATCGATTCGTTGTGCTCATGCGCAAGCGAGCTGAGCACACCATCCGCGTATGAGTTCGGGTAGTCGGAGACGCCGTCGATGATGAACGGATCGCAGCCGGGGTTGCCCGTCAGATCCGGGACGTTGGCGTAGATGAAGGAGCTCGCCGAGGCGCTGGCGCTGTGATACGCGCAGAACGCCTGGCTCAGATCCGCGTTCGCCGAGCACGAGCTGCCTGCCGCGTCGAAGCAGCTCGCCACGTCCGGTGGCGTGAGCAGGAAGTACTCGTGCGTCATGTCCCGCGGCAGCCCTTTAGCGGTGAGGAAGCTGTTCAGCTCGGCCTGAATCTGGGCGTCGGTGATGCAGATGTCACCCGTCGCCGCCGGGCATCCGTTCGCCGGCAGCGGGTCGGTGTCAGTGTAGGTGCCCCCGTAGGAAGAGCTGTAATTGGCGTGATCGCCGGCGGCGTCGTTGTACTGGACCGCCACGGAGTCCGCGTTGCTGTGACCACCGCTGTCGTGAGCCAGGTCCTGGAAGTACTGGTTGATGCCGAACACGTAGCCATCCGAGGGTGTCGAGTCGGTCTGGAAGGATGTGCCGTTGTAGTTGGACGGATTCCAGACGACCGTCGCGTTGTTGTTCGCCGACATCACCGGACCGCCGCTGTAGTCGAGGTTCGAGAATGCCTTGTCGAACGGGTTTGGCCCTTTCAGCGCGTTGCCCCCCTGCCCGTGCATCGGTTGGTAGCCGATGATCTTGCCGTTCGCCAGCCGCGCCACCGCGGCGGATGCCGGGCCTGCAAACAGCCCGATGAAACCTGCGCAGCCGATGATGGCCACCAACCCCAGCGTCTTTCGCCCCATTGCTTCCTTCCTAGCTCCGTAGTACTTGAGCGACCCCTAGCGACCGGCGACTATACCCCACGCGTCCACTGGCAGCGCTGTGCGATATCGCACAGCACCACTCGAGGTCACGGGGTTAGGGGCTGGTGCCGCGCACGACACGGGTTGGCGCCGCGCACGATACGGGTTGGCGCTGCGCACGACACGGGTTCGCGCCGCGCACGACGGGTAGCTCAGAGCACGATGGAAGACCGACGCTCAGACACCGAGGAGACCTACGGCGACCAGCAGCCGCCGGGGGGCACCTCGAACCAGAACACCGAGGAAGCTCCTACGCCCGACAGCGGCCCCCGCCGCGGCGACGGCGAAGAGCGCGAGGATTCCGCCGAGGGCCGCAAGGGCGGCGCCGGCGAGGACTCGCAGGCCACCGGCAGCCCGAACAGCGCCGGCTGATCTTCGTCGCTGCCGTACCGCTCGGATCGCGCCGGAGGCGCCGCTACGATCAGCCGCCCGTGCAATACCCGGTCGAGAGCTTCACCGAGGACGAACGCCGCCGGCTGCGAGAGCACTTCACCAACCTCGACCGGCCGGTGTTCGCGCTGGTGAACCTGCCCGAGACGGTCAAGGGGGCGCTGTTCGCGCGGTACTCGCGCTACCCGGGGACGCTGCGGCGGCTGTTTCTCGACGAGTTCGCCTCGGACCTGCCCGATGACGGGCGCGGGTTCGACGGCGAGGAGGGTGCCCGCGCCGCGCAGCTCTACGAGCGGATCTTCGTCGGCTACGGCGACGACTCCGTCGCCCAGCTCGGCGGTGCCCACGTGGCCTGCGAATGGGTCTCCAACGTCCTGACCAAGGTCCTCCAGCGGCCTCGGCTCGGCGCCTACCTCGAGCAGTCGACTCGCTACATCGCCTATGACGCTCCGATGCCCACGCCGCCGGGCGGCTACCGCTACTACCGAGACGCCGAGCTCGGGCCCGAGTACCGCGCGGCGATGGACGCGCTGTTCGGCATTTACGCGCAGTCGCTGCCGCGTGTCACCGCCTGGGCCGAGCACGAGTTTCCCCGCGCTGACGGCGAGGCGCCGGCCGCGCATGCCCGCGCGATCAAGGCCAAGGCCCTCGATCTCCTCCGGGGCCTGCTCCCCGCGAGCTCGCTCTCGCACATGGGCATCTTCGCCACCGGACAGACCTACGAGCAGCTCGTCCTGCACCTGCTCGCCCATCCGTTGCCCGAGGCGCAGTCGTACGGCCGGATGATCCTGAGTGAGCTCCAGGCCGTGATGCCAAGCTTCGTCTCGCGCGTGGAGCGGCCCGACCGTGGTGGCGAGTGGGTCGCCTACCTGGAGTCGCGTGCGAAGGCTGGCGCCCGGTGGGCGCGGCGGCTCGGGCTCGGCTCGGCTCACGAGAACGAGGAGCGACTGGGCCCGTCGGTGCGGCTGCTGCGCGTCGACGGCGACCTGGAGGACGCGCTCGCGGCACTGCTGTTCGAGTCCGCGGCGTGCCCGGAGCACGAGACCCGTGAGGCGGTGGCCGCGCTCGACGACGAGGAGCGCTCCCGGCTGCTCGCGGAGCTGGTCGGGCGGCGAGCGAACCGCCGCCACCGTCCCGGGCGCGGCCTGGAGTCGCTGCACTACCGGTTCGAGATCGTCTCCGACTACGGCGCATTCCGCGATCTCCAGCGCCACCGGATGCTGACCGTGCAGTGGCAGCCGCTCGGCCCCGACCTCGGCGCCGGCGTGCCCGACCAGGTCGAGCTGGCGGGGTGCGGCGACGAGTACCGCCGGGCGCTCGAGATCTCGGCGCGCGAGTACCATCGCCTCGCCGATCACGGCCTTCATACGGCGGCGCCCTACGCGCTCTGCCTCGGCTACCGGATCCGCTACATCCTCGATCTCAACGCGCGCGAGGCGATGCAGCTGATCGAGCTGCGCTCCGGCCGCGAGGGCCATCCCAGCTACCGGGCGATCGCGCACGAGATGCACGCGCAGATCGCATCCGTGCACCCTGCCGTCGCGGCGGCGATGGTCCACGTCGACCGCGAGACCGAACCACGGCTGGAGCGGATCCTGTCCGAGCTCCGCACACACGCCCGGGAAGGTCTGCGGACGACGTAGCGTCATCACAGGGCATGCCCCAACGACCGAGAGGGAAGCCCATGAGACGCAAGATGATGATCGCGCTCGCCGCGCTGGCGGCGGCGCTCCTGACGACCGCCGGGATCGCGGTGGCCGGTGGCGGCAAGGCCACCCTGAAGCTCCGCAACACGCAGGCTGGGAAGATCCTGGTCAACGGACGCGGCTTCACCGTGTACTCGTTCTCCAAGGACAGGCCCAACACCGACAACTGCAACTCCACCTGCCAGCGCGTCTGGCCGCCCGTCACGGCCAAGGGCAAGCCCGTGGCCGGCCCGGGCCTGAAGAAGTCGCTGATCGGCACGATCTCGCTTCCGAACGGCGAGAAGCAGGTCACGTACGCCAAGCACCCGCTGTACACCTACATCGCCGACGGCGGGCCCGGCGAGACGAGCTACATCGGCACGTTCCAGGCCGGCGGCAAGTGGTACGCGCTGAACGGCAGCGGCCACCTCGTCAAGCACGGCTGAGCACGCCCAGAGACGGCAGACGCCCCCGGTCCGCATCAGCGCGAACCGGGGGCGCAAACAGCCTGAGCCGTGGGTGGGCTATGTCACCCGCAGCCCCATGGTCACCGTCGAGGTCGCGTGATGCGACTGCGACAGCACCAGGGTGATCGTCCAGGCGCCGCGCTGCAGCTTTCCGAGCTTGCGCAGGACGACCGTCGCCGTGCCGTGGCTGACCCGCCCGTGACCGAGCGCCGCGACGTGGCCGTGGCGGGCGATCCGGACCTGCAGCCGGCCCTTGGTCACGTGCTTCTTCTTCGGGAAGGTCACCTTGCATCGGACCTTGCCGTGCTTGATGAGCTTGCACTTGACCTTGGGCTTCGGGCCGCGCGGACCCTTCGGGCCACGCGGTCCGGGCGGTCCCGGAGGCCCTTGCGACGCCGCGTTCTCGATGAACCGCGTGGTCACTGTCCTGGTGTCGCCGCCGGCGTCAGTGAGCGTCCAGGTCGCCTTGTAGCTCCCCGGAGACAGCGCGTTCACGGGGACGCCGGTCGCCGTGTCGACGTTGTTGCTCGTGAACACCGGGGCTCCCCCGCCGGCCGGCGCGATGCTCAGCGCCACCTTTGAGGTGGAGTCCGTCGGCGCCACGCCACCGTCCGGGCTGGGCAGTCCCGACTCCGCCACGGCGACGAAGTTGCCGTAGACGTTCTCGCCCTGCATCGGCGAGGTGTCCTCGACATCCGGGACGGAGGTGGTTGTCGCGCCACCGCTGAGCTCGTCGGTCTGGACGATGTTCGTCGCCGACAGCCCCGCGGCGTTGCCGTTGGCCGGACAGACCGAGTCGGTCAGAGCGGCCCCGCCTGCGAGCGCGCTCGGGTCCCCAGCCGCGGCGTTGGTCGGTGCCTCGCTGAGCGGCGGGGCGTAGTAGTTCAACGCCTCGCAGCTCCCGCCCCGGACCACGTTCTGCTGGCCGGTGATGTCGACCCGAAGGTGAGCGACGTGCAATGTCGTCACCGTCCTCGCACCGTTCGACAGCGACACGACATCGCCGCCATGGATCGACCCCGTCGAGAACGACACTGACGCCGTTCCGTCACCACCAGCGGCCGCGCTGTGCGACTCGCCGGTGCGGCCGTCGGTGACCGTGTAGCTCTGGCCCGCGACGAGCCCGCTGCACGACACGGCCTGCGCCTGCAGATCCGCCGAGCAGGTCGGGAAGCCGCTCGGCGCGAACGTCGGCAGCGGATTCACGAACGCCGAGATCGCGTCGGGCTCGCCCACCGGGACGGTCAGGCTGACCAGACCGCCCGCCGGATTGGCCGTCGGGAGGTTCGGGTCCTGGAAGGCCCGGTTGTCATCGGTGCCCTGGGTGACCACATCGCCCTTTCCGACGGGAGCGCTCAGGTTCACGGTCGCCGTTCCGGTCTGCGTGTTGCAGAAATCGGTTGGCGACCCAGCCGGAGGCAGCGGGTTCCCGTTCAGCGTCTCCGAGAACACGCCCGTCTGGAAGCAGGGCCCGACCGTCAGCGAGGGCCCTCCCAGTGCCGGGTCGTTGGTCAAGAACGCCCCGTTGTCGAGGGCGGTCCACCCTGTCCAGCCCGACTCGGTGAACGGATTGCCGCCGTTCCCGGTCAGGATCACCTGGTGGTTAGGGGTGGGTGCTCCCGCCCCGGAGTAGTCGACGTCGATCTCGTCGCGGTCGTCGCCAACCGCATGGGGGGCGATCGACACGCTCCAGCTGCCGTCCGCCTGGGTCGTGCCGGACCCCTGAGCGACGGTCGCCGTGCTGCCGTCAGGCAGATTTCGCAGCACACTGACCTTCACGCCGATGCCAGCGGTGTTCCGCTCGATGTTGCCCGTCACCGTCGAGTTGAACTGCGTGAGGTTCACCTGGGGCAACGGCAGGTCGTTGTGCGTGTTCGTCGTTCGCTGCACGCAATTCGGATTGCCGTTGTTGTCGTGGTTGGCCCACATCTCCTGGAGCAGGTACTGATGCCCGTTGATGACCTGGTTGTACGGCGCGTTGTCGGGCCCGGCGAACCCGAGCGGACCGCCGTACTGAGGCCCGAACTCGCATTTGTCGGCGGTTTCGAACCCGTTCGGATCCATGTAGCCGACGCCCTCGGGATCGGTGATCGCCTCTTCGGTCTCGTGGGCGGCGATGTCGATCGCGTTCTCAGCGTCGGGATAGCCCTCCGGGTCGTTGCCGGGATTGTTCGCCCGCTTGGTCTCGATCAGCGTGTCGATCGTCAGGGCGTAGATCGTCAGGCCGTGGCCGACGTTCGACAGAGAGTGGTATCCGCCGAAGGCGTTCGTGCCGCACTCACCGGGCAGGATGCACTCGTCGACGTCCGGCGGAAGGAACACGTACCAGAGGTTGTGCAGTCCGCGCGGGTGCCCGGCCGTGCTCTGGACGACCCGGTCGACCTCCGCCTGAACCTGGGCGTCGGTCACACAGACCGAGGTGCTCTGGGGCGAGGCACACTGATCGGATACGGCCGGATATGGATGGGTGTCCGTCACCGAGTCGGTGGCGGCGTCGTAGGTGATCTTGTACGAGCCCTTCGTGATGGCGCCGGGCTTCGTCCCCTTTGCGTATTGCGGCAGGGTCGAGAACACGTTGGCGCTGCCACCGCTGTCTGCCGCGGCGTCAGCGAAGAACTGCTGGACCATCCCGATGTAGTCGTGGGGGGCGCCCGCGGGCTGACCCTGGAACGGATCCGTTCCGCCGGTCCAGAAGATGGTGTGAACAGTGACACCGCCGGTCATGACGGAGCCCCCGTGGTAGGTGACCGGCGTCTGCAGCCCGGAAGCGATATCGGGCTGAGCGCCGAGCGGCGGAGCCAAACCAAGCGCTCCTCCAATGCGCGGGCGAAAATGCGGCTTGCCCCAGGCCGCCGAGGCGGTCAGCGCAAGCGTGAAGCAGGCCACGGCTGCCAGCAGGCAGGTGTGCCGTCGAGACATCAATCCTCCCTCCAGATGGACGGTGTCCCCGGTCCAGCGCGGCACCCTACTCCTTCGCGCGAAACAGCACAACGGCCGGATCGATCAAGAGGGGGTGCCGCCGATTGGCCCAGGTGGAAGCGTCATCAAGGGCGCTTTGGCGCGTCCGTCTGTTCCCGCTGGCGCAGCTCGATTCGCCGGATCTTGCCTGTCAGCGTCTTCGGCAGATCGGGCACGAACTCGATCACCCGCGGGTACGCGTAGGCCGACAGGTGTTCGCGCACGAACGACTTGATGTCCTCGGCCAGCTGGTCGGACTCGTCGTGCCCTCCGGCCAGCACAACGAAGGCCTTGACCACGTTCCCACGGCGCTCGTCGGGCAAGGCGACGGCCGCCGCCTCGGCCACGGCGGGGTGCTCGAGGCACGCCGACTCCACCTCGAACGGCCCGATGCGATACCCGGCCGAGATGATCACGTCGTCGGCGCGTCCCTCGTACCAGAAATAGCCGTCCTCGTCGGCGCTCGCTGCGTCCTTGGTGTGGAACCAGTCGCCGCCGAACACCTCGTCGGAATCCCCCTGCGGCCGGTTCCAGTAGCCCAGCGGATAGTGAGGATTCGACCGGGCGCGGAGGCAGATCTCGCCGCGCTCGCCCTGCGCCACCGGGCGCTCGTCCTCGTCGAGGATCGCCACGTCCCAGCCGGGCATCGGCCGCCCCATCGACCCTTCGCGCACCGCCATGAACGGGTAGTTCGCGCACAGCGGATACGACTCGGTGAGCCCGTAGTAGTCGAGCACGGTGATCCCATACTGGTCGCGGAACCACCGGATCGCCTCAGGGTTGAGCGGCTCGCCGGCCGAGCAGACGATTCGGAACTTCTGGGGATAGCGTGTGCCGGCGTCGCCGATCGACATCATCGAGCGGATCGCGGTCGGCGTCCCGAACACGTTGGTGACCTCGTGCCGGGAGAGGAAATCCAGCTGCTTGTGCGGATCGAAGCCGCCCTCACGCTGGTACACCGCCTGCACCGCGCCGTAGCGCCAGGGCCCGATCAGCGGGCAGATCCCGGCCGCCCACGCCCACTCCCCCATGCCGTGGAAGACCTCGCCGTCACGGACGTCGTGGCAGTACACGAACTCCTCGTGCGCCAGCAGGTAGCGGTGGGCGTGGAGAATCCCCTTCGCCAGCCCGGTCGTGCCCGACGAGTAGTAGAGCTGGGCCGGGTCTTCGGACGACGTGTCGAGCGTCTCGAAGTCGGTCGCCCCTTGGCCGAGCAGGTCATCGTCGAGGACCAGCACGTGTTCGGCGAGCGCCGGGTCGATCCGGTGCAGGTTCGCCTCGTTCGTGACCGCCACCGTCGGCTGCGAGTCGGCCAGCCGGTGGCGGATCCCCTCGTCGCCGTACAGCACGGACATGGACAGCAGGATCGCGCCCGCCTTCCAGGTGCCGATGAACGCCGCCGCCGTCTCCGGCGTGGGCGGCAGCAGCATCGCTACCCGGTCGCCCCGCTCCACCCCATGGGCACTCAGCACGTTCGCGAACCGGTTCGAGGTGTCCTGGAGCTCGCCCCACTCGACTTGGCGCACCTGGCCCTGGAAGTCCTCGTGGATCATCGCCAGCTTGTCGCGCGGGTGCTTGTCGCAGATGTCGGCGGCGATGTTGTAGCGCTCCGGCACATCCCAGTGGTGCTGGGCAACGGCGTCGTCGTAGGAGGAAAACGATCTCGTGCTGGTCATCCCCGCATCTTGTCGGTCCGCGGGCGAGCGATCAAGCCGCGGGGTCAGCTGGACACCGCCGGGGCCGGGCCCGGCGGGGCGTGCTTACGCCAGCGGCTTCAGGCGCAGCGCCGCCCGCAGGCCGCCCGCGAACGGGAGCCGGCGCGCTGTCGGGCGCGCGGATGCGTCGGCGGCGTCGGACCGGAGCTGAGCGGCAAGCGCAGCCGATGGCCGGTTCCAGTTGATCTGCTGTGCCTGGACCATCGCGCGGGTGATCTCCGGATGCATGTTCCACCTCCTGGAAATGACTAAAAGCTTTACGTGGAACCACTGTATCACAAGTTGCTGTTTCTCAAAAGACTTCTTATACAGCCGCTTCACCTCAAGCATTGACGGACTAGACTGCAGCGGTGGAGATGGCGGAACCTGCAGATCAGACGGCCGGCGAGGTCCTCGAGGACGATGTCGACGAACACGTCCGCGGCACGATCGAGCGCTGGCCTCAGATCGATCCCGAGGTCGAGGGAATCGTGGTCCGGATCGGCAAACTCGACCGCCTGCTCACGAAGGCCGCGGTCACCAGCCTCTCCCGCGTCGGGCTCACCCACGAGGAGTTCAAGGTCCTGATCGCCCTGAACAAGGGCGTCCGCTCACACGGCTCGCTCAGCCGCAACCTGATGGTCTCGACCGGCGCGATGACGAATCGGCTCGACAAGCTCGAGGAACGTGGCCTGGTGCGGCGCGAGCGCGACCCATCCGACCGCCGGGGGGTCCTGCTCGAGATCACCCCTGAGGGGCGCAAGCGTCTCGACGGGTACATCGACCTCGGCGCAGATCGCGAGCGGGAACTGCTCGACGAACTCGACCCAGCCGAGAAGCGGCAGCTCAACGGCCTGCTGCGCCGGCTGCTGTTGAGGTTGCAGTCCGAGGTCGGGGCGGCGCCGCCTGCTCAGAGCGACGCCTGAGCGAGCGAGCGAAGGGGGCCCCCTTGCGACGCCAGGCGTCCGCCACACCGGCGGGTAAGCTGTCGGGCGCCTGCCATGAACCTTCTACTGGGTGTTCTGGTTGGGATCGGGATCGCCGCCATCGGCTGGAGGCTGTTCCGCGTGCGCCGTACCGATCGCACGCCGGAGGCGATCGGGATGCAGTCCGCTCTGCACGCCGCCACCTCCACGCTCCCGTTTCTGCGGCGCGGTCTCACGCCGCGTTCGGCGGAGCAGGCGACCCCCCATCTCCGCGCGCTCACCGGCGCCGCCGCCGTCGCGCTGGCGGACACGCTCTCGGTGCTGGCGATCGACGGCGAGGGCCGCGAGCAGGTCCGCCCCGGCGACCTGCTGTCCCGCCTGCTCGCGCGGACGCCGGATGACCGGCTGCACATCGTCCCCCGCCTAATCTCGTCTGACCCCACGTGCCCCTTGCGCTCCGCGGTGCTCGCCCCGTTGATCGTTCAGGGCAAACGCGCCGGCACGCTGATCGCGTTCTATCGCTCGACCGGACGGCCCAGCCACGCTGAGCTGCGCGTCGTACAGGAGGCGGCGAGCCTGGTGTCGGCGCAGGTCGAGCTGTCGGTGATGGCCGCCCAGGAGGAACGCCTCGCCCAGGCAGAGCTCCGTGCACTGCGCGCCCAGATCTCGCCTCACTTCATCTACAACGCGCTCGCCGCGGTTGCCGGCGACATCCACGCTCGCCCCGAGGAGGCGCGTGAGCTGCTCATCGACTTCGCCGAGTTCACTCGCTACCTGTTCCGCGACGGCCGCTCCTACGTGACCCTCGGCGAGGAGATCGAGCACGTCGAGCGCTACCTGCGACTCGAACAGGCGCGCTTCCGCGACAGCCTTCATGTGACGATCAATGTGCCGGCCGAGACACGTGATGCGGTGGTGCCGGCGATGTCGGTGCAGCCGCTGGTCGAGAACGCGGTCCGACACGGAGTCGAGCTGCGAGCCGGCACCGGGCGGGTGGAGGTGGTGGCTCGCGCCAACGGTTCCGACGTCGAGCTCCGAGTGAGCGACGACGGCTGCGGAATCGAGGCCGAGCGGGTTCCCGCGGTCCTCGCCGGAGCCGGCGGCGGCATCGGGCTCTCGAACGTCGACGCGCGCCTGCGAGCCACGTTCGGCGAGCGTTACGCGCTCCGGATCCAGTCGGAGGTCGGCGAGGGCACGACTGCGGTGATGATCGTCCCGAACCTGCGCGGCGAAGCCGTCAGCCGGGAGCTCGCGGAGCTGAGATGAGTCGCGTATGACTGCCGAGGACCGTCTCACGATCCTGGCCGTCGACGACGAGCGCACCCAGCTCGAGGACCTGGCGCGGCTGCTGCGGAGCTGCGCGCTCGTCGAGGAGGTGGAGTGCGCGTTCGATGGCCACGACGCCCTCGTCAAGGCCTCCACGCAGCACTACGACGCGATCTTCCTCGACGTGCGCATGCCGGACCTCGACGGCGTCGAGCTCGGGCGGGTGCTGCGCCGCTTCGCCGAGCCGCCTCAACTCGTGTTCGTGAGCGCCTACGACAATGCCGCGGTGGAGGCGTT
This sequence comes from Solirubrobacteraceae bacterium, assembly GCA_036494115.1. Classification (GTDB taxonomy): domain Bacteria; phylum Actinomycetota; class Thermoleophilia; order Solirubrobacterales; family Solirubrobacteraceae; genus Palsa-465. Next base: position 799 of record DASXOS010000004.1, on the reverse strand, counting down.
CGAGCTCCACGCCCTCGACTACCTGCGCAAGCCGGTGGCCCGGAACCGGGTCGAGGAGGCACTCGAGCGCGTCGTCGCCGCGGTCGACGCCGTACCCGTGAACGGCGACGGGCACGGCCGGTCCCACGCCGCCTCGGAGAGCGAGATGATCGCCGTCGCCAACGTCCGCAGCGGAGCCACGCGGCTGATCGCGCGTAGCTCGATCCTGTACATCCAGTCGAACGGCGATTTCGTCCGGATCGTCACCGAGGACGGCCGTTACCTGCTCCGCGCGACGCTGTCCGAGATCGAGCGCCGCTGGGAGCCCGAGGGCTTCGTACGCCTGCACCGGCAGTACGTGGCCAACTTGCACAAGGCAGTCGAGCTGCGTCCCCTCATCGGGGGCACGGCCGAGCTCGCCTTCGCCACCGGGCAGACGATCCCGATCGCCCGGCGGCACGTCGCGGATCTCGGCCGGCGGCTCGGGCTTTAGGCGCCGCGCCGACCCCCTCGCCAGGCGACGATCTTCTCGAGGGGGAGCGTGTTGAGCACGTCCGCCGCGGTGGCCCACCCGCGGCGCGCGGTGGCGACGCCGAGCGGCATGTTCCCCAGGCCGCGGATCGAGTGCGCGTCGGTCGAGACCACGATCGTCACGCCGGCGGCGAGCGCCTCGCGCACGTGCGCGCCGCTGAGGTCGAGGCGGTCGGGGAGCGCGTTGACCTCGATCGCGACCCCTCCGGCAACAGCGAGCTCGTAGATCCGGTCGAGATCGACGGCGTTCTCCGGGCGGCGGTTGATGTAGCGGCCGGTCGGGTGGCTG
>DASXOS010000003.1:0-5293 GCA_036494115.1 Solirubrobacteraceae bacterium | reverse complement strand
GAGCGGAGAGGGGGGGATTCGAACCCCCGAACGAGGTCGACCCCCGTTACGCGATTTCCAATCGCGCCCGTTCAGCCACTCCGGCACCTCTCCGGGGAGCGGGATTAGGGTAGCGAGGCGGGGCTCACACCTGCCACTCGCCACCGCGCAGCAACGCCACCTCGTCGCCGGCGCGGGTCAGGCCGGTGACGTCCACCTCGTTCGAGCCGATCATGAAGTCGATGTGGATCTCGCTGTCGTTCATCCGGTTCAGGTCCTCCTTGTCCCCAACCGCGAACGAGAGCCCCGCACCGAGTGCGATGTGGCTGGCGGCGTTCTCGTCGAGCAGGGTGTCGTAGAAGATCGTGCCCAGCGGTCCGATCCGCCCGTGGCGGTCGACCAGCGCGACCTCGCCGAGCCGGGAGGCACCGTCGTCATGCTCGGCGAGCGCGCGGAGCGTTCCAGGGCTCTTGTCGGCGTCGATCTCGACGGCGCGGCCGCCCTCGAACCGGACGCGGAGGCCCTCGATCGACGTTCCGGCGACGAACAGCGGCTTGGTCGCGGTCACGGTTCCCTCGACCCGAGCTGGATCGGGCGTGGTGAACACCTCCTCGGTGGGGATGTTCGGCGCGTGGACGATCCCGCCGACGGTTTCGAGCCGGCCGGTCCTCCAGCGTCCGCTCGGCAGCAGGCCGATCCGCAGCGACGTCCCCGGGCCCTCGAGCCGGAGCTCGTCGAGCTCGAGCGCGTCGAGCCTCGCTGCGACCGCGGCGAGACGTTCCATGCGCTCGGTCCACGCGGCGACCGGGTCGGGCTCGTCGAGCCGGCAGACGTGAACGACCTCGTCCCACAGGCGCTCGAGCGCCGCCGCCGGTTCGAGGTCGGGGTGCACGAGCTCGGCCCAGCCCGGCGTCGGGCACGGCGCGATCGTCCAGTTCGTCGTCATGTCCGTCAGGACCTTGGTGCTCTCGGCGACGCTCGGTAGCCGGTCACGGCCGATCAGCACTGGGTCGACGTCAGCCATCGCGTGCGGCGCCACCGGACCGGAGAGACCGATCCGAGCCGCTCGCTCCTCGCCCAGCGCAAGCACCTGCTTTCCGTACCAGGGCGGCACGAACCCGAGCGTGTCCGGGTCGGCGTGCAAAGCCCGCGCCCGCTTGAGGTAGACGTCGAACACCCTGAGATCGACGAACTTCGCCCCTGCCTCGTAGGCGACTTCGGCGATCGCGCGGGTGAGCGTCTCCTTGCCCGGCTCGGAGCCCAGGGCGACGATCTGCCCGGGCTGGACGTTGGCGCCGAAGCGGACGATCAGCTCGGCGAGATCCCGTACGCGTGTCTCGGTCGTCGTGGCCATCCCACTCAGGATGACGGGTCGGCGCCGAGCAGCACACCCGGGTTCATGATCCCGGCCGGGTCGAGCGCCCCCTTCACCGCGCGCAGCGCGGCGACGCCGATTGGCCCGATCTCCTGCTCGTACCACCTGACGTGGTCGCGGCCGACGCCGTGGTGGTGCGTGATCGAGCCACCCGCGGCCAGGATCGCGTCGCTCGCGGCTGCCTTCGCGCGTTGCCACTGCGCCAGCGGATCGGGCAGCTGCGCGCAGGCGACGGTGAAGTAGAGCGACGCGCCGGTCGGATACACGTGTGAAATGTGGCAGAGCACCACCGGCGGCGTGCCCTGGGCGGTGAGCGACTCGCGCAGCGCGCCGGTCACCCTCGCGTAGAGCCCGTCGAGCGCTGACCAGAACGCGACGGTCTCGAGCGTCTCCACCAGGGCTCCCTCGCCGAGCAGCGCGTCGCGCAGGTAGGGGCCGCGGAAGCGCTCGCGCGCCCAATGCTCGCCGGCGTCGGGCACGACGGTGCCACCGGCCCCGGCCAGGATCTCGGTGGCCCCGGCACGGGTCGACTCGACCGTGGCCGCCGATCCCTCGTAGCCGACGATCGCGAGGCACCCGCCGTCCTCTCCGCCGCTGCCGACCTCGTCGGGGCGGGCCAGGTTGAGCGCGGTCTCGGCTTCGTCGGAGAGCCGCAGCACCGTCGGCGTCGGGCCATCCTGGAGCAGTCGCCGGATCGCGGCTGCGCCTGCGGTGAAGGACGGCAGCCGCCACCCCTCGTACACCCGTACGGCGGGGACCGGCCGGATCCGGACCCGTAATGAGGTGATCACGCCGAACGCGCCCTCGGAGCCCAGCACGAGATGGCGCAGGTCGGGCCCGGCGGCCGACTTCGGCGCCCGCCCCAGCTCGAGCGAGCCGGCCGGGGTGGCCACCCGCAGCCCGACCACGAGATCGTCGAAGCGGCCGTACCCGGCGGACGACTGACCACTCGAGCGCGCGGCGGCGAACCCGCCGAGCGTGGCGTACTCGAACGACTGCGGAAAGTGCCCGATCGTGTAGCCGTGTTCACCGAGAAGCGCCTCGGCCTGCGGTCCGCGCAGCCCGGGCTCGAGCTCGGCGACGAGCGATTGCTCGTCGATCTCGACGAGCGCGTTCAGGCGCCGCACATCGAGCGCGATGACGCCGGCGAATCCGCTCGACGCCGGTTCCAGGCCACCGACCACCGAGGTGCCGCCCCCGAATGGGACGACGGCGATTTGCCGCTCCGCGCAGAGGCGCAGCACCTCGAGCACCTCGTCGTGAGAGCCCGGCAGGACCACGGCATCCGGAGCGTCGCTCGTATCGCCCGCGCGCAGGCGCAGCAGATCCGGTGTCGATTTACCGCGCAGGTGGCGGATCCGGGCCTCGGCATCGGTCAGGACGTGGGGGTCACCGGCAATCCCGGCGAGCGCCGTCAGGTCCGCGTCGCCCAGCCGGCCGGCGGCCAGCGCGAGGCTGTCCAGCGATGGTGGCGCGCCGGCCGATGCGCCGTCGACGCCGAGCCCGGCGCGGAGCAGTTGCCGCATCCCCTCGCTGAGCACGGGGAGGAGGGCTGGATCGCCCCAGCCCGTCCACGACTGATCCGGATAGGAGTCGGTGGGACGGGCGAGCGCCATCCCGCGGGACGCTATCGATCCGCCCGCGGCCCGCTGCGCCAGCTCGGCGCTCCGAGCACGATGAGCCGCAGCTGCCGTTCGGCGTTGCCGGCGATCTCGGCCTCCGCCTCGGGCGCCGCCACCGGCGCGTCGAGCATCGCGGCCACGGTCGAGATCATCGTGTTGACGAGCAGGCCGGCGAGCATCTGGAGGTCGTCGGTGGTCCAGTCGCGCAGGACGGGGAACCGCGTGAGGTCGGTGGCCAGTTCGCTCGTGATCAGCCGGATCTCGCTGCGCACGGCGTGACGGAGCACGGTGTTACCGGTGTAGCCAACCCGCACGATGAACACGAAGTGCGGGCGGTGCTCGCGCACCTGCTCGACCAGGATCTCGACCGACCTCCGGATCACATGCCGGGGCGGGAGGCCGTCTCGTGCCTCGCGGAGCATCGCGCGCAGCGTCCGGAAGGACTCCTCGACGAGCGTCAGGCCGAGCTCGTCCATGCTCTCGAAGTGGCGGTAGAACGCGGTCGGGACGACCCCGGCGGCCCGGGCGACGCTGCGCAGGCTGAGCGATTCGAAGCTCTCCCCGGCCTCGATCTGGAGCAGCGCCGCGTCGAGCAGGGCCTGGCGGGTGTGGCTCCTCCGCTCCTGTTGCGAGCGCCGCGACGAACCGCTGCGCGACCGCGATCCGTGGCGAGTACGTCTGTTCACAGACACCGTGTGAACCTCATCACAGATCATCAGTTTACGCCTTGACCGATCGGGAAACCACCATACATAATTGGTGTACAACTGTCCACTAACTGTTTCTGAGAAACCCTGATGCCCGTCGCCACCGCCACCCGCCGCCTGCTGCGCTCGCCGCTCGTCGACCTGCTCGTGGGTCCCCATGGAATCGACCGCTACCTGGAGCTGGTCAGGCCCGAGATCACCGTCCGCGACGCGCGGGCGAAGGTGCTCGACGTCCGCCGCCAGACGCCGCGCAGCGTGACCCTGACGCTGCGCCCGAACGACGCCTGGAAGGGGTTCCGCGCCGGGCAGTTTGTGAAGGTCGGGGTCGAGATCGGCGGGGTGCGGCGGACGCGGACGTACTCGCCGGCGTGCGCCGAGCATCACGACGGCGAGCTGGAGCTGACGGTCACCGCCCACCCGGGCGGCCTCGTCTCGAACCATCTTCGCGAGCAGCTCCGTCCCGGCTCGATCCTCCACCTCGGCGAGGCCCAGGGCGAGTTCGTCCTCCCCGATGAGCGGCCGGACCGGCTCGTGCTGATCAGCGGCGGGAGCGGGATCACGCCGGTGCTGTCGATGCTGCGCACGTTGTGCGCTGAGGGTCACGCCGACGAGGTGACGTTCCTGCACTACGCGCGCACGAAGGCAGACTGGCTCTATCGGGACGAGCTGGCTCGGCTCGCCGAGCGCCATCCCAACCTTCGCGTCGAGTATGTGGCCACCCGCGAGGGAGGCGACCACCTGAGCCGGGCGCAGCTCGAGACCATCGCGGGCGTCGAGCTGAACGGCGCCACCGCGGCCGTGTGCGGGCCCCCGGCGCTGATCGACGCGGTCACCGAGGCGTGGCCGAACCCCGACGCCGTCATCTCGGAGACCTTCACGCCGCCCGCGGTCAGCGTCACCGGGCCGCAGGCGACCGGGACCCTGCGCTTCCTGGCCAGCGACCAGACGGCCGAGATCGGCTCCGGGACGCTGCTCGAACAGGCCGAGGCCGCCGGGCTCACCCCCGAGTTCGGCTGCCGGATGGGCATCTGCCACACGTGCACCTGCCGCAAGGCAGGGGGCACGGTGCGCAACGTGCTCACCGGCGAGACCTCGGACGAGGAGGACGAGGACATCCAGCTCTGCATCTCCGCCCCGGCCGGCGACGTTGCGCTCGACATCTAAACGCACCCCACGAGAGGGAGACCACGAACCATGCCAACCGCCAAGCCACACCTGACACCGGAACAGATCGAGGCTCTCGGCACCGAGCTCGACGAGCTTCGCAACCGCGTGCGCGCCGACCTCGGCGAGCGCGACGCCACCTACATCCGCAGGATCATCCTCGCGCAGCGGGCGCTCGAGGTCTCGGGCCGCGGGATGCTGTTCGCCGGCTTCCTGCCCCCGGCCTGGCTCGCCGGCGTGACCGCTCTCAGCCTGTCGAAAATCCTCGACAACATGGAGATCGGCCACAACGTGATGCACGGCCAGTACAACTGGATGAAGGATCCGGCGCTTGACTCCAAGCGGTTCGAGTGGGACACCGCCTGCCCGGGTGACCAGTGGCGCCATTCCCACAACTACATGCATCACACGCACACGAACGTGCTCGGCAAGGACCGGGACATCGG
>DASXOS010000002.1:0-5655 GCA_036494115.1 Solirubrobacteraceae bacterium | reverse complement strand
CGTCAGCGAGCAGGAGCTGCGCGACTACATGAAGGAGCGGGTCGCGGCGTACAAGTACCCGCGCGCGATCTGGTTCGTCGACGAGCTCCCCAAGGGCCCCACCGGCAAGGTGCTCAAGAGGGAGATCGAGGCGCCCCAGGCCGCGACGACCAACCGGGGCTGACTCCGATGGAATACGTGAACCTGGGAGCCACCGGCCTGCGGGTGTCTCGCATCTGCCTCGGGATGATGAGCTACGGCAAGCACGAGAGCCGCCCCTGGACCCTCGACGAGCAGGAAGCCGAGCCGTTCGTGCGCCGCGCCGCCGACGGCGGGGTCACCTTCTACGACACCGCCGACGTCTACAACGGCGGGACCAGCGAGGTGATCACGGGCCGGCTGCTGCGCAAGACGTTCGGCATGCGCGAGGAGTACGTCGTTGCGACGAAGGTGCACGGACAGACGATGCCCGGCGAGAACGGTCGCGGCCTGTCCCGCAAGCACATCATGGCCTCGATCGACGGCTCACTGGAACGGCTCGGGCTCGACTACGTCGACCTCTACCAGATCCATCGCTGGGATCCGACCACGCCGATCGAGGAGACGATGGACGCGCTCCACGACGTGGTCAAGGCCGGAAAGGCGCGCTACATCGGGGCCAGCAGCATGTACGCATGGCAGTTCGCCAAGGCCCAGCGCGTCGCCCCCACCCGCTTCGTCTCGATGCAGAACCACTACAACCTGATCTACCGCGAGGAGGAGCGGGAGATGATCCCGCAGTGCGCCGATCAGGGCGTCGGGGTGATCCCGTGGAGCCCGCTCGCGCGTGGGATGCTCGCCGGCAACCGTACGCGCGAGGGCGAGAAGCTGACCACGCGGGCCAACAGCGACGCGTTCGGCGATTCGCTCTACACCCCCGACGTCGACTTCGCGGTGATCGATCGGCTGACCGAGGTGGCGAACGAACGCGGGCTCCCCAGCGCGCAGGTCGCGCTCTCCTGGCTGCTGCGCAAGCCGGGGGTAACGGCTCCGATCGTCGGCGCCACGAAGGTCGAGCACCTTAAGGACGCGCTCGCCGCTGAACAGCTCGAGTTGAGCGACGAGGAGATCAGGCGCCTCGAGGAGCCCTACGCGCCGCACGCCATCGCCGGCCACGCCTGAGAGGACCCGCCGAGACAGCCCGCCGTCCGCGGAGCGTGCCCCGCGGGCTTGCGCGCCCCCGAGCCACGCGCAACGATTCGCCACCTGCGGTCATTCTCGATCAGGCTGAGGTTCGTCGTCCTCGGAGCCTGTGTGGCAGGCTCGGTCGCAGGGTGCGGCGGTCACGGCCACGCGAGCATGGCGGCGAACACCGGCCAGCCGTCAGCGCGTCTCACCGGCGCGCATGCCTGCACCGGCATCAGTGGCTTCACCTGCGAAACACTCTCGGTCCCGCTCGACCATGCCGGCGGCACGCGCCGCGTGCTGCACCTCCAGGTCGGCGCCGAGAACGTGAGCTCAGCGAGGCGAGGAGTGCTCGTGTTCCTCACCGGCGGACCGGGACAGCCGGGCGTGCCACTGATCCCGCGCGTGCGCTCGCGCTTGGGCGCGGCGCTCGGTGGCTACCGCCTTGTGATGTTCGACCAGCGCGGGACGGGCGCCGGCGCGCTGCGCTGTCCGGCCCTGCAGGCAGCGGCCGGCGCGTCTGACCTGACCGTCGTGCCGCCGAAGGCCGACGCGAGCTGCGCCCGCGCGATCGGCTCTGACCGGCGCTACTTCTCGACGACCGAGACGGTGGCCGACATCGAGGCGCTCCGCCGGGCACTGAATGCGCCGCGCCTGACGCTCGACGGCGTCTCCTACGGCACGTTCGTCGCCGAGCGCTATGCGCTCACCTACCCGACGCGGGTGACGCGGCTGGTGCTCGATTCGGTTGTCCCGCAGGACGGGATCGATCCCCTCGACCTCGCCTCGATCGAGCGGACCACTCCGGCGCTGCGCGACGCCTGTGCCGCGGTGCGCTGCGGCTACGATCCCGCCGCGGATCTCTCGGCCGTCGTCCGGGCCTATCACGACGGCCCAGAGCTGCTCGACGCGCTTGTCGGCGACAGCGTGGTGACCCCGGACTTCCGCCGCGCGCTCGCCGCGCTGCACGCTGGCGCGGCCGGAGACATGCGGGGCATCGAGTCCCTGCTGAGGAGCGCCAGTGCGGGCGAATCGGCGACCGCGGACGTGCTCAGCCAGGGCCTTCACCAGAGCACGCTGTGTCTCGACATCCAAGCGCCATGGGACCCGGATGCCCCGTCGGCGCAGCGGGCGCGGCTGATCGCGGGAGAGGCCGCCGCCTTGCCTGACCGGGCCACGTTTCCCTACGACCGCGCCACGGCGGTCGGCAACGGAATCGGCGCTGGGTGCGCGCGTTGGCCCGCCACCTCACCACCCTCGCTCGCCGACGGCGACGCGACGCGACCGCTGCCCCCCGTCCCGGTCCTCCTCCTGGCGGGTGACCGCGACCTCTCGACGCCGCTCCCCTGGGCGCGCGAGGAGGCATCCGACGCCACCGACGGCCAACTGCTCGTCGTGCCCCGCAGCGGCCACTCCGTTCAAACCCGCTCGAACGACCCGACGATGCGCCGGACGCTCAAGCGGTTCCTGGCTGGATGATCCGCGACCGCGAGAGCCGGTTAACCTCGAGAGATGGTCGCGAGCTATCGGGACGTCCTATCGGTACCCGGTGCGTATCGCCTGATGTCGACCGCGCTGCTGGCGAGGTTGCCACAGGCGATGGCGCCGCTTGCGGTCCTGCTGCTCGTCCGCGGCGCGACCCATTCCTACGCCGCGGCCGGGTTTGCGACCGGCGCATACGCCTTCGCGAACGCCGGCTGCGCGCCGGTGCAGGGTCGGCTGGTCGATCGTCTCGGCCGCGCGTGGGTGCTCATCCCCAGCGCGCTGGGGATGGCGGCGTCGCTGGCCGGCCTGACCGCGTCGGCGTCGGGCGGCGGCTCTGCCGGTGTGGTGATCGTCCTGTCGGGGCTAGCCGGCGCCCTGGCGCCGCCGGTGGCCCCGGCGGTCCGCGCCCTGTTCGGCGAAGTGTTCGAAGACGCCGGTGTGCGGGAGCGGGCGTACGCCCTCGATTCGGTGCTGCAGGAGGTGGCCTGGGCGACCGGCCCGCTGGTGGTCGCGCTGGTGATCACGATCGCGTCGGCCGCCGCCGCAGTGATGCTGCTTGCCGTCCTCTACGTGCTCGGCACGTCCCTGTTCGTTCGCTCGCCGCTGGCGCGGGGTCCGGGACGGGCGCGCATCGGAGACGAACGTCGCTCTGCCCTGGCGAGCGCGGACTTGCGAGCGCTGCTGGCGCCGATCGCCCTGATGGGAGTGGGGCTCGGTGCCGTCGAGGTCGGGCTGCCCGCGCTCGCGCTCCATGCCGGATCGCGCCCGGCGTCGGGATTGTTCCTCACCGTGTGGAGCGTGGGCAGCATGGCTGGCGGTCTCTGGTACGGGGCCCGCGCGTGGGGAGGAGGGCTGGTCCATCGCTACCGCGCGCTGATGCTGCTCGCGGTGGCACTCACCGCGCCGCTGATCTTCGCTCGCTCGGTGCCCGCGGGGATCGTGGGCAGCCTTCTGGCGGGTCTGACGATCGCTCCCATCTTCTCCTGCCAGTACGCGCTGGTCGGCCGGGCGGCGAGCGCCGGCACGGCGAACGAATCGTTCACCTGGGTCGCATCGGCGTTGATCGGCGGCGTCGCCCTGGGCTCGGCGCTCGGCGGCGCCACCGTTGCTCCGGCCGGAGTGAGCGGGCCGTTCCTGGTCGCATGCGTGGCCTCGGCGCTCGCGGCCTCGGTGGCGTTCAGGATCTCCGACCCAGTGCCCCAGCTTGCCTCCTAGCCCGGCCCGCAGTGCGAGCGCAGTCGAGGTGAGCGCTCTCCCGCGTCCGGTCGCGCGCGGACGGCGCGGCGCAGCCGCAACCGGACACCCGCTCGCCACCGCCGCCGCTCTGAGGGCCTACGACGCGGGCGGCACGGCGTTCGACGCAGCGCTCGCCGCCGCGTACGTGCTGTTCGTGGTCATGCCCGATGCGTGCGGGGTCGGCGGCGATGCGCTTATCACGATCCGTGCCGGGAGCGGCGAGCTGGTCAGCTTCAACGGGAGCGGAGCCAGCCCGCGAGGGTTCGTGGGGACGGTGCCCGACGACGGCGCGCGGACCACCGCGGTACCGGGCGCGGTGGCAGCGCTGGCCGCAGCCCATGAGCGCTACGGCGTGTTGGATGTGGGCTTTCTGCTCGAGCCCGCGGTCCGCCTCGCCCGCGAGGGCTTCGCGGTCCACGAGTCGCTGCTCGCGTCGCTCGCGCGCCAGCGCGCCCGGCTGGAGCGCCGCGCCGACGGCTTCGAGCTGCTTCGCATCGACCCGGCGGCGGGCCGGCTGCTTCGCCAGGACGCACTGGCAGGGGTGATCGAGGCGATCGGCCGCGATGGCCCCGCCGTGTTCTACGCCGGGCCCGTCGCGGAGGCCGTGCAGGCCGCCGCTCGCGAGGACGGCGCGGAGCTGTGCGCGCCGGACCTGGCCAGCCACCAGACGGTCGTGACTGACCCGCTCGCCATCGGCTTCCGCGGCGCCACGGTGTATGGGCAGCCGCCGGTGGCCCAAGCCGTGCTCGGCCTGATGACGCTCCGGGTGCTCGACGGGCTCGAGGACATCGATCCGGTCACCCGGCACCACGTCGCGATCGAGGCGCTGAACGCGGCGTTCACGCACCGCGACGAGATCGCCGATCCCGATGCAGGCGCCGCGCTGCTGGATGTCGATTTGGCGGTGGACCGCGAACGCGCGCGAGCCTCCGGTGGTCCGACCCGGCAGGCCCACACCACCGCGGTCGCCTGCGCCGACGGGACGGGCACCGTCGTGACGATGGTGGTCAGTGTGTTCGACGAGTTCGGCTGCTCGCGCCTCGTGACGCCCTACGGCTTCCTGCTCAACAACCGCATGATGTGCTTCTCACCCGATCCCGCCTCGCCGAACGCCGTGGGTCCGGCGAAGCGGCCGGTGCACACGCTGTCGCCGATGCTGCTCGACAACGTCGACATCGTGCTCGCACTCTCGACCCCGGGAGCGGACGGACAGGTGCAGACGCTGACCCAGCTGCTCGAGCGGATGCTTGTCGACGGCGTCTCCCCCACCGCCGCCCTCGATGCCCCACGCTGGCGATCGGCCGACGGCGGACTCACGATCGAGGAGGGCTTCTCCCCGCGCGGGGCCAACGCCCTCGCCCGCCGAGGTCATGCGCTCAGCTGGGCACCTCGGGGCGGCGACGCGTTTGGCGCCGCCGTGCTCGCCGGATTCGAACCGCACACCGGCTCGGTCTTTGCCGCGGCCGATCTCCGCCGGGATGCGTGGGCCGGAGCCTGCTGAGCTCCGGCCCTCCCGCCTACGTTTCGTCCTCTTCGGTGACGCCTTCTGCGTCGCCGGGTTCGACGTCGGCGTCGAGCATGGGGTCTTCGGTGGTGGAGAGGTCTTCGGTTTCGAGTTCTTCGCCGGGTTCGAGGTCGGGGTCTTCGGTGTCGGTTTCCTCTTCGGTGGCCTCGACGGTGTCGCCCTCGTGTTCGGTTGATTCGTCGGCGGCGCCGTCGGCGCCGTCGCCGGCGCGGACGCCGGACAGGTCGATGCCGAGCTCTTCGGCGGCGCGGAGGAGATCGTCGTCT
>DASXOS010000001.1:0-24733 GCA_036494115.1 Solirubrobacteraceae bacterium | reverse complement strand
GCGGCCGAGCACGCCCCGGAACGCATTCGGGCTCGGGCTCACCTCGCTCGGGAAGCTCAAGGAGATGCACGGCGACGACGTCGAGATCGTATGTGCCGGCGAGAACTGGAATCCCGCCCAGTTCGGGATGGCGGACCGGATCCAGAACCTCGGGGTGCTCAGCTCGCTCGACGACGTCGCCGCGCTGTACCGCAGCTGTGACATCGGCCTCGTGTTCATGCACACCAAGCACCCGAGCTACCAACCGTTCGAGTTCATGGCCTCGGGGATGGCCACGGTGTCGAACCTCAACCCGGCAACGACCTGGCTATTGCGCGACGGCGAGAACTGCCTGCTCACGCCGCCGCTCCCCACCCCGACGGCCGAGCGCCTGGGCCGCCTGACGGCCGACCGCGAGCTGCGGCGAAGGATCGCGGCCGCCGGCCTGGAGACGGTCAGCCAGTTCCACTGGGATCAGCAGATCGAGAAGGTGTGGCGAGCGATGTCCCGGCAGGACGAGACATTCGGCTTCGCCGCTACAGCTCCTCGGCGATCAGAGGCGCCTTCGCGCTGAACACCCGGAAGCCGAGCACGAACACGAACACGAGGATCCCCGCGGGCACGAGCAGCCACACGTGACCTCCCATGTAGGCGGCGGGACCGAATCCCACGAACCTCGGTCCGCCGGGACTGGGACTCGGTACCGGGGCGACGCCCACCATCCAGTGCCGGGCCTGCTGGAGGATTGCGGCGATCGGGTTGAAGAGGTAGTAGCGAACGACGCCCGGCGCGCGGACCTGGATCTGCTCGATCAGGATGAAGACCGGGCTGGCGTAGAACAGCGTCTGGCTGATGACCCCCCAGATCGGCGCGACGTCGCGGTAGCGGACATACAGCGCCGAGAGGAGCATCGCCACACCGCTGGCGAAGGCAAAGAGGAGCAGCAGGATCACCGGGAGTAGCAGCCACGTGGGCCGCGGATGGACCCCGTAGGCGAGCATGAACGCGACGACCACGATGAAATTGAGCAGCAGGTTGAACGTGGCGGTCAGCACGGTCGCGATCGGGATCACCAAGCGCGGGAAGTGCATCTTGCGGACCAGGTTTTCGCGCTGGACGACCGAGGGGATCGACCCCCCGGTCGCCTGCTGGAAGTAGTTGAACAACACGATGTTCATCAGCAGCAGCACGGGAAAGTCCGGCGTCGTCTTGCCGAGCTGCAGGACGACCGAGAACATCAGGTAGAGCACGCCGAAGAACAGCAGCGGCTGGACGAGCGACCACAGGTAGCCGAGCACCGACCCGAAGTAGGTGAGCTTGAAATCGGTCTTGGCGACCAGCCACGTCAGCCGGAAGAAGCGCTTCCAGCCGCCGCCGAGGGCAGACGGTCCGTGGACCTGCTGAACCTCGAGCTGCGCTGTCGTCATCGCACGGGGTCCTTCGAGGGGCCGCGCTCGAGGTTGGTGACGTAGTCGACCCCAACGAGGCCGTGGAGCTCCATCCCATAGGAAACGAAGTCGGCGGCGCGGTCGGTATACAGCAACACCTCGAGCCCGGCCGAGCCGCGCACGAGGGTGCACCCCACGTGGTAGCGCCCAGACGACAGGCGGTTCTCCGTCTCGACCGAGAACTCCACCCGCTCGCCCGCCTCGAGGTCAGACAGGCTGCCGCCGTCCTCCCTGGCGCCGGCCGAGAACACGCGGACCCGGTCCTCGTTGGTGACCCAGAGCGCGATGCCGGGCTCCCGGATCGGTCCCAGCGCCTCGAGCACGACGTGAAGTCGCATGCCGTCGCCGAACTGCACGGAATCCACCCGCTGGCCCTGAGCATCGCTCACCCAAGCGTCGACGATCCGCACCTCCTCGGCTGCCGTGTGCTCCCGCGTGTCGGTATCGACGCTGCGGAAGTTCTCGGACAGGTACGACCGGGCCACCTCCGCTGGGTCGCCGATCTTGATGATGTGGCCACCGCTGATCATCATCGCCCGGTGGCAGAACTGCTCGACCATTCCCATCGCGTGAGTGACGAGCACGATCGTCTTTCCCTCGCCGCGCAACCTGTAGAAGACGTCGATGCACTTCTGCTGGAAGGCCGCGTCGCCGACGGCGAGCACCTCGTCGATCAGCAACACGTCAGGGTCGGTGTGGACCATGACCGAGAACGCCAGCCGGACCTGCATGCCGGATGAGTAGTTCTTGAGCTTCTGATCGACGAACCGCTCGAGCTCGGCGAAGGCGATGATCTCGTCGAACCGCCCCCGCGCGTCACGCGGGCTCAGGCCCATCATCACGGCATTGATCATGACGTTGTCGCGCGCTGGAAGGTCGGGATTAAAACCCACGCCGAGCTCGATGAAGGGCGACAGCCGCCCGGCGACGTGCATCGTTCCCGCATCGGGCTGGTAAATCCCGGCTAGGCACTTCAGCAGCGTGCTCTTCCCCGAGCCGTTGCGACCGACGATCCCGAAGAACTCTCCTTGAAGGACGTCGAAGTCGATGCCGCGCAGCGCATCGAGCTGGTAGTGGGACGTCCGACGCAGCGGATGCAGCGCGCGCTCCTTGAGCGTGTGCACGCGATGGCTGGGGATCCGGAAGGACTTCTCCAGACCGCGTACACGGATGCCGAACTGGCCCGATTGCATGCGGACGAGGATACGGCCCAAGGACCGCAGCCGGTGGCAGGACGGAGCTCAGTCGTCCCGTCGGCGGACCGTATCGGCGACCCGCAGCGCGGCCTTGACCGAGCGGCGCGCGAGGAGGGCCCGGAGCTCTGCGGCCAGCCGCTCGTTCTCGGCCCGGAGCGAATCGACCTCCATGCGTAGCTCCTCGGTCTCCGCGGAGGCGCGCTCGAACAGGGCGCGCCAGTGGGCGCTCTCGGCCGTCATCCGCTCCTGGTTGTGCGTCGCCTCGGTCAGGTCGCGTCCAGCCGCCGCCAGCTCCTCCAGCCGGCGCTGGTGCTCCCGCGCGAGCTCCGCCAGCTCGGCGTCGAGCGCCCGGCCCATACCGGCGAGCGGGGCGCGGCTCGGATCGCGACCGCGCCCACGGAGACCTGCCAGGAACGCTGCGACACGCTCGACGTACGGTTCCCAACTCACCTCGGCCGGAGCGGTCTCGCGACCAAGGCGTGAGAGCTCGGCCCGATGCGGCTCGTCGGCTAGCAGCGACCGGATCGCGCGGGCGATCTCTTCGATGTCATCGACGACGACCGCGCCGTGGGCCTCGTCGAGCCCGACCGCGAACGGGTTGGAGCCGAGCGCCACGGGCACGGTACCGACGCTGCGGGCCTCCCATGAGATCCTCGCCTGGCCCTCGATCCGCGACGGCCACACCAGCGTGCGGGCACGCGCCAAGCGCGCCACCAGCTCCTCGTTTGAAACCGTCTCGATCCGGTCCACCGTCAGGCCGTCGAGCTCGGAGAGCACCTGCTCGGCCAAGCCCGCCCAGCGATTGTCGAGCAGCGCGGCCACGTCCACCGTCTTCTCGACAGGCGGTGGAGGCGCCCAGCTCGGGAGGCCCGTACCCAGGAATGCGCACTCGACTCCGGCCGCCTGCGCCGCCGCGACGAGCCCGGGTGAGGACGACACGAGTGTCAATCCGAGCGCGTCCATGCCCCGGAAGTGCTCCGGCCGCGCCAGGCGGTCGGGCCGTACGGTCAGGGGGTCCGGCGGCTCCCACGGGTCAGCGACGAACGGCCAGCCGAACAGACCGGGCGCTGCCAGGATCGCCATCACCAACCTCGCCGGGGAGAGCACGAGCCGCGCATAGTCCAGGGGGTTACGCCATCCCTCGGGCACCACCACGACGTCATCGGGCTCGGGCTTGCGGGCGGGCATCTCGGCCCGCGGCTCGACGCCGGTCGCGCGGGACAGCTGATCGAACGACGGTCGGTGAAGCCATCCTCTGAGCTCGACCTCGTACCCGAGCGATGCCGCCGCGAAGGCGATCTGGTAGAGGTTGTGCTCGCCGCCATACAGAAACGGACGGTCGACGAACCGCGATTCGGCCAGCTGACCATGGACGGGATCGCCGACGGCGGTCACGACGACCCGGCCCGCACGGGGCTCCTCGCTGCGCCTGATCTCGCTCACTCCTAGTGGGGGCACGATATCGGGAGCCACGCGCCGGGGGAACGACCGACCGCCGTCCAGGGCAGGCCTCTATCCTGCCCCGCGATGACGCAGGTTCTCGTCCTCGGCGCCCACGGCATGCTCGGCAGCATGGTCGCGCGCGCCCTGGCTCAGGACCCTGCGCTTCAGGTCACTGCGACCGGCCGCAACGACGACGCCCCGGCACCGCCCGGATGCGAGTACCGCACCTTCGACGCTTCCGCCGATCCCCTCGGTCCCGTGCTCGACGGGGGCGACTACGAGTGGATCATGAACGCGATCGGGGTGATCAAGCCGCGGATCGATGAGCGGCAGGCTGCCTCGATCGAGAACGCGATCGCGATCAACGCGCTGTTCCCGTACCGCCTCGCGGCGGAGAGCGCGCACCGCGGGCAGCGTGTGATCCAGATCGCCACTGACTGCGTCTATTCGGGCTCCACCGGGGCCTATCGCGAGCCCGCCCCTCATGACCCGGTCGACGTCTACGGGAAGTCGAAGTCGTTGGGCGAGGTGCCCGCCGACAGCATGATCCACCTGCGCTGCTCGATCATCGGCCCGGAGCTCGGGCGCTCCTCGTCGCTGCTCGGGTGGATTCTGTCCGCGGCACCGGGAGCTCAGCTCAACGGGTTCACCGACCACTTCTGGAACGGCGTCACCACTCTGCACTTCGCGAAGCTGTGCGCCGCGGTGATCGCTGGCACCGAGGTGCCTGCACGCCAGCACATCGTCCCCGGGGACAGCGTCAGCAAGGCCCAGCTGCTCGAGCAGGTCTTGTCGGCCTATGGCCGCACGGATGTCACCGTCAATCCCGGCCCGGCGCCGCAGCCGATCGACCGCACGCTCGCCAGCGACGACCCGGACTCCAGCCGGCGGCTGTGGAGTGCGGCCGGGTACGACCAGCCGCCAACGATCGCGCAGATGCTGGACGAGCTCGCCGCCTACGAGGCCGAGTACATGAGCGAGGCCGCCTGAGCGGCGCCAGCACCAAGTCCCGATGCCACACCTGATGATCGTCCTGGGCATCCGCCCGGACCTGATTCGCGCCAGCCGCGTGCTGCATCTGCTGGGGCAACAGGACGAGGTCCGCTCCACGTTTGTGTGGTCGGGGCAGCACTACTCCGACAATCTCAAGGACGTGTTCATCCGCGAGCTCGGGTTGCCCGCGCCGGATATCGAGCTGGGCGCCGGTGGCGACACCGACGCCGCCGTTGTCGCCTCGGTGATCGAGCGGCTGTTCACGCTCCTCTCCGAGCAGCGGCCGGACGCCGTCGTGTTCCTGGGAGACACGAACACCGTGATGGGATGCCTCGCCGCGGCCCAGCTGAACATTCCGATCGTCCACATCGAAGGGTGCATGCGCTCCTACGACTGGCGGATGCCCGAGGAGAAGTACCGCACCATCATCGACCACACCTCGGATCTCATCTACGCCTACTTTCCCGAGTACAAGGAGCAGGGCGTACGCGAGGGCCTGAATCCGCGCAACATCGTCGTGATCCAGAACCTCATCGTCGACGTGCTCAAGCACTATTACTTCGGGCGCCGGGAGGAGTACGAGCTGCTCGCCTCCGACGAGTTTTTCGCCGTCCGCGGGATCGAGCGAGACGCCTTCTACCTGATGACCTGTCACCGCCGCGAGAGCGTCGAGCAACCCGAGCCGCTCCAGGCGATCCTCGACACGATCGCCCACAGCCCCTGGCCGGTGTACTTCCCGGCCAGCTATCGGACGCAGCGGCGTATCAAGGAATTTGGCCTGACCCTCCCGCCCACTGTGACGATGGTCGACCCGATCGGGTATCGCGAGCTGCTCGCCCTGTTGGGGCGATCGCGCGGAGCGCTCACCGATTCGGGGACGGTCGTCGAGGAGACAGCCGTGATCGGGGTGCCTTCGCTCCAGATGCGCCACGCCACCGAGCGCCCGCAGGTCTACGACTGCGGCTCGAGCGTGAAATTCGACCCCTCGCGGCCCCAGGCCTACCCGGCGGATGAGCTGTTCGCAAAGCTCGAGCGTCTGCATGGGACGACGTGGAAGCATGGCCTCGGCGACGGCCGAGCCTCGGAGCGTCTCGTCGCCGATCTCGTCGAACGCCTGCTGCGCGGCACGCTGCGCGGCCACCGTGCGCAGGACAGTCACATCGACGTTTCGCGCTCGTTCCGCGAAGACGGCCTGCCGCCGGGATGAGTGCCCCATCGGCAGCCGAGCCACCGTGGCCGTCGCTCGGCGTCGTCGTCCCGGTTTACAACGAGGCTGCCGGGATCGAGACGGGCTGCCGCGAGATCGTCGCCTCGATCAGGGCCTACCCCGGCCGAGCTGTGGTGATCGCCGTCGATGACGGTTCCGCCGACGACAGCGCCGCCATCGTCGAGCGACTGTCCACCGAGCTCGAGCCGCTCGAGCTCGTGCGCCACGCGAGCAACGCGGGCTACGGACAGACGCTCCGCACGGGGGCGAAGCGGGCGCTCGACCTCGGCCTCGACTACGTGGCGTTCATCGACGCAGACCTCACCAACCCTCCAGACGACCTGCTCCAGATCGGCGCGCTTGCCCGGCAGGGTCATGCCTACATCAAAGGCTCGCGCTTCGCGCCCGGAGGCAGCATCGCCGCCGTCCCCCTGCGCCGGCGGGCTTGGTCGCAGGCCGGAAACGTCATCGCCCGCCGACTGTTCGGGACCTCGGTTCGAGACGTCACCAACGGCTTCCGCGGCGGCCGCACCGAGCTGCTCTGCTCCTGGCCGACGCGCGAGCGTGGTTTTGCGGTGATCGTCGAGGAGTTCGATTACGCGCTGCGCGCCCGGATCGAGCCGGTGGAATTCCCGACCTCGCTGTCGGCGCGGCGGGCCGACCAGCGAGCGACGACCTTCGCCTACGACCTGCCGACCCTGTGGTCCTACCTGCGCTATCCGCTGCACGCGTTCGCGCGGCGCATGCTACGGCGCTGACCTCAGAACCAGTGCAGCCCGAGGCGGTGCAGCCGCGCGCGGGAGAGGGTCAGCGCGTATCCCGCAAGCTCGGCGCGCAGGCGGAACTTCGACTGCTCGCGGAGCATCGGCCCGGTCGGGGCTCCCGGCACCCGCGTCACCGCCCCGCCGGCCAGGATCACCTTGAACGTGATCTCTGAGCACACCGCCATCCGGCGGCCGGTGAGACCGAGCGCCTGGACGAAGGTGCGGTTGAACGCGCGGAAGCCATAGGTGCTGTCGGGGATGTCCACCCCCAGCAGCATTCGTATCGCCAGTCGGTAGATCGCCTGATACGCGACGAACCGGGTCGGCAGGTTCCCACGCGCCGCGCCGCCCTCGAAGCGTGAGCACAACACAAGATGCGCCCCGCCGCGCAGCTCGGCCACCATCTTCGGGATCAGCTCGAGCGGATCGCGCGCGTCCGGCATAACGAGCACGCAGAAGCGACCCTGGGCATAGGCGACCCCGAGCCGCACGACCGAGCCGAACCCGCTTCGCTCCTGGTCGCGTACCAGCACGCGCGTGTGCAGCAGGGGGAAGCGATCCGCCAGCTCGGCGGCCCGCTCGAGCGTGCCGTCACGACTTCCCGCGTCGACGATCAGCACCTCTGTGGCGGTGCCAGTGCTCGCGATCACCCGGTTGAGCGCCTCGACCGTGGGAACGATCGTGGCGGCGTCGTCGAGCGTCGGGATGACGATCGATGTCTCGAAGCTCACCGTTCAGGGACGTGCCACGGATCCCAGTAGCGCGCTGGGTACCTGATGTCGTCCCCCAGGGATGCCTCGAGCGATGCGTCGGACAGGTAGAGCAACTTGGTCTGCGGGAGCAACGCCATCGCGCCGTTCGCATAGCCGGCGGGTATCGCCAGCAGCGAGGGATGGTCCGCGTCGAGCGTGAAGCGGCTGATGGCCGCATCGGTCGATGGGGAGTCCCAGTTGTCGATCGGCACGCAGCACGCCAGGGCGGCCCCGGTCAGGGCCATCACCCACTTGCGCTCGTGCCGGTGGGCGTGCCAGGCGCGGACCGTACCGGTCGCAAAGTTCTCCACGATGTACATCCGGCGGCACTGGCTGAGATCGAAATCGTTCGCGAAGTACACCCGCCCGCGATCGTCACTGCTGGCGCCAGCGGGGATGAGCTCCGGCTCGCTGGGAGTCATGCGGTGACCGGTGCTCCGGCGGGCGATGCGTGGCGCGCCAGCATATGCGCATTTCGGACCTCCCGCCCGAACGGGATCGCCTCAGGACGCAGGTACGGCCGCAGCGCCTCGAGGTTCGAGAACTGGGCCATGCTCAGGTCCTTCACTCGGCCGGCGTCGATCAACTCGGCGATCTCGTCGATCGCGTCATCGATCGAGTGCTGCGCGGCGAAGCCCAGCGACTCCTTGGCCCGCCGGAACGAGACGCGGTAATTGCGCGTGTCCTGGAACGGCACGTCGACGACCCGGATCTCCGCCCGGCCGACGCGGTCGACGACGCGCCGGGCCAGCTCGAGGATTGTCACGTTCTCGGTTCCGAGGTTGTAGATCCCGCTCACGTCGGTGTCGATGTGCGGTACGGCGGCAGTGGCGACGTCGCGGACGTGGAGCAACGGCCGGTACTGGTTGCCGCCGAACACCTCGAGTTCGCCGATCAGCCGCGCCCTGACGACCAGCAGGTTGACGACGAGATCGAGCCGGATCCGCGAGTAGGTATCGCCCAGCCCGGCGAGGGTCGCCAGGCGCAGGATCAAGCTGTCGGGACGCCGCTCGGTGATGATCGCCTCGGCGTCGAGCTTCGACTGGGCGTACAGCGAGAGGGGGTTGGTGGGGCTCCCCTCGTCGAGCTCGTTCTCCTCCGCTCCGTACACCGAGCAGGTGGAGGGGAAGACGATCCGGCCGTCGAAGCGCTCGCAGAGCCATCGCACCGAGTCAAGGTTGATCTTGTTCGTGAGCGACGGATCGAGTGCGCACGCCGGATCGCCGACCAGGCCGGCGAGATACACGCACGCATCGGCCCAATCGAGGTGCGGCCGGAGGCGGTCGTAGTCGAGCACGTCGCCGGCGAAGAAGGGCACCTCCTTCAGGTAGCGGTCCTCATAGAGCAGGAGATCGTAGACACGCACCTCGTGCCCCGCCTCGATCGCTCGGTCCGTCAGCCATCCGCCCACGTATCCCGCCCCACCCGTGATGAGAACCCGCGCCATCGTTCCTCAGTGTTCCATTTCAGTAGAGATTTTGCCCCGATCGCCGGCCTGCAACCGTCACCGAGAACCCCGGGGTCAGCGATCTCACCGTGACGTGAGGGCCGATCAGCGGCCAGAACCACAGGCGGTCGAGCCGCACCGGGTAATCGGTGACGCCGGGCCGCATCCTGAGCAGCACCCCGAACGCGTCGTGCTTGCCGGTGGCGACAAGGCCGATCCCTGGATTTCCCGCACGGGGCCGACCATGAACCATGGCGTAGCTCACGCATCCGGGGCCGCCCGTGCAGCTCGGAGCGCTCGCCGCGCTCGAGAACGAGGGGATGTAGCCGAGGTCCTCGGTGCCGCCGAGCTGTGCGCGCCAGAACGCGTTGGGGATCGGTTGTCCGGGGCGGCGGCGACGCAGGATGTCGACGTTCGAGAACTGCCTGACCGGGACGTAGTTGTCGATCATCCATGCGAACACGAGCGGGTTGCGGACGGCGTAGGGAAAGCCGTCCTGCGAGAAGTCCCTGCGCCAGATGACGTATTGCGGACGACGGCGAGCGAGCGCCTGCACCATCGCCTTCTGCTCCGCGATCGGCGATGCGTCATACAACTCGATCTGGTACGGCGGCTTCTCGTGAAGGAACGCGTAGGTCAGCTGCGCGTCCCCGACGATCGCGAACGACGGCCGCGGCACGCGGTGCACCGTTGCCAGGTAGTCCCCGGTCACGTCAAGGTCGGGCCAGCCGTCGAAGCGCTTGGCGTCGAGCCGCGCCGCGTCCGCTCGATGGCGCGCTCCGGGGTCGAACGCGACAAGCACCGAGCGGACAGCGCGCACCGGCGAGGCGACGGCGTCGCCGGCGACGCGGACGACGGACCGGCCGTCGGCGACGAAGGTGTGGTCGAGGAAGATCACGATCGCGCCGATCGCGGCGCCCGCCGCCAGGGCTCTGATAAGCGAGTCACGTCGCCAGGCCAGGATCGCGGCCCAGGAGAGAGCGACGAGTGGCGCGGTCAACATCTCGTCTCCGACCGGGCGCACGTAGTTCTTGACCAGCATCGCCAGCGACACGCCGGCCGCGCCGAGCAGGATCGCTCCGATCTGCTGATCGAGCCGCGCGCGCACCGCGGACCACAGCACTCCCGACGTGGCCAGGAGCGCGGGTAGCGCGGAGTACAGGGAGTAGGTGGTGGGGTGCGCCACGACCAGCCCAATCGGGCCATACAGCTTCTCGTTGAGCGCATCCGCTGCGGACACGGCCGAGAAGTCGCGCAGGAAGCGGACGTTCTCGCTAATCGTCCCGAGCACGACCCATAGGCCGAGCAGGAGGAGCGCCGCGGCGAGCACAGGAGCGGCATCGAGGACGAGGCTCACGATCAAGCGCCCGGGCTTTCGAGCCCGCCGGGAGCGGATCAGCTCGCCGGCGAGGACTAACACCGCTCCGAACACGCCGACGCCGAGCACGTCGGGTCCGACGAACACGGCGAGCAGACAGGCGCCGAAGAAGACGAGGTGCCCGATGGTGAGACGAGAGTGACGCGCCGGGCCGAGCGCCGCATAGGCAATCGCCAGCACGAACGCGGGCAGGTAGCGCCAGGACTCGTGACCCCACGACCCCACAAGCACCAGCATCACCAGACAGGCCAGCGTCCGCCAAGTCCTTCCGCCCGTGATTCGCCAGAGCGACCAGCCGGCGATCCCGATCATCGCGATCTCCGCCAGCCACTGGATCACCGGCCCGATGCTCCCCATGTTGTAGAGCCACTGGAACCCGTACGGGTAGAAGAAGTCCTTCATCGGCACGTAACCGAGCTGGACGAACAGCTGCCACGCAGTCACGTTCGAGACGTCCCAGTCGTACCCGAGGTGGCGACCGGCGTCGTTCAGGTACGTCCGGAGGTCCGGGACGATCGCGAATGCGACGACCGCGGCTCCGATCCACATCCACATCGCCCGCCGCCTCGGGGGTGCTGGGGTCGCGCGCGGTTCGGCGTCGGGCGTCGCCGGCGCCCCGGCGGTCGGGCGCGGTTCGGCGTCGGCCGTCGCTTGCAGCGGTGGCGGCGGTTGCGCCGGTTGCGCCGGTTGCGCCGGTTGCGCCTGTTGCGGGCGACGCAGATGCCACGGCCGCCGCGCCGCCACCGCCATCCCGGCCAGGATCGGAACGATCACCGACAGCACCGCCGCGTACTGAAACCCCTGGTACGGCGTGTCGAAGTACGCAGCGCCGCCGACGGAGGCCGCCACCGACGGTCCCGGATTGAACGCCTGCGGCAGATGGAGCGCGCTCAGTACCGCCAGCACCCACGCGCCAGCGAGCGCAACAGCGCCGAGAGACCACCATTTCGCGTCCAGCCCGACGATCACAGCCCCGAACGCGATGAACGCGGCGGCGACCCGAATGGTCGCATCCTCGGTCTGCGCCAACACGAGCGCGACGATCACCCCGGCCGCCACCGACGCGGCGAGCGACCGCAGCGTGTCACGATCGAGCCGGGCGAAACGACGGGGCGTGGCAGCCGTCGGCGGACGCGGCGCGGAGTCGTGCTCGGCTAGCGACATACGCGGCCGGGCAAGGCTAGCGCCCGCCCAGAATCCGCCTCAGCCCTTCCCGGACATCGACCTCGGCCACCCACCCCAACTCGCGCTCGGCACGGCTGACGTCGAGGAGGCTCCGCATCACCTCGCCGGGACGCGCCGGGGCGAACAAGGGCTCGACTAGCGGCCGGTCCGAAACGTCGCCGAGCGCGGCCAGCAGGTCGAGCACCGACGTCTCACGGCCGGTCCCGATGTTGACCGGCTCGGTCAGCTCGGAGGCGGCCGCCAGGAGGTTTGCCCGCACCACGTCGCCGACCTCGACCCAGTCGCGAGTCTGGCGCCCGTCGCCGAACACGGTCGGCGCGAGCCCGTCCATGACCCGTCCGCAGAAGATCGCCACGACGCCGGCCTCGCCGTGGGCGTCCTGGCGCGGGCCGTAGACGTTGCCGTAGCGCAGCGAGACCGTGGACAGGCCATGCAGCCGGGTGTACAGGCCGCAGTAGCCTTCGGCCGCGTACTTGCCCTGGCCATAGGGGGCGAGCGGCCTGATCGGATGGTCCTCCGGAGTCGGGAACACCCCGGCGTCGCCGTACAACCCGCCCCCGGTGGAGCTGTTGACGAGGCGCCTGGTGCCGGTGGCGAGCGCGGCGTTCAACACCGCGATCGTGCCCAGCACGTTGCTCTCGGCATCCCTGGCGGGGTCCTCCACCGACAGCCGCACGTCGATCTGCGCAGCCAGATGGAACACGAGCTCCGGCTTGCACGCAGCGAAGATCTCGGTGAGCGCCTGCGGATCGCGGACGTCGCTGACCTGCAGCGTGGCGCCGGCCGCGATCGCCGGCTCCAGGTTCTCGCGCTTGCCGGTCGACAGGTTGTCGACCACGGTCACCTCGTCACCGCGGGCGAGCAGCGCGTCGACCAGATTCGAGCCGATGAAGCCGGCGCCACCTGTGACCAAGCATCGCATGAGCGGCTCGGAGCTTAGACGGGGCGCGTCCGGGGAAGGATCGCGACGCAGGGCCCACACCGCTGCCCGAAAATGGACGGTTGTTCGACCCGATCAGCGAAGGATGGCGGGCCCGCACCGCATTGCGCGGTACGGGCCCGGCCGCAGGACGACCCTGGTAGGGCTGGGGGCCGTCCGAGGCCCGCGAGAAAGGGGGCGATGCTCGCGGGCCCGAGCGACGTCCGTGTCGCCGCACAGCATACCGCGCCGCCCGCAAAACGCGGCATTACTTGCCGGAAAATCGCGATCTGCGACGAAGAAACATCGAAACATTCGCCCACCCGCGACCGTTGCCAGCCCGTGAGGCGCCCGTGCATCCCTCTTGAGGGACCCGAGCGCCCCCGTTGTCATCCCGTGAAGTTTCCGAACCGGGGCCAATGGAAAGCAGAATGAAAGAACGACCAATGCGTCTTGAAGGCTCCGTCAGGGCCCAGCTTCTCACGATCGAGACACCGAGGACCGTGGAGGTCCTTGGGGTCGACCTTGCTCTGACCGATTACGAGCGCACACTCGACTGGATCGACGAGATGAGCTCCCACCATCAGCGTGGGTACGTCTGCGTCTGCAACGTGCACACGGTGATGGCCTCCCAGGAGGACGCCGAGCTCAGAGCCGCGCTTGCAGGCTCCTCGTTCAACGTTCCGGATGGCCAGCCGCTGGTGTGGGCGATCAACGCGCTCGGCCACTCGCTGGGCGAGCGTGTCTACGGCCCGGAGCTGATGGCCCGCGCGTGTGCGCGCGCCGCCGAAAGCGGGCAGAGCTTTTACCTGTACGGCGGCCGCAACCAGGGCGCCTTGGTGCAGCTCGCCCTCAACCTCCGCCAGCGCTTCCCCGGCGTGAAGATCGTCGGTGGCTACTCGCCCCCCCACCGCCCGCTGTCCGCCGAGGAAAGCGACGCTGTGGCGCGGGAGATCAACCACTCCGGTGCGGACGTGGTGTGGGCGGGGATCGGTGTGCCCAAGCAGGAGAAGTGGATGGCGCAGATGCGCCCGCTGCTTGACGCTCCCGTCCTGATCGGCGTCGGCGCCGCATTCGATTTCCACGCGGGCCTCGTCCCTCAGGCCCCCAACTGGATCCAGGAGTGGGGACTCGAGTGGGCCTACCGTCTGGCCCACGAGCCGCGCCGGCTGTGGCGGCGCTACACGCGCTACAACCCACGCTTCGTGGCCGCCTTCGCGCGGCAGCTCATGGGATACCGCCGTTTCACCCGCACGCGCTGAGCACCGTGTCGGCGGCGCGCGGCGCCGATAATCGAACGCCTTGCCCAGCAGTCCCACAGCATCGATCGCGATCCCCACGCGCCGACGCCCCCGCTATCTCGACGTGACGCTGACGTCAGTCCTCCCGCAGGCTGAGCAGTGCGGCGCCGAGGTGCTGGTGGTCAGCGATGGCGCAGATCCCGGTACCGCCGAGGTCGCCGCCCGCCACGACGTGCGACTTGTGTCGCTGCCTCGCCCCGAGGGCGTCAACGCCGCCCGCAACGCGGCGGTGCGCTCGGCGGCCTCCGACCTGATCGTGTTCATCGACGACGACGTCGAGGCTCCGCCAGGATGGCTCGCGGCGCTGCTCGACGGAGTGCGTTCGGCGCCCGGCTACGACGTCTTCGGCGGCCCGATCCGAGCACGGCTCGAAGGTGGCGGACCGCGCGCCTGCGGTCGGGAAGGTGCCCCGATCACGACGCTCGACCTGGGTCCGGAGGATCGCGATGCGCCATTGGTGTGGAGCGCCAACATGGCCGTCCGGCGGCGGGCGTTTGAACGTGCAGGAGGCTTTGACGAGACGATCTCCGGCGGGCGCGGCGATGAGGAGGAGTGGGAGCACCGCTTCCTCGCAGCAGGCGGTCGCGTCCGGTACGTGGCTGCTGCCGGGCTCGACCACCGCCGGACCGCCTCTGATGCCACCGTCCGAGCCCTGACCCGGGCCGCATACGGGCAAGGCCGCGCCTCGCGACGCAACGACGCGCGCAAGCAGGTGGCGCCGCCGCTGCGCGCCGAGCTGCGCACGGTCGCCGGCTGCTGCTGGCACATCGTCCGCCGGCGCTGCGCGATCGGATTCGTGATGCTCGCCGAGAGCAGCGGGCGCCTGCGCGAGGCCGTGACCGAGAGCCGCCGATGACCGGCGACGACTTCCTGTCCGGGGAGAGCGGCTACGTCGCGGGCATCCGCCACACCTCGAGGGCGATCGTGTCGGATCTCGTGGCCGACACGCGCGGCCTCGCCCGCCTGCAGCGCCCACGGCTGCGCCGCGCTGCCGCTGCCCTGCCCCGGCGACGGCTGCTCGCGCTCGCGCTCGAGCGTCCCGACGTTCCCAATTTGCTGGCTGCGGCGCGCCAGGAACTGCTGCGCTCGCGCCACGATGTTCGGTTCGTGAGCGCGCCGGTGGGCGACCGCGGGAAGTTCGAGAACCTCAACGAGCTGCTGCGGTCCCAGTCCGCGGACGGGTACGACTGGTTGCTGGTCATCGATGACGACGTGGCGCTCCCCCGCGGCTTTCTCGACATGTTCCTGTTCCTCGCCGAGCGCTTCGAGCTGCGCCTCGCCCAGCCGGCGCACCGCAGCCGCTCGCATGCTGCCTGGAAGGTGACCCGCCGGCGAGCGGGCAGCGTTGTCCGGGAGACGGCGTTCGTCGAGATCGGCCCGGTGACCGCGTTTCACCGCACCACGTTCGACGCCCTGTTGCCGTTCCCAGGCCTCCGCGTCGGATGGGGTCTGGACGCCCACTGGGCCGCGATCGCGCGGGAACGCGGGTGGCGAATCGGGGTGATCGACGCCACCCCCGTCCTGCACAACCTGCGCCCGGTGGCCGCGTCCTACGGGCACGCGGTGGCGATCGCCGAAGCCCGGGAGTTCCTCGGCGATCGCCCATACGTGAAGGCGGCCGAAGCGCAGCGCACGCTCGTGGAGCATCGCTCGTGGCGATGAGACATCCGAGCTCAGCGCCGTCGCTAGCCTCGCCCACCATGAGCTCGATCGCCACCGCTCCCGCTCCTGGCGCCGCTCCGGCGTTGCTCCAGCTCGGCCGGCTGCGCGTGAGCCTCGACGCCGCACTCGGCCTGGGGCTGGCCTTGGCGCTGGCGATCATCACCTTCGTCACGACCGGCGGGCTCGCCCTGGCGCCGAACACGTGGACCCAAATCGTGCTCCTGCTGGCCGGCGCGGCCGTCGTCGTCACGGCGCTCGTGGTCGCCCCGCGCGCGCGCCGGTGGGGAGCGGCGACGCTCGGGCTGTTCGCAGCGTTCACCGTCCTGACCGCGGTCTCGATCACCTGGTCGGTGGCGCCAGACCAGTCATGGCTGAGCGCCAACCAGATCGCGTCCTACCTGGCGGTGTTCGGAGGCGCGATCATCCTCGCGCGCCTGTTCAGCGAACGGTGGCCCGCGCTCGTCGGCGCGATTGCCGTCCTCACCGCCGTGATTGCCGGCTACGCGCTGCTCGTCAAGGTGTTCCCGACGACATTCGACGCGAGCGACACGGTGGGCCGTCTCGGGGCGCCATTCGACTACTGGAACGCGACCGGGCTGATCGCCGCGCTCGGTCTGCCCACGTGCCTGTGGGCCGGCGCACGGCGCGACCGTGGCCGCGCGCTCCGGGGACTCGCGCCGCCGGCGATCGCGGTCCTCGGGACGGTGATCATCCTCTCCTATTCACGCGGCGCACTGCTCGCGGCGGTAGTCGGGCTGATCTGCTGGTTCGCCCTGGTCCCACTGCGGCTGCGCGGCGCGCTCGTGCTCGCGATCGGCGCGGCCGGCGCGGCGCTCCTCAGCGTCTACGCGCTCCACACCCACGCTCTGACCGGAAACGGCGTGGCCCTCGCCGCGCGCGACACGGCGGGCCACGCGTTCGGGATCGTGCTCGTGCTGACGCTGTTGGTGACGGCGGTCGCCGGGCTGGCCGCCGCGTTCGCGATGGACCGGGTCGAGCTCGCGCCTCGCCTCCGCCGCCGGGTGGCGGTCGCGCTGCTCGTGCTGGTGGCGCTGATCCCGGTTGGCGCAGTCGTGGGGCTGGCGGCGTCCTCACGCGGGTTGACCGGCGAGGTCTCACACGTGTGGTCGCAGCTGACCAACACCAACAGCGGCGCCGCCAACGCGCCCTCGCGGCTGATCCAGCTCGGCAACGCCCGGGGCCGCTACTGGTCGGAGGGACTCAAGGTCGGCGAGCACGCGCTGGTCAAGGGCACTGGCGCGCTCGGCTACGCCACCGCGGTCACGCGGTACACCGACGACGCGAGGGTCGTCCCCCATGCGCACAGCTTCGTGATCCAGACGTTCGCCGACTTCGGGTTGATCGGGGTCGCGCTCATGTTCGCGCTGCTGATCGCGTGGAGCATGGCCACGGCGCGGACTCTGATCCCTGAGGCGCACGACGACGGGGCGCCTTCCGCGGATCCGCACGCACCCGAGCGGGCCGGGCTGCTCACGCTGCTGGCGGTCGTGGTCACCTTCGGCGTGCACTCCTCGATCGACTGGACCTGGTTCGTGCCCGGGACGGCGCTGCCGGCGCTGGCCTGCGCAGGCTGGCTCGCTGGGCGCGGACCGCTCGGCGAACCGGCGGGACGTCTGGCGCGACGGCGGCGGCTGCTCGACTCGCCGGGCGTCGCGGCGGCGGCCCTCGGCGTGGTGGCGGTAACGCTGCTGGCGGCATGGGCGATCTACCAGCCGCTGCGCTCCTCGAACGCACAGGACGCAGCGATCCAGGCTCTGGGCAACGGCAATGCCGCGGCGGCCGCGGGCGATGCCCGGACGGCGGCCGCAGCCGATCCGGTGGCGGTCTCACCGCTGTGGGAGCTGGCCACGATCGAGAACGCTGCCGGCGACCACCCCGCCGCCCGAGCCGAGCTTCAGCAGGCGGTCGATCGTCAGCCGGACAACGCCCAGACGTGGTTCCAGCTCGGCCAGTTCTATCTGCAGAGCGACCGCAGGGCACAAGCCGTGGCGCCACTCCAGCGCGCCCATGCGCTCGACCTCGGGTCGACCGAGATCTCGCAGGCATTGACGACGGCCCAGGCGCCGAACAGCTGACGCGGCCCCGCTCGAACCGGGCTACGCGACGGCCATGGGGTCCTGGTCGACCAGGAACTCCGGCAGGTGCCCGTGCCGCTGCGCTTCGCACGCCTGGATGAGAAGCCGCTCGTACTTGTCTGTGACCGCGTCCCACGAGTACTCCTTCGCCCGCTCGAGCGCCCGTAACCGGTACTTCGCCACCAGCTCGGGATCGGCCAGCAGACGCTCGAGCTGGCGGGTGAGGTCGTCGACCCCCACCTTGCCCGAGAAATAGATCCCGGCGTCGCCGACAGTCTCGGCGTTCGGCCGATGGTCGTTGACGAGCACGCAATTGCCCGCGGCCATCGCCTCGAGGATCACCGGATGAGTGCCGCCGACCTCGGTGGGCGCGCAGAACAGGTATGCGTGACGCTGCAGCTCCCAATAGCCGCGGCCGAACACATAGCCGGGGAACACCACCCGGGGGTCGGCCGAGCGCCACACGTGGCGGATGTACTCGTCGGCGTACGGGGCGCCGCCCACGACCGCAAGCTTCATGTCGCGGGCCTGAGCCGCGGGAATCCGCGCGAACGCGTCGACCAGGAGGTGGGGATTGTTCTCGGGTTCGAGCCGCCCGACGAACAGGATGTACTTGCGTGGCTCGAGCCCCAGCCGCTCGAGCGTCTCCGTTCCGTCATGACCGGGATCCTCGACGCCGTAGGGCACGACGCCGATCCGCCGCCCATAGCGCTGGGCGAAGATGTCGGCCACCGCGTGGCTGTCGGTGATCGCGGTGTCGGCCCAGCGCGGCGCGGTGCTCTCGGCGAACCGCAGGTAAGCCTTGGCGAAGGCCGGCCACTTCCGGCGGTCGGAGTCGAGACCGTCGACGTTGATCACCGCCGGGATCGAGGCCCATCGGGTGATCAGGCACAGCGGGGAGTTGCCGGCGATGAAGAACAGCGCCACGTCGGGGCGGGTCACCCGGGCCGTGTGCACCGCCGACAGGAACGTGTGCACGAACGTGTCGAGATACTTGTTCTGGACCGTGCGCAGGTGGACGAGCTGGGCTCCCTTGTAGCGCTCGAGCGAGGGATCGACCACGTGCGAGCGGCAGTAGACGGTCACCTCGTGCCCGCGGTCGGTGAGCCGGGCGGCGAGCTGCTCCACCGCCGTCTCGAACCCGCTGTAGGAGGCTGGGATACCCCGCGTGCCCAGGATCGCGATCTTCATCCGTCCAACGCCAGAGAGTAGGCGTCCGCGTGGCGATGTGCACACCTGGACCATGAGAATTCGCCCGCCCGAGCGATCCCGCGCTCGCGCAAGCGGATCCGGAGCGCCGGGTCTCGGGCCACGTCCGACATTGCGTCCGCGAACGCGTCTGGGCTGCGAGGATCGGCGAACTGGGCCGCGTTGCCGCAGGTTTCGACGAGTCCCGGTGAGCGGGCCGCGATCACCGGCGTCCCGGAGTCCATGCTCTCGAGCACGGTCAAACCGAAGCCCTCGTAGAGGCTCGGGTGGACCAGTGCCGCCGCCTCGGCGAACAGCCGGGAGAGCCGGCCGGCGTCGGGCGCGGACTCGATTCTGATCCCGGGGCCGTGCGCGCGCGCCGACCCCGCGAGCACGAGCTCGAGAGGCTGGTCAGACGCTGCGCGGTACTGCTGGTAGGCGGTGAGCAGCGTCCCCAGGTTCTTGCGCGGCTCCGCATCGCCCAGGTACAGGAAGTGCCGCGGATGGTCCGGCGGATCGTGGCGCCCGAGACGCTGTCCCGGGCCGAGCGGCGCCACGACGATCTTCCCGGCGGGCACCTGCCACAGCTCGCGGACGTCGGCGGCGGTCGTCTCGCTCACGCAGATCACCGCCGCGGCGTGGCGAGCGGCATCACGATGCGCTCGCCGCGCGTAGGCCCGGTAGCGGGGATCGAACTGCTCGGGGAGGCGTTCGAACGAGAGGTCGTGGACGGTGATCACCTGGGGGGTACGGGTCAGCGGCGCCCGGGCCGGGAGCGGATGGTGGATCAAGCCAGCGTTGGCGCGGCGCGCCAGGCGCGGGAGTTGCAGCGTGGTCCACCACGCGTCGGAGAGCAGGTTGCGGACGCTGCCGAGCCCTCCTCCGGCTGGCGCTCGGCGGCGACGGTTGGCCGCGGGGACGGCGTCGACGCCGTCGAGTCCGGCGAGCGCGTCCTGGAGCCGCTCCAGATACACCGCTGTGCCCGAGCGGGGCGCTCGGCGCGCGTAGGTCGTGTCGAGCAGGACCCGGGTCACCGGGTGGCCCGTGCCAACAGCATCCGCCGGAAGCCGGGCGGCCCGCCGGCGCCGTCGATGTGGATCTCGTCGAAGTCGAACTCACGCAGGGTCTCGGCCAGCGACCGGCGCGTGTAGAGGTGGAGGTGATCGCCGAGCGGCTCGGAGAAGCGCTCGGTCCCGCCCAGCGCAAGGCGCAGGCGCCCGTGCGAGGGCGTGGTCACGAGCAGCCGGCCGCCGGGTCGGAGGACCCGCCTGATCTCCGACAGCGACCGGGCGGTGTCGGCGATGTGCTCGATCACCTCGCTCGCCCACACGAGATCGAACACGTTGTCCTCAAGCGGGAGCGGCCCGTCGATCGGCGCGAGGCGGAAGTCCAGGTCCGGGTGTTCGCGGCGGGCACGCTGCACCGCGGCCTCCGCGATCTCGATGCCCACGGGTTGCGCGTCCGCCGCGGCCAGGACCGCCGTGAAGTCTCCGGCGCCCGAGCCGAGGTCCAGCACCCGGTCGCCGGGCTGCACGTGCGCCAGCAGGAAGCCCCGGCGGCGCTCGAAGCCCGGCGGCTCGAGCCCCTCGGGCAGGCGGCGCCACAGCTCCTCGTAGTAGTCCCGCACGGCGCGACCGTACCGTGCCGGTGAGGCGGGCATGCCCATGGTGATCGTGGGGACCCCCGCGCGACCACGTGGTCTAGAGTGCGCCGCCGGCGGGACCACCATGAACCACCGGATACTCGCGATCACGGCCGTCGACCATCCCGGTGGCGCAGAGGCATCCCTGATGCGACTGTTGGCCGGGCTCGGGCGCCGCGGGTGGGCCGTCGCGCTCACCACCCCCGGAGGCGGGCCCCTGCGCGACGCGGCGCTGGCCGCAGGCTACGAATGGCACGCGCTGCCGCTCGGCGGTCTGAAACGCCGGACAGGCGCTCGCGCCATCGCCTCTTGGGCGACGGCGTCGAGGCTGGCCTGGCGCGCCGATGTCGTGTATTTGAACTCCGGCGTGTGCGGCCGCCTGATTCCAGCGCTCGCCTTGCTGCGCCGCCGTGGACGCCCGCGGCTGGTGCTCCATGTGCACGACATGGTCAAACGCGTCCCGAGCTTCTGGCGCAAGGCGGACGTCGTGCTGGCCGACTCGGCGGCGGTCGCCCGCCGCCTTGGCGATCTGCACGCGAACGTCGTGTACTGCCCCGTCGACCCGGATCCTCCGGCGGCCGCCGCGCCGTGGCCCACGGGCACCGGACCGGTGGTCGGGTTCGTGGGACGGCTCGAACCGCGCAAGGGCCCGCTCGACCTCGTGCACGCCGCACCGGCGATCCGCCGCGGGTGCCCCGATGCCCGGATCGTGGTGGTCGGCGATGACCCCTACGACGGCTCCCCCGAGTACACGCGCCAGGTGCTCGCCTCCGACCAGGTCGAGCATCATGGCTGGCACGCCAACGCCCCCGGGCTGATGCGTCACCTCGACGTGCTCGTCCTCCCCTCGTACGAGGAGCCGTTCGGAACCGTCCTCGCGGAGGCGATGGCGGTCGGCACGCCGGTGGTGGCCACAGCTGTGGACGGTTTGCCGGAGGTCGTGCGCGACGGCATCACCGGCCGCCTGGTCCGCCCCGGCGAGCCCGATGAGCTTGCCGCCGCCGTCCTCGAAGTGCTCGCCCGTCGCCAGGAGATGGGGCCGGCGGCACGCGAGCAAGCACGCCGCTTCAACACCGCCGACTACATCGACCGGGTGGAGGCGCTGATCTCGTGAGGGTCGCATTCGACAGCCGCCCGACCAAGGAGACGACCGGGATCGGCCGCTACACCAGCTGCCTGCTCACGGCGCTCCAGGAACTGGGTCGCGACGGGCTGTTCGAGTCCGCCAAGCCGCGGGGCTGCGACGTGTTTCACAGCCCGTGGATCGATGGTGCGCTCCTGCACCCTCCCGTCCCCATGGTGGTCACGCTCCACGACCTGATCCCGCTCAAGCGTCGCGGGGAGTATCTGCGGACGGGACTGCGGTTCAAGCTGCGCTATCTCGCGGTGCAGCGCGCCGAGCGGGTGATCGTCCCCACCAATGCGGTCGCCGACGACGCGATCGAGCGGCTGGGCATCCCCGCCGAGCGCATCGTGGTCATCGGGGAGGCTGCGGCGCCGGCGCTCCGACGGCGTCCCGCGGAGGAGGTCGAAGCCGTGCGCCAGCGCTACGAGCTCCCCGAGCGCTACCTGCTGTGGGTGGGCGGCCTGCGGACGCCCGACCCCCGCAAGCGTGTGGCCGCCCTGGCCAAGGCGGCGCGCACGATGCCACTGGTGCTCGTCGGTCCGACCGCGAAGTGGGCTCACGAGCTGCCCGGCGTAACCCTCACCGGTGCGGTGAGCGACGACGAACTGGCTGCGATCTACACCGGCGCTCACGCGCTCGTCTTCCCCAGTGACGACGAGGGCTTCGGACTGCCGCCGGTCGAGGCGCTGGCCTGCGGGACCCCCGTGGCCGCGTTCGACGTGCCCGCGCTGCGAGAGGTGCTCGACGGCCACGTCGAGCTCACCCCGCTCGGCGACCTCGACCATCTGATCGCCACCGCCGAGGCCGCCGTGCGCCCGGCCCCGCACCCGCTGTCCTACACCTGGGAGGACGCCGCCCGCAGCACCTGGGAGGTTTACGAGGACGCGGTCGCCGCGCCCACCCGGTCGCACCGGTGGCGCTGACGTGGCGCTGATCGCGTTCGACGCCCGCGATGCGTTCGGGGCGATGCCCCATGGCTCGGGGATCTACGTCCGCCGCCTGCTCGAGGCGCTGACGCGCCGGCCGCCGGCGGGGCACGAGCTGTGGCCCCTCGAACGCGGTGGCCGCGGGCCCGAGCTGTGGTGGGAGCAGATCACGCTGCCCCGCCTGCTGCGCGCGCGGCGGGCCGGGCTCGTGCACTCGCCCGACTCGTTCCTGCCGCTGCGCCGCGACTGCCCCGGCGTCGTGACCGTCCACGACCTCGGCTTCGAGGAGATCCCAGACGAGATGCCGCGGCTGACCGGGTGGAAGTACCGGGTCTTCGTGTCCCGCGCCGTACGCTCGGCAGACCGCGTGATCTGCCCGTCGCAGTTCACCGCCGACGACGTGACCCGTCGCTACGGCGTCTCGCCCGACCGACTCCGGGTGATCCCCGAGGCGCCCGCGCTCGCGGACTCCGACGTCGCACCCGCCGCCGGCGATCCGTATCTCCTCGCCGTCGGCGACCTGCGTCCCAAGAAGAACCTGGCGCGCCTGATCGAGGCCTACCGCCGGCTCCGCCGGGCGGGCCTTCCCCATCGCCTGCTGCTTGCGGGCGCGGACGACGCCGGCGCCGGCGCCACGCTGCGCCGGCTGGCCGGGTCCGACCCCGTCGAGCTGCTCGGATTCGTCCCCGACGCGCGCCTCGACGCGCTGCTGCGCGACGCCGAGGCGCTGGTCGTCCCGAGCCTGTACGAGGGGTTCGGGCTCGTCGTGCTCGACGCGATGCGGCGCGGCTGCCCCGTCGTGTTGGCCCGCGCCGGCGCCCTACCCGAGACCGGTGGGGACGCCGCGGCATACTTCGATCCGCTCGACCCGGCGGACATGGCGGGGGCCATCCGCCAGGTGGTGGAGGATCGGTCGTGGCGGGATCGGCTGTGCGAGGCCGGCCGGGCCCGAGCCGCACAATTCAGTTGGGAACGGACGGCGGCGGAGACGATCCGGGTCTACGAGGAGCTGCTCGGATGAGGGCGGGGTTCGTGATCCTCTCGAGCGACGAGGCGCCGCTGCTCGAGTACGCGCTGGCTTTAGCGTGTTCGGAGGGCTTCGACGAGGGGCTCGTGATCGACAACGCCTCAGCGGATGAGACTGCCGAGGTGGCCACGCGGTTCGGGGTCGAGCGGCTCGCGCTGGATCGCCGGGTGCCGTACACCGAGGCGATGAATGCCGGGCTCGCGCGAGTGCAGACCGATGCGGTGGCGATGCTCCAGGCCGACACGTTCATCTCGCCGGGCTACCGGGCGGCCTGCCTGCGGGCGCTCGATTCCGATGCGCGCGTCGGCTCGGTGGCGCCGAAGCTGATCCGCGCCACCGGCCCTCTGCCGGAGGAGCGTCTCGAGCTCCTCGACGCGGCAGCGATGACGTTCGACCGGCGGCGCAAGAACAGCCTGGTCGGGCATGGCACGGCTGCCAGCAGCTATGCGGTGGCCGGCGAGGTGTTCGGCGCGGACGGGGCCGCCGCCCTCTACCGCCGCGAGACGCTGCTCGACTGCGCGATCGGCGGCCAGGTCTTCGACGAGAACATGCCCGGCTGGGGCTGCGACGCCGACCTCGCCTGGCGAGCGTGTCTGTTCGGATGGACCTCGCGGTACGAGCCCACCGCAGTCGTTCACCACATCCGGACCTACAGCCCCACCACCCGCGCCACCGCCACCCCGGCGGACCGCCGCACCCAGTTCCGCAACCGCCTGCTGATGATCGCCAAGAACGACTCGGCGCGTGACCTGGCCCGCGACGCCGTCCCGCTCCTCGTCTACGAGGTGCTGGCGCTCGGCTACGCCGCGTTGCGCGAGCGCGAGCTCCTCGGGGGTTATGTGGAAGCGTGGCGGCGGCTCCCCCAGGCCCGGCGCGACCGCCACGAGATCCAGCGACGCCGGCGGGTCGCCCGGGTTCCCTTCGGATTGCAACCGCACCCGTAACGCCCGCTCCCCGGGGGCGTGGCCGAAAAACCCACGTTAATCTTCGCTTTTTCGGCCACCCTCCGGGTCCCCGCCCACGATCCGGGCGCTGACGTGACCGACGTGAAGCG